>PALK01000043.1 GCA_002710765.1 Rickettsiales bacterium | reverse complement strand
ATACTTTTTGAACCACCTCTTGCAGGTATAAAACCAAGAATCTTCATTTGTTCTTTCTTAATTATTCTATTAATTTAATAATTTTAATTTAGCCTAAAATTCTTTTTTTAAATAGTTCAAACATTTTTCTATGACTCTCTTCTGAGTTAAATGCCAAGCATCAAAAGTTGACCCACCTATATGAGGAGTTAGTAAAAGGTTACTGTTATTATTTATGTAATTATATATTCTAGTATTCTTTAGATTTTTTTTAAAATCTTTTTTAAATTCTCCATCTATCGTGTCTAATGCAGCATAACTTATATGTCCAATTTCAAGTAAATCTATTAATGCATCAATATCTAGTAATTCTCCTCTAGCAGTATTAATTACAATTGATCCTCTGGGTAATAACTTTAAAATTTCTTTATTAACTATCTTATAACTTTTATCATTAGAACTAGCATGTATGGATAAAATATCAATTTTCTTAACCATATTTTTAAGACTATCCTCTCCACCTTTAATGTAGGGATCGAACCAACTAACTTTCATTCCAAATGATTCAGCAATATTAGATACTTTTTGGCCGAGTCTACCAAAGCCTAAAATTCCAATTCTCATTTTNGATAACATTTTTGGAGCACCAAATTTCCATCTATTCCAATTACCNGATTTAACATCTTCAAAAGCAGGAATNATATTCCGATAACAAGCTAANAATAGTCCAAATGTATGCTCAGCTGTNGGAGTAATTTTATCTAAAAAANNTTTATCATCATTTAAAGCAGAAATNTTTACTTTCTTTTTTTCACAAGCATTAANNTCAATATGAGGAATACTAGTTGTATTAGAAATAATCACTTTAAGATTATTAAATTTNTTTAAAAAATTTTNAGTTATTTTTAATTCAAAAGGGGCAAATANAACATCAACATTATCATGTTTNAACGTTAATATTTTTTCTACATCNNNAAGAACTGTAAGATTAAATTTATTCTTTAAATTTCTTAAATTTTCATCTGAATAATTCATTTGNATGAAATAAACAGCATTAAATTTATTTTTCATTAAATATTTTATATAATTCTAAAGTTTTTTAATTTCTTGACCATTTTACATTNGGTAAAATCGTNGACTTAATTATGTTCTCCTTATGTATTATTATACTTTCAATNAATTTNGTTATAATATCCTCATTTANAAGTATTGGATTTAATCCAAGGTTCTTCAAATTNGTNTTCTTNGGATTATAATAATGNTTTTCCATTTCAATTCTTGGGTTTTCTAATTTTTTAATTGAAACATCTATATTAATTTTTCTTGCAGCAGATTCTACAAGCTCAGCTATATCATTAACACTAAATTTTTCTGTAAATTGATTAAATACCCTAAATTCACCTTTTTTTGCAGGATTTTTAATAGAGATCTCAACACATTGTATTGTGTCTAAAATGTTTAGATAACCTCTAGTTTGTTCACCACCTCCATATACAGTAAGTGGTTCACCCAATACAGCTTGAACACAAAATCTATTTAAAACAGTTCCAAATATGTGATCATAATGAAAACTTGTATGAAAGTTATTTGAAATTTTTGCTTCATTAGTTTCAACACCATAAACAATACCTTGGTTTAAATCAGTAGCTCTTAATCCCCATATATTGCATGCAAACATAATATTATGAGAGTCATGAACTTTTGATAAATGATAAAAACTACCCGGTTTTTTTGGAAATGGTAATATATCTTTTCTACCATTATGATTTATTTCTATATAACCCTCTTCAATGTCAATATTTGGTGTTCCATACTCACCCATAGTACCTAATTTAACAAGATGACAATCAGGAACAACTGATCTCATTGCAAATAATAAATTTAAATTTCCTAAAACATTATTTTGTTGTGTAAAGTAAGCTTGTTCTCTTCCAATCATAGAATAAGGTGCAGATGGTTGTTCTGCATANTGAACAATAGCGTCAGGCTTAAAATCATTTAATAATTTATATATAAATCTTGAATTAAGNAGATCTCCAATAATCAAAGTCATTTTATTNGAAGATTCCTGATTCCACTTTTCAACTCTATAATGAAGATTNGGAACCTTAATCAGNGGTTCAGTTCCAAGCTCAAGTTCTAATCTTCGTTTNCAAAAATTATCTGTAACACANACNTCGTTTCCNTTTGAGGCAAAATGCATTGCAGTAGGCCAACCCAAATATCCNTCAGCTCCAAGAATTAATATTTTCAAATCTAGNACCTAATATTTNAATTTNAAATTATATAACTTTGTACACCATTCATTTCATTTTTCAAATTATTAAATTACTTGGTTAAACAAAAATTNTTAATNNTGATTTAACTTNTAAAAATTAACNTATTCAGAGCTTATTGATAATTTCTNCTTTACTCTTTTTTAAATTCAAAATANCATNNAAAATATTTTTACCAGTTTTACCATTTCCATATATNCTTTTNAATTTGCTTTTTNTTTTGGAATTTAAAANTTTTAAAACNATTTTTTTAAANTTTTCAAAATCATAATTTACATTGTAAACATTTTCAATTCCTGACCTATTTTTCTGTCTTTCTCCAATATTAATTGTTGGCAAGGAAAAATAGGGTGCTTCAATTATTCCAGATGATGAGTTTCCAACTATNATATNTGCAATATTCATNAAACCTAAAAAATAAAAGGAATCTATATTCTTAAATAATTTAAAATTTCTATAATCTTCATATAATTTCAAAATATCAATAATTTTTTGATATCCGTTATCTGAACAAGGATATACAGCTATAATTTCTAAATTTAAAGATAGTAAAAACTCAATATATTTTTTTAAGACATTATAATCCTTACTTATATCCAATGTTTCTGGATGCATTAAAAAAATAATAAAATTTTTTCCAATTTTAAACTTTTTTTTTATAATTTGAGGTTTGCAAAATTTTTTCTGAATTATTGGATCAATATGACTATCACCAACAACTTTAATTCTCCATTCATCTTCATACATTCCTTTGATTCTATTAAAACTATCCCTACAACTTACAAAGTGTAAATGCGATAACTTTGTTACCGCATGTCTAATAGAGTCATCAATATTTCCAGTTAAATCNCCACCTTGTATATGAGCAATTATAATATTAAAATGAAGTGCTGCCANAGCCGCAGATAGAACCTCACTNCTATCCCCGTATAAAAAAAATATATCAGGAAGACTTTTTTCAAATACTTTTGATAACTCAGCCGTTAATTTTGACATAGCTTTAGTTCTTTCAAATGAACTATCATTTTTTTGTTTTAAAGGAATTTTGGTCAAACAAGAAAAAGAGTTTTCAATTTCTTTAACTGTAGTTCCAAACTTAGTATCCAAATGNTGATCTGTTGCAATAATATTTANATCAAAAAACTTAGACTTNTCAAAAAGTTTAAGCATAGGTTTCATNGCACCATATCCACCTCTTTTACCTGTTAAAACTGCTATTTTAATATTTTGCATAATTCAGAAATATTTTTTTAAAATTGGATAGCCCTGCTTTACTGACTTTTTTATTTTTTTACCTATAATTTCATTAAACTCACTAGAATCAATACCTTTATCTATTCTTTTTAAACAGATATCATTAATAGAGATAATTTTATTTTTACAAATGTCTTTTTTTGAAATTATTCTTTTCAGTGCCCATTTAGTTGTAGGAAGTTCACATTTTCTAATTTTCTTTTCAGCATTTCCAATTATTAAATTAATACTCTTTACTTCTTTTACAAAATTTTTAAAATTAGTTGGACCTGCTGAAACCTTCCAATCTTGNGCGTTAGGTATATTATAATCAANAGTTATATGTTTTTCGATAATNCANGCTCCCATACTTATTGCAATATANGAAGGNAGAAANGAACTACAGTGATCAGAATACCCAACTGGAATTTTAAATTTTTCAATCATAGTTCTAATATTTAATAAATTCAACTCCNCTANTGGAGAGGGATAAGAAGAAATACAATGTAAAATACAAACTTTTTCNAATTTTCTCTTANTNAGAAAATTTAGNAAGCTCTCTACTTCATTCATCGAATGCATCCCGGTCGAAATAATTAATGGTTTTTTATCCTTAGATACTAAGTCAAGAAATTTAAAGTTACCCTTTTCACCTGAACCAATCTTATATGCTAATAAATTTAATTTTTTTAAAAGAAAAAAAGATTTTTCATCATGGGGCGTACATAAAAATAAAAGACCTTTTTTCTCAGCATAACTTTTAGCATTAGCTATAAATTCTATATTAACCTCTTTAGACAACATTCTTTTATACCAGTCTTTATTTAATGATGATATTAGTTCATCAGTTATAAAGAACTGTGTTTTAAATATATCGGCCCCTGCATCAGATGCTAAATCAATTAATTTTTTCATTTTTTGAAAATTGCCAAAATGATTAACTCCTGCTTCAGCAATAACAATTGGAATATTTTTTGAGGGAACAGTAATCTTTCCAATTTTAAATTTTTTTTTAAACATTAATTTATTAATAATTAAATTTTAGAAATTAATTTTACNAAAATTCAAAAGTAAAATCTTCTTTACAAGAAAAAATAAAGATTTTATTTAAATACTAAAACTTGTTGAAGGACCCATTCCTCCTTGAGAATCTTCAATATCTTTGGGATTACCTTGCTCTGTAATGTCCGTATCAGATGTCACTAAATATCTATCCAAATATTCCTGTTTTAAATCTTCCCATACTTTATCTCCTTCACTATCAATCTTTTCTGCTTTNTCAATATCNTTCCATCTATTTTTNGGAAATTTTACATACATTGCAAAGGTTCGTCTCAANCCCTTCATTTCNTCNGCTGAATAGTTGGGAAGATCTAACATTGTNTCATCAGAATTTGCAGGGCAGATTGCATCGGGGTGTAAATATTCATTTTCCACAACAACTTTTCTNANAGGTGTTCCATAATANGGTTGCAATATAGAACAACTCATTTGATCAGCTTCCCAGTTTCTATTAATCTCAATAGTATCAAAAGATAATTCTCTTGTTTCTCCAGGAAAACCTATAATATTATTAACTGTAAATGGAACACCATACTGATGAGGGATTTGAAGAGCTTTTATAGCAGATTCGTTAGAATATTTTCTATCAATAACATCTGCTCTAAATTTTTCATTACCATGCTCCATCCCAAAAGCTAACATATGTAGACCTATATTTTTCAATTTTTTTATTCTTTCATGAGTAACTGTTTCTACTCTTGTNTGACACCAAAAAGGTAACTTAAAATCTTCATACATTTCACAAAACTCATCAAATTGTTTATTAGACCAAGCAAAAAAAGTATCTGCCCAAAAATAAACATATTCAACATTCATAATATCTCTTAAATATAAGAGATCTTTTCTTACTAGTTCGATACTTCTTTTTCTAAAAAACTTTCCACGAGTTGTATTATCATACAAAACGTTTTGAGAAGGAGAGTTGCAAAATGTACACTTATAAGGACAGCCTCTATGGGTTTCCATTGGCATCATCCTGTACATTTTTCCATACATTGGTCTATAAAGTCTAGTATCATCAAATATATTTAAATCTGGCAAAGGNAAGGTATCAACATCTACAGGATTTATAAGACCATTTTTAATAATTTCATTATTTTTTTTTACCCATAAATTAGTAACATTATCATATCTTGATCCAGCAGCAATTTTATCTGCCAAATCAACAATAGCATTTTCACCTTCACCAACACAGACCATATCTATTTCATCATACTTAATTGCAACTTCAGGAGCAAAAGTCGCAAAGACACCNCCAATAACAGTTGGTATTTTAAATTCTCTTACAGACTTTANTAATTGAATAGCAAGAGANAAAGTNCTTTCAGTCGATGTAACTGCTAAAAGATCAGGTTTAAAAGTTTCTATCTTAATCTTTAAATCTTGACTTGCACTCCTATGCTTTATAAGTGATTCTTGTCTGGATTCATAAGGACGAACTAATAAATTATTAACGGCAACTTTGTTTTTTTGAGAGTTTTTAAAATCTATGTATTCATCAGCATCAAGGTCATAGTCTGATGTATCAAATAGATCTACTTGATGACCTTTTTGTTTTAATAAACTAGAAAAAATTGCAATAGCTGGCGGTACAAGACTTTCTGATCTTTGATTAGGATATATAAATAATACTTTACAGAACATAAGAGTAATATATTGGTAATTTTTTTAAAGTTCAAGTTTTAAAACTTGAGAAAATTAGTCATTTGAAAATATTAGTTTTTCTAAATATTTAGGCATTTCTTTACCCAAGTCCCCATCAGGATTATTGGTCCAATATTTCAAAACCTCTCTTTTTTCTGAACTCAATTCTTTAGGTATAAAATTCATTTTTTTAAGATTCTCAAGTATAATATTTTTTAATTCTTCTGGATTAGAAGCCATAAAAGGAACATTAAAAAAATCAAGTATGTGATTTTTATATATTTCTTCATTAACTTCACCAAAATTAGGAATTACAACCGGTATTCCTCCTGCAATGGACTCTAATACTGCTGTGGAATTGAATGCACATATTAAATCACTATTTTTAATTAGATGCTCTGCATTATCATAATAGTTATTTGCAATGATCAAATTCTTTGGTATTTCACCAAAACTTTTAAAAAGTTCTATAGCAAACTTTTCGTCATTAAATTTTGGCTTAACAATAATTTCTATATCTTCATTTTCTATTGCTATTTCATATATTTTTTTATTCGTTTCTTTGACTAAAACTGACCACCTTAAACCTACAGATTTATTAATATATGTATCAATATTCAAATCAGTAATCATAGTTGGCAATTGCGCAGTTGGCTGAGTAAAAAAAACTCCTAATCTTTTCTTAAAAAGTTTTTTATTAATATTTTTTTTTCTCCACTCATGAAGATTATCAAGTCTCACCATTCCAAATATATCAATCTTCTCTGAAGAACATAGTCCAGATTCTATAATTAGTTCTTTTGATAACTCATTAAATACAATTATCTTATTGCCTTTAAATGGTGTTCGTCCATTCTTAAAAGCTTGCAAAAAATAGTTTTTCCATCCAGGAGATAACATACATTCTTTATGAAATGAAAAAAATTTAGTATTATTTCGTATTAGTGCTTTTGCCATTGGTTGTTCGTCGAATGCTCCAAAGTTTCCAGATAACCATGCATCTATCTTTATTTTTTTACCTAAATAATAAAAAACCTTTGAAAAAAAATCTTCACATTCTTTCAAAAATTCTTCAAATNTTGGATCATTATTTAAATAATTAAAATGACTAGTACCGTCAGGGAAAAATTCATTAGCTATTTTTCTATTAACTTTTCTACTATATTGAAAAACTGAAAATTTTGAACTTCTACTTAAACCTTGAAAAATCTCATCATTAAAAACTCCTTTCGAATTAAAAACAACATTAAAATTTGATGTCAATTTTCTCCATGGATTATGATAAGATACTAAACTCATATAAATTAAATCTGCTGTCTTTTTTTCATTATTTTTTTTAAAAATATTTTCTTTATTTGATAGTAAAATTTTATTAATTTTACTTGCTCTTTTATAACTGTAAGCACTATATTTTTTTATTATATAATCTTCTATATATCTAAACATTTTCTAATTTTTCTTTTGCTTTTTTCCATTTTAAATAGCTAAAAATACTATCTATTTTTTTATTTTCCTTAATAAAAGAACCGAGTTTTGTCGAATATGGAGTTAAGTATTGTAAAGTTAAATGATACTTTCCAAGCTTACAATCTCTACTACCAAAATGTAAGCAATTAGTTGTGTCCACAAAAATTAAATCACCAACTTCTGCAGTAAGTATTTTTGGTTTGATTTTTAAAATATTTTTAACATGATTATCTAAAAACCTATCTTTTTTGTTAATAAAGTTAAGATTAATTAAATTCTTCTTTACAAAATATGATGTGCTTTTAACGTCAAAAATATTTAAAGGTCCTGAATCATCCAATATTGGCTCTAATGGAATAAATAACTTTATTTGATGTAAATCTTCTCTATCAAAATGAAATAATTGGGAACCTTTATATTCATGACTTTGTTCCGCTCTTGAATGCCAAATGCCAGCATAAAAAAGTATTGGGATAGTATTCAAATAGTTTTCAATTATTGATATAATTTTTTCATTTTTTGCAAGATTTAATATAGGTTTATTTTGGAAAATATCTATTTTTTTTGTAAATAAAAAAAAATCTTTTTTTTTATTCTTTTCACTAAAATTAAATAATTTTATTTTTTTGCAATAATTAATTGCTTCAAAAATATTATTNTCATTTAAATTCAATTTTAGAAAACCAATATTTTTATCAATTTTATATTTAATTTTTCTTTTTTTATTAATAGTACATGAAAACTTAATTATTTTTTTTCTTACAAAATAAATAAAAGAAAAGAAAAAATAATTATTAAAAACTCTTGATTTAACTACATTTAAAAAATTCATCAGCGTCTTTTAATTCTTTATAGTTATCAATATTAATTATNAATTTATCAACAATTAAATATCCACTTTTTTTTGGCAAAATTTTTCCTTCTATTATTGATTTACGTTTAAAAGCATATACCAGACCATTCCTTTGAAAAGTATTATCTAACATTTGTCTATTAATTATATTAGCACCTTCTGACAAATAAAAATCTAGATAACCTTTATTTGTAATTTTTAATATTTTTAAAGGGTGAAATTTTGAATCAACTTTAGAAACAGACCAAACTGAATCTAATTTTTCCTCAACTAATTTTTTAATAGCATTTAAAATAATTGACTTACTTCTCATTGGAGAAGTAGGCTGAAGCATTAAAATCACGTCAAATTTAGTCTTATAAATTCTCTCACATTCATTAAGCCCATGCTGAAGAACAGGTATATCAGGAACATTATCTCCTGACAGGTTTGTTGGTCTTAAGAAAGGTACGCTTACACCATAATTCTCAGAGATTTTTTTTATTTTTTTACTATCTGTTGAAACAATTGATTTATCAATAAATTTTATACTGGATAACAATCTTGCGGTATGACCTATTAGAGGAATATCCCCAACTTTCTTGATGTTTTTATTTTTTATACCTTTTGAACCGCCTCTAGCTGGTATAATGGCTAAAATTTTATATGATTTTCCAGAAGAAGATTTTATTGTCATTGAATAGTTAATTTGTCTTTTATTTCAAACCTACCCCAGTGCTTTACAACTGTCTTTCTTTCTTCTCTTTTTTTTTCATTAATAGTCTTATCCTTATAAATAGAATCATTATTATAATGGGTGGTAGATATTTCTTCTGCAATGAAACCTATCTTAGTTTGAAATTTATGCCAAGTACCTGGTAATACTAATGCTGTATCTCCTGGTAAAAGATTCTTTACCCTTCCATCAACATTTATTTCCATATTACCCCAAAGAACTTGAAAAGTTTCTTCTTTCCTCTTGTGAAAATGAAAAGGATGTGTTTGTCCTGGGAGTTGAATTAATATTTTTTTACAGTACTCCCTATTAATACATTCTATCAAAATACAACCTACTTTATCAAACTTTGAGATTCCATAATGATGAGAATATTCTACATTAAACTCATTTCCTAAATTAATTTTTGCATAATTCAACATAGCTTTTACCTGATGAACATATTCATATATCCTTTCAGCAGATGTCTGTTTAGAAAATTTAATATTCTTAGATTTTAACATTTCATCNTTCTGATGATCTGATTTCAGCATTATACCATTCTTAAATTCACCAGAGCTTATTTGACCTAACTGACAAGGCATTGAAAAATATACATCATCAAAAGTTAATGTTTCATTCTTTGTTTTATTTCTTTTGAGGTAAACTCCTCTTTTTAATTCATTTAAACTTTCGGTTTCTTTTACCTTATTAGTTCTATCAAATTTACCTAAAATCTTTTTTGAATTTTTCCATGACTCAAGCCATGATGAAATATGTAATGGTGTAGAACTATATTTATTTAATTTAATTTTGTCTGTTTCATAGCCAATATGTCTTTCAAACATCTCTGCACCTACTGAATTAGCAATCTTTATTACATCATAGTTTTTTGGGCTCTCGTGAGTTGACCAACCTATGGTTATATTCGGATATCTCTCCTTAAGCATTTTGATATTTAACAAGTCACATTCATCTTCTTGAGTTGGATAAATTGCAACACAATGCATTAAAGCCAATTCCATTTTTCTATGCTCAGAAAAACTGACAATCTTATCAATCTCGGGAACTGACAAACCACCAGTTGATATAATTGTTGGAATATTAGCTTTAGAAACTTTTTCAAGAAGTGGCCAATCATTACTAGAACAAGATGCAACTTTTATAATATCAAACTTCATTTCAATAATCTTATCTACAGATATTTCATCAAATGCAGTACAAACTGTATAAAAATTGTTTTTTTTTATTACATTAAATAATTCTTGATAGTCACTGTCAGAGAGTTTGGTTGACTCAAATCTAGAAACATGTTTAACATCTTTAGATCCTTTGAAATCCTTATGAATAAACGTTTCAAGATTTCTAAATTGAAACTTAAAACCAGCTTTTACATTTCTTTTCTTTAATTCAACCGAGTGTTTGTCAATTATTTTTTTACCGTGCGCTAAACTACCTTGATGATTATTAGCAATATCAAGTACAAATAAATCTTTAAAATTAAAATCCATTAGCTTCCTTGTTTGTATAATTTAGTTNTATAAAGTATTCNCCTGAATCAAAAANAAATACTAATTNNGAATTTCATTNTAATTTAANAGATTTTTAAAGTTAAAGNTTTAAATATCATTTCTAATTTTNAGCNTTNATATTTNAAATTCTNTANAGTTAAANTCAATNATTAAATTTATACTATACAACAAAAAANAAATTAATANCTTAAATTCTGAAATAATTTAAATAAAATATATTCATTATTTTTCCTAAGTATATATTTTAAAAATGATTTAGTGTAAAAATTATTTAAGCTTAAAAATAAATTTGGCACATGAAATTTAAAATAAATAATTTAGAATTAAAAAGAAATTGTAAACCAATAATTATTGCTGAAATTGGTATTAATCATGAAGGCAGTTTAGCACTTGCTAAGAAAATGGCTGAAATGGCAATTAATTCTGGGGCTCATATAATTAAACATCAAACACATATTGTTGATGACGAGATGTCATTTCATGCAAAAGATTGGGAAATTGATTATATTGGAAAATCTATATATGAATTAATGGAAGATTGTGCATTATCAAAAGATAATGAAATAAATCTTAAAAAGTTTGTAGAAGATAAGGGTGCTACTTACATGAGCACTCCTTTTTCAAGAGCTGCAGCAAATTTTTTGTATGAAATAAATGTTCCTGCATTCAAAATTGGATCAGGTGAATGTAATAATTACCCTCTAATAGAACACATATGTAANTTTAAAAAACCTATAATTTTAAGTACAGGTATGAATANTATTCTTGATGTNAAAAAATCAGTTGCTATTTTAAAAAAAAATAAGATTCAATTTGCATTGATGCATACAACTAATTCNTATCCAACAAATGATTCTGACGTAAGATTAGGTGCCATGTTAGAATTAATAAATAATTTTAAAGNTATCCCNGTNGGACTTTCTGATCATACNATTGGTAATCTTGCATCTTTTAGTGCACTAGCTCTNGGTGCAGACTTAATAGAAAGACATTTTACAGATNATTTAACNAGAAAAGGTCCAGATATCAAATGCTCTATGNATGGNAAACAATGTNTNGAACTTGTTGAAGGNTCAAAAAGAATTTTTAATATGAGAGGTGGAAAAAAAGGTATAGTAAAATCTGAAATAGAAGTAGCAAAATTTGCTTTCAGTTCAGTNGTGTCAATTAANGAAATNAAAAAAGGTCAAACTTTTTCGAAAGATAATATATGGGTAAAAAGACCAGGAACAGGATATTATAATGCTAATGATTTCAATTNTATTATTGGNAAAAAATCAAAAAATAATATNAATTCAGGNGAACAAATAAAAAAAAATGACGTCGAATAAAATAATTAANATATGTGCTTTTACAGGAACAAGAGCTGACTATCCAAGAATAAAAAGTGTNCTTGAAAAACTAAGAANTCATAAACTCTTTGATNTAAAACTTNTTGTTACTGGTTCNCATCTATTAAAATCTTCTGGAAATACTATTAATGANATTATTNAAGATGGTTTTTATATTAATGCTAAAGTAAAAATGTTTAATGAACCACTTGATGATTCTTTGGCTGGNAATGCAAANGCATTTGTAAAATGTGCAGANGGTATNATAAANGNTATANGAAAAATTAAACCNAAAGTTGCTCTTGTAACAGTTGATAGAGTTGAAACACTTGCCATTGGTTCAATTTGCGCACTNATGAATATACCAATAATTCATATTCAAGGTGGAGAANTTAGTGGCACTATTGATGAATCAATTAGACANGCAGTTTCAAANTTATCNCATTTTCATTTTGTGGCAACAAAANTTTCTGCAAAAAGATTAATTCANATGGGAGAAAANCCNAGCAATGTATTTCATGTTGGTTGTCCATATACAGACATTCTTGAGAAAGAAATTAATAAAAAAAATAATTTTAAAGATTTACAATCAAATTTAAAAATAAAAAATAAATTTTGTATCTTTATAATGCACTCAGTTACTACAAACCTAAATGAAGCTAAAATTCTTTTCAAAAAAGTATGTAATGCNATAAAAAAAATTTCTCNAACCTATGAAGTNTTGAGCTTTGTNCCCAATACAGATCCNGGTTGNAACTATATTCTAAANAANATAAAAAAANTAANAAATATAAAAATTATAAAAAATTTAAGATCTGAAGATTTTATNTTATTATTAAGAAATGCTNAATTTATGATTGGTAATTCTTCTTCAGGNATNAGAGAGGCAGCTAGTTTTAAACTTCCAGTTATAAATATTGGTTCTCGTCAAAGTGGTCGTGAAAGATCAAATAATGTTATTGATTCAGATTTCTGCGAAAAGAAAATACTCAAAAAATTAAGTTTTATAGAAAATGATAAAAATTTTCAGAAAAAGTTAAAAAATTGCAAAAATATTTATGGTGATGGTAAGGTCTCAGAAAGGATTATTAGAAAAATGATTAAACTAGATTATAATAATGTTGTTGAAAAAAAATTTTTTAATATTTAGAGAATGAAAAAAAAAGTCTTAGTTACAGGTGGAGCAGGATGTATAGGTTTTGAGGTATCAANNCAATTAAGANAATATGGTTTTGAACCAATTATTTATGATCTTGCAGAAAAAATTATGCAAATTTCAAAGTATGATGAAATTAATAAATATATTTGTGGATCTNTTCTGGATAAAGCAATGCTAAATCACAGTATGAAATCTGTTGATTATGTAATCCATTTAGCAGCTTTACTTGGAGTAGAAAGAACTGAAACAGAACCATTAAGATGTTTGGAAATAAATATAGAAGGAACAAAAAATGTCATAGAAGCTTGTTTAACTAATAATATTAATAAGTTTATTTTTGCGTCTTCATCAGAGGTATATGGAGAACCTATTGAAAAGAAAGTTACTGAAGTTTCAATGACCCAGGGTAAAACTGTGTACGCAATTTCAAAGCTTGCAGGTGAAGAGTATTTGAAAGCTGTATGTAAACATCATAAAATTTTTAAAGGTATAATACTGAGATATTTTAATACTTTTGGACCATTTCAAACAGCACAATTTGCAATTCCAAATTTCATTAGATCTGTTAAAAAAAAAAAAGAACCATTAGTTAATGGAACTGGTAAACAAGTACGATCATATTGCTTTGTGAGTGACACTGCAAAAGCAACTGTTTTAGCTTTAAAATATAATATTAAGAATAAAGATAATTTTGAAATATTTAATATAGGTAATCCTAATAATAATATTTCTGTTCTAAATTTAGCTAAAAAGATTATTAAATTATCAAAAGAAAAAAATTTAAAGCCTGAAATGGATAAAGATTTTCATTCAACTGATAGAAAAAAAAATAGAGAAATTTTTTCAAGAATATGTGATATTTCGAAAGCAAAAAAAATTCTTGGTTTTAACCCAAAAGTTAAATTNGACGAAGGATTAAGCAAAACAATTGATTCCAATCAGATTTGGCCAAACTGGCCAAATGAAATTTCAAAAAATTAGTATAATGAAAGTTCTTGGACTAATTTTAGCCAGAAAAGGTTCAAAAGGCTTAAGAAATAAAAATATAAAAAAACTCGACGGATATAGTCTAGTTGAATGGTCAATAATAGCAGCTCTAGAATCAAAGCTAATAGACAAAATAATCCTTTCATCTGACTATTCAGAGAAAAAATTAGGAAATTTAGCTTCAAATTTTTACT
This sequence comes from Rickettsiales bacterium, assembly GCA_002710765.1. Lineage (GTDB taxonomy): Bacteria > Pseudomonadota > Alphaproteobacteria > Methylaequorales > Methylaequoraceae. The sequence continues at coordinate 4,285 of PALK01000043.1, read as the reverse complement.
GGAAAAGGCCTTCAGAGCTAGCTGGAGATAAAGTACTCTCATATAATGTAATTAAAGATATTCTTAAAAATAAGAAACTTAAGTTTAAACCAAGTTATATAGTTTTACTTGAACCTCCTTGCCCATTTAGAAATGGTAAACTAGTAGATAAGGCTATTGAACTAGCTTTTGAAAAGAAAGCTTCATCAGTGGTAAGTTTAAAAAAAGTTGAAGATAGTCATCCCATAAGAATGAAAAAATTATCTAAAAATTTAATGATAAAAAGCTTCTTATTCGATGAACCAAAAAAAGGAATACCCAGACAAAATCAAGAAACAGCATTTTTAAGGGACCAAGCCGTTTATGTTCTTCATTCTGATAACTTCCTTAAAAGACAGCCTACATTATATGGTTCAAAAGCATTTGGTTTTAAAAATGATAAAATCTCAACAAATATAGATAATCAAATAGATTATGAATTTGCAAAATTTCTTCTAAAAAATAAGAAAAAATATAAAAACTTAGTAATGCCAAATGCCAAGTTTTTCTATAAAAATGAAAATGTTATTAAAAAAAAAGTTTTCCTTAAATAACTTATTATGAAAAAAACAGAAGTTGTAAACTGTCCAATTTGTTCAAGTTTAAATTTTTCTAAATTATTAATTTCTAGAACTGAGAGGATACCTGCTCTTAAAACTTATATTTCTATATGTAAAGATTGTGGTCATCTAATGAGCAATCCATGGCCTACAAAAATTGAATATCAAAAGATAAACGCAGTTTGGTATAAATTTAAATTTGACAATGAGCCCATAAATTTAAATTCAGAAACTAAATTCATAAGGTGGGACGACATGTGGCATAGAGTAAGTAATTACATTGTTAAAAAACCATTAAATATTTTAGATATTGGTTCTGGGAATGGATCAGCAATAGAGTATTTGAGAAAAAAGATTCCGGACATAAATGCTCATGTAATAGAACAATATAAAGATAATTGGAAGTATCTAAGAACACTTGGATGTAAAATTTATAACATTGATATCGAAAATATGGGTTGGTCAAGAACTATAAAAAAGAAATTTGATTTTATAATTTTCAGACATACCCTTGAGCATGTTAAGTCAGTAAATAGTATTTTAATTGAAATTTCTAATTTACTAAATAAAACGGGTATGGCATATATAGTAGTGCCTGATTCAATGGGGATTAAACAAAAAAATATTAAAACGAGTTTTTTTAGGCCTGTGCATCTCCATTACTTTAATATAGAAAATTTTAAATTTATTTGTCTAAAAAATAAATTAAATCCCATCATTGTTTCAAGAGATGAAAAAAATAAAAAAAATTCCGAAATTTATGGACTTTTTAAAAAGTCATATAGCTCATATAACAAAAAATTTAAAAATAACTATGAAACTCAATTGAACTATATTTTAGAAAAAATTAAAAAAAATTTTTGGACAGACTTTCTAATAATTTTAAAAATAGAAATAAAATTAATTATCAATTGGAAAAATAGCAGAAATAAAATGTAAACTTTTATTTAATAATTAATTTCTAAGGTTAAAATCAAATAATATTAAATATAAAATCGACTGACTAAATTTTTATGAAAAAATCATGCGTGGTTATTCCGATCGAAACAACCTCAAGAGAGTTAAATTCAAAAATATTTCTAGCTTGCAAGCTTGCTGAAAGTAATATTACTGTTTTTTTAGGCACAAAAACCTTCGCACAAAAAATTTCTAATTACATTAATAATGTCGTTTATATAGACAAAGGATATCATCAGAATATTTCAGATAAAATATACTCAGAATTAAAAAAAAATAAATGCTCAATTATACTTTTGGATGAAGAAAATGGAGTAGATCTGGAAGATTTTAAAATGTTAGATTATAGAATACCTGATCAAATTATAAAAATATTTGATATGATATTTTTGTGGGGAAAAAAACAAGATGAATATCTGAAGCAGAATAGAAAAAACTATAATATTAATAAATTCTACATTACGGGACACCCAAGATTCGATTTATTAACAGAAGAATTTAGAATTTTTTATAATAAAAAGATTAATAAAATTAAAAATAAATATTCAAATTTTATATTATTTGCCTCTGATAATAAATTTGCAAATAATATAAATTCCAGAAAATCTGTAATTAAAAATTATCTTAATAGGTATAATGATCTTAATTTTTGGATTAGTTACAGTGAAAAACTTCATAAAAAAAATTATGAACTAATAAAAAAAATATGTAAAAAAACCAATTATAATGTAATTATTAGACCACATCCTGAAGAAAAAAAGTCGACTTATATAGATTTGTATAAAGATTTTAAAGATAGAGTTCATGTTGTTTACGATGATTCTTCTATATTTTGGATTTTATCTGCTGAATTTATAATTATTAATCACTCAACAACTGGAGTTGAATCATCTATGCTAGGAAAACAAACTATATCTTACACTCCTTTTAAACTTGAAAGAAATTCATTCCCTTACTTACCAATTAAATGTAGTGAAAATTTCAGTGATCCTTCTTTATTAATTAAAAGATTACTTAATAAAAAAGTTAAATTGAAACAATATCATAAAATTTTTGAAGAATTCTTTAATTATAACAAAAATTCTATTCAAAGCATTGAAAAAATAAACCTACTTTTAACAAAAAATTATAAATTTCATTTTTCTTTTAAAAAGAAATTTAAATTTTTGATTTTTTTACTGATTTCTAAATATTATAATTTGAAGATCTTTTTAAAAAAAATTACTGGAAATTTAATTATAGATAAACTAACAGAAAATAAATTATCTGAAATGAATTCAAAACATGTAACAAAGAAATTCAATGAAATTAGCAAACTAATGAAACTAAAGAGAAATATAAAATTAAAAAAAATTAATGAACATCTCTATTGTTTTAAAAGTTAGTAAACTTAATAATCTATATTTACAATTTCTTGATCTTGATGAGATTGGAAAATACCTTCAATAACTTTCATAGTTTCATATCCATTTTTTAAATTTATATCTATGTATTTTCCCGGATTTTTAAGTTCGTTAATTAAGTAATTAATTTCCTGAAGAAAATCATCATTTCTAGTTTTTGGAAAATCTATAGACTGTGGCTCCTCATTAAATCTACTCAAGATAATCTTATCCATAGAGGGTGTAAAATTACAGAACCATTCAATTGTTCCCTCATTTCCTATTATTTTTGCAATTTTTTCATGTGGTTTAGTCACTACATCTTGAACAATCCTACCTATCAATTTCTTTTCAGTAGTTACATTAACTAAAGCAATAGAATCATAATTAATATTATCTTCTTCAGAAAACTTTAATAACGATGATACTTTTAATATTCTACCTTTATTGCACATTTTAGATAAATGTTGCCACATATTTATAGCATGGGAATGCTCACAAGTTGCTCCACCACCTTTATTATAAAAACCTAAATAACTATCTTTTGGTCCGTCTAACCATGGATGAGCTTTAAAAATTCCATCCCAATTTTCTCTAAAATTTACATCTATAGATAAAATTTCACCAATAATGTTTTCTTTTAATAAATTATTAAGTTTTTGTATAGAACTTGAAACAACATGGTTATATCCAATGAAAATTTTTGTTTTAACATTTTTTGATAAGTCATAAAATTTTTGTAAATCATCATTAAAAGGATATGTAAGGGGTTTTTCAATTAATAAACCTCCAGGATTTTCTTTTAAAACAGAAAAAGCAATATCAAGATGACTCTCTGGCGGAGTTCCGATTATAATTATATCAAACCCTCCAATAGGAGCATTCGAACTTTCATATAACTTTATTTTACTATCCCACTTCCCATAACGTTCAGGGTAAATATTCATTTCCATTCTAGTTAAGGCTTCAATGTCATTATCACAAACATGGACTTCAAAACCTTTAGTTCTAAATGCATAGGCCATATGATTTCCAATAGAACCAGCACCAAATATTTTTACACGCATAAAAAAAAACCACAATTTGAAAAAGAATTAAAACTTTGGAATAAATACAATAGAAACTTATTATATTAAATATTTTATGCAATCATTTAGAATTTTTTTTATTCATATAAATAATATTATCAACTAATTTCATTGTAGAATCTCTATGAGAAATTATAACAATAGTTAACCCTTTCAATTTTAACTTATTTAAAACCTCTAACTCAAAAGTTTCTTCAATTGATGTAAGGGTTTCATCAATAAATAAAACTTCTGGCTCATTATATAAAGCTCTAGCTAAAGCAATTTTTTTAATTTCTCC
>PALK01000042.1 GCA_002710765.1 Rickettsiales bacterium | reverse complement strand
TTTCTGAGACTTTATTGATAGTAACAAATTCTTCATCGGGCCCAATATTAATAATTTGTTTATTTAAATTTTTTTGATCTAACATTGGTATTAAGCAGCTGATGCAATCATCGATATATGAAAAACATCTTTTTTGCTCACCATCTCCATAAATAATTGGTTGTCTATTTTGCAACATAAGGTTTATCATTATAGAAACTACATTTCTATATGGGTCATCATATTTTTGTCTAGGACCAATTATATTGTGCGGCACTGCAATTACGTATTCAACACCGTGAGTTTCGCACAAATTTATTAATATTTTTTCAGCCGCAACTTTTGCTATACCATATGGATCTTGGGGTTTTGGTTCTAAAGTTTCTTTAAATGGGAATTTATTAGTTCCATATCTTGCCATAGATGAACAAAAAATAATTCTTTTAACTTTATTTTCAATTGCTGCACTAAATAAGGCTACAGAACCTGTAACAATATTTTGAGTTATAAGATGTGGAGAAAAAACAGATAAACCTTCATAAGCAGTTGCTGCAGTATGATATACTAAATCACAACCTTTTGTTATTTTGAGCATTGAATTTCTGTAACAACAATCATATTGATAAAACTCAGCATCTGGAGGAACATTATCTAATTCTCCACCAATAAGACTATCACAACCTACAACTTTGTGACCCTCATTNAAAAATGATTCTGCTAAATGACTTCCAAGAAAACCGGCAATTCCACTGATAAAGATTTTCATTAAACACTAAATTTATGGCTCCGGCGACAGGNCTCGAACCTGTGACCCAGCGATTAACAGTCGCTTGCTCTACCAACTGAGCTACGCCGGAAAATTAAAAATTCATATTAATTTAATTTTTTGATTTGTAAAAACATTTATTTTTTGGAGGTGCGGACCGGATTCGAACCGGTGTAGACGGCTTTGCAGGCCGCAGCGTAGCCTCTCCGCCACCGCACCATTGGAAAAAATACTAAAAAAGCTTATATTGTTATAAAAAAAAAGATAAATATAGTTCATAAATTTATATTAGATAGAAAATGTACGANAAAAATTTTATTATTTCTAGAGAAAATATGGTTAATAATCAAGTTATTACTAATAAAGTAACAAATCCAGTTTTAATTGATGCACTTTTAACTATTGAAAAAGAAAAATTTATTCCACCAAATAAATTTGCNCTAACTTACAGTGANTCAGATATAGAGTTTTCTGAAGATAGGTANTTAATGAAAACATTTATTTTTGCAAAAATGTTAGAATTNTCTAANGTTAAAAAAAATGATTCAATATTAATTATTGGTTGTTTAACTGGTTATTCAGTTGCTTTGTTATCAAAACTCTCTGGATATGTATTTGGATTAGAAAATAATCATGAATTTGTTAGAGATGCTAATAAAAATTTAAGTGCGATTGCTTGTCATAATTGTTCAGTTAGTTATGGAAATTTACAGGATGGAATAAAAAAAAACGCACCTTACGATAAAATTTTTGTTGAAGGGTCTGTTGAAATGATACCAGATAAACTAATTGAACAACTTAAGGAGGNAGGAGAACTTTTTACTATTTTCAAAAAAAAAGAATTAATGCTTGGTGAATATATGGTTGGATTAAAAATTAATGGNATGATTTCTTACAGACATTTATTTAATGCAAATGCAAAGATTTTAAAAGATTTCATAATCACGGAGCAAGATTATGAATTNAAAAGTTAAGTTATTCTNCATAATCTTTTTTTTTCCTACTNTTTTAGTAGCANATAATTTTTTAGGTNATCAATTAACTAATGTTTTAGTAAGNACTTATAATTCAAGCCCAAAATTAAAGCTTGCAAGAGAGAGACTTTTTGAAAAAGACGAAATGTTACCTCAAGCTTATGCAGGCTATAGACCAGAATTAAGTGGTTTTTACTCTAAAGGTAAAATAGATACTGCAACGTCAGGTTCGAATATTATCTCAGATGGAGTTAGAACTGAAACTCAAGCTGGAATAAAACTAACTCAGAAAATATATAATGGAGGAAGCACCCAAAATAATATTAAAGCTGCAAAAAATGAGATAATAGCTCAGAGATATAATCTTAAGAATACTGAGCAGGAGGTCTTATTAGAAGCAATTCACATTTACTCAAAATTAGCATCAAAGCTAAAAGAAATTTTACTTAATGAAAAAAATGTTGAATTTTTAAATAGACAGTTTGAATTAGCTCAAGACCAATTTGATATTGGAGAAATAACATTAACTGACGTTTCAATTGCAAAATCAAGGCTTTTTTTAGCCGAGTCAGAATTTATTAAGTCAAAAAGTGACTTACAAGCTCTTAACTCTAAATTTCTTGCTTTAACTGGAATTAAGCCAGATAATCCAGAACTTTTTTTTGATTTTCCTAAATTTGATTACAGTATTGAAGAACTAGAAAAAAAATGTATTCAAAATAATCCTGTTATAATAAACCAAAACTATCTAATAAAATCAGCAGAAAAAAGAATTAAAAGTTTGTTTGGAAATAAATTGCCCTCTATTAAACTAGAAGCAGAAGCTAGAAAGAGTAAAGGTTATTTTCGCTCAGACAGTGCAAGAGAAGTTATGTCAGCAACAGCAAGTATAAATATACCAATTTATTCTTCTGGTTTGGCTTCATCAAAAATGAGAGAAGCAAAAAAAAATTTAGAATCTTTGAAAGAATTAAAAAAAATAAAACTAAATGAATTAAAATATAATTTAACCTTTTCTTGGTCTTCTTATAATTCATCTATCTCAAAAATTAAAGCTTANAAGGAACAAATCGAAGCAAATAATAAATTTCTTGAAGGATTAAAACAAGAATTATTTNTAGGGGAGAGAACACTNCTTGATATATTAGATGCTGAGCAAGAATTAATAGAGTCAGAATTTAATCTCGTAAAAAGTTTTGAAGAATATTTTAATGCTTATTTTGATTTACTGTTTTATATGGGACAACTCAATTCTAAATATCTTGATTTACCTGTTGAACATTTTGATGATACTAAAAATTATAATGAAGTTAAATTTAAATGGTTAGATATTATTGAATAAATCATGATTGAAAAAAGATATAATCCTAATGAAATTGAAGAAAAATGTATATCCTTTTGGGAAAGGAATAACATTTTCGAATTTAAAGATAAGAAAAATCTTGAAAAGTTTTGCATTATGATGCCTCCACCAAATATCACTGGTAATTTACATATGGGACATGCACTTACATTTACTTTGCAAGATATATTAATTAGATTTCAAAGAAAACTTGGAAAATCAGTCCTATGGCAACCTGGAACAGATCACGCAGGAATTGCAACAGAGATTATCGTTGAAAAAAATCTAAAAAAAATAAATAAAAAAAAAAAAGAACTTGGAAGAGAACAGTTTATTAATGAAGTATGGAAATGGAAGAATAAGTCAGGTAATGAAATTACTAAACAGTTAAAAAAGCTTGGAACCTCAATTGATTGGAGTAGATCAAGGTTTACAATGGATGAGGGTCTGAGCAAATCAGTTACAAAAGTTTTTATAGATCTTTATAACCAAGGACTGATTTATAAGGATAAAAGACTTGTTAATTGGGATACATCTTTACAAACAGCTGTTTCTGATCTTGAAGTTAATCAAAAAGAAATTGATGGAAAACTATGGTATATAAAATATAAAATTCTTGATTCAGATGAATATGTTCAAGTTGCAACGACTCGTCCTGAAACTATGTTTGGTGATAAAGCAATAGTAATACATCCAAACAATAAAAAATTGAAAAAATTCATTGGTATGCAAGCAATTATTCCTATTTCAGGAGTATCTATTCCTATTTTGGCTGATAATTATGCAGATCCTAAGAAGGGAAGTGGTGCGGTTAAGATAACTCCAGCTCATGATTTTAATGATTTTTTAGTTGGAAAAAAGCATAATCTTAATGTTATTAATATTTTTGATAAGTATGGGAGACTAAATAATAATGTTCCAAAGGACTATTTTAAATTAGATAGATTTGAAGCAAGACAAAAAATTATTAATGAATTAAAAGAAAGTAATCATCTTGTTAAAGTTGAACTGAATAAAATGATTGTACCAATTGGTGAACGCTCGGGATCAATTATTGAACCTTATTTAACTGAACAATGGTTTTGCGATGCAAAGAAGTTATCACGTCCAATAAAAAATATAATCTCTTTATCGAAATTAAAATTTTATCCTGAAAATTGGGTAAACTCTTTCAATCATTGGATTAAAAATATTGAACCATGGTGTATATCCAGGCAAATATGGTGGGGACACAGAATACCAGCTTGGTACTCAGAATGCGGAGAAATTTTTGTTGCAGAAAACGTTGAAGAAGCAGAAAAACTTGCCAAAAAAAAACTTAAGAGAAAAAAAATTAAATTAATTCAAGATAATGACGTTCTTGATACCTGGTTTTCTTCAGCACTTTGGCCTTTTTCTACGCTTGGTTGGCCTGAAGATAATAATGAACTTAGTAGATTTTACCCTACNAATGTTTTAATTACAGGATTNGATATAATATTTTTTTGGGTNNCTAGAATGGTTATGATGGGATTACATTTTATAAAAAAAGTACCTTTTGAGAATGTTTATATTCATCCTTTAGTGAAAGATGAATCAGGTAAAAAAATGTCTAAATCAAAAGGAAATGTAATTGATCCACTTGATATAATTAAAATTTATGGAGCAGACGCTTTAAGGTTTACTCTAGCCTCTTTATCAACTCAAGGAAGAGATATTAAGTTATCTGATAAGCTTGTTGAAAATAATAGGAACTTTATTACNAAAATATGGAATGTTGCAAGGTTTTATGAACTAAATAATTTTAAATATGATAAGAGCTTTAACCCTCATGAGTCTAAATTAATAATAAATGTTTGGATTTATAATCAATATTGTAAAGTTCATAAACAAATAATTAATAATCTAGAAAACTTTAATTATAATTTTGCATGTAATAATCTTTATCAATTTATTTGGAACGATTTTTGTGATCTGTATATTGAATTTATAAAGCCTTACTTAAAAAACAAAGAGCATTTTGAGGAGATCAATAAAACCTTTTCATGGATACTTAAAAATATGTTAAATTTAGCTAATCCCTTTATCCCTTTTATTACTGAAGAAATTTCCTATAGATTAGGTTTTAAAGAAACATATACTCTCCTAGAGGAATCATTTCATGAAATTGAAAATCTTAAATTAAATAAAGAACTTATTTTATTTAACGAATTAACTAGTTTTATTAAAAATCTTAGAATTGCAATTAAAGAAAATANTTTGGGAGAGAAAAATAAAATTACTTTATATATTTTNAATCAAAATAAAAAAATTAAATTTTTAAAAACTTTTAAATTAATTATTTTTTCGATCTTNAATNTNGAGTTNNTTGAATCAGTTGAGGAGAGNAAAAANAANGACNTNTATTATTTTATCTCATCAGAAATAAAGTATGGATTTCAAATCNAGAAAAATAATCTAAAAAATAAAGACTTAATTAAGAAAATTACTTTTTATAAAAAGGAAATATTATTTTTTAAGAAAAAACTAGAAAATAAAAACTTTGTTAATAATGCTCCAAAATTTGTTGTTAAGAAACAAGAAGAAAAATTAAAAAGTGCTGAGAGGAATCTAAAGTTATTAGAAAACTCTATTGCAGATAATAATGTATAAATTTAAATTTAAAGATATTGAGTTTTACTCGAATAGAAAATTTAATAATCAACTAAAAAAATTAATTATTTTACCTGGACTTGGATGTTCTGCTCTGGATTATAGTTTTTTATTAAGAAGGTTTAGTAAAAAGTATCAAATTTTTATTTTCGAAATTCCAAATTATAATATTTCTTTTAATAAGAAATATGAAAAAGATTATCTCATAGAATTTGCAAAAAAAATTTATTTATTTCTTAAATTTAAGAGAATAACAAAATTTTCTATTTACTCACATTCAATGTCTGGGATAGTTTTAATACTACTCTTTCGTTTTTTTTTTAAAGAAAAAAATAAATTATTAAAAATAGTTAATAATGAAGGTAATCTTATATCATCTGACACTTCATTGTTAACAAAAAAAACAATTTCATATGACTTAAATTTTTTTAAGGAAACAGGCTATAACAATCTTAAAAAAAAGTGTGTAACATCAAATGATTTATCGGTTAAAAAATGGAGTTTAAATTTACAAAATATTTCGGCATTAGATTTTTATAAATATTCTTACTATTCATATAAATGGTCNATGAGATCTTTTCTTCTAAGTTTTTATAAAAATTTTTTTAAAAAAAAAATTTACATCTATGGAGAAAAAAGTAAGAATCTTGAATTATTNNGTAAAATGATTGGTGAAAAAAAAANTTGTATTAAAAATGGNGGACATTTTTCTTANATTGATAANCAAANTGANTTTATGAAAATTTTANGTANCTTTTTANTGGAGAAATAGTTGAGCAAGAAATCANAACTTCCAAGNCGACATGTAAGTATNGGTCCAGAATCTGCNCCTCATCGATCATACTACTATGCAATGGGTATGACCGAAACTGAAATTAATCAGCCTTTTGTTGGTGTAGCTTCATGTTGGAATGAGGCAGCCCCATGTAATATTTCTCTTTCTAGGCAGGCTCAATCAGTAAAATTAGGAGTTAAGGAGGCTCAAGGTACTCCAAGAGAATTTACAACAATAAGTGTTACAGATGGTATTGCAATGGGTCATGAAGGTATGAAATCATCTCTTGTTTCAAGGGATATTATAGCTGATTCAATTGAAGTTACTATAAGAGGACATTGTTATGACGGCTTGGTTGGTTTAGCTGGGTGTGATAAGTCTTTACCTGGAATAATGATGTCAATGTTAAGGTTAAATATTCCATCTATATTTCTTTATGGTGGTTCTATTCTTCCAGGTTCATACAGGAATAAACCAGTTACTGTTCAAGATGTTTTTGAAGCAGTGGGTAAATTTGCCGATAAAAAAATAACAGAGAGAGAATTAGTTGATTTAGAAAAAGTTGCATGTCCATCAGCTGGATCCTGTGGAGGTCAATTTACAGCAAATACTATGGCATGCGTTTCTGAGGCAATTGGTCTAGCTCTTCCAGGTTCTACCTCTACACCTGCACCTTATAAATCAAGGGATAAATTTTCATATGATGCAGGAAAGAGTATTATGTATTTAATAGAAAAACAAATAAGACCAAGAGATATTGTAACAAAAAAAGCTCTTGAAAATGCAGCTCGTATTGTTGCATGCAGTGGTGGTTCAACAAATGCTGCACTTCACTTACCTGCGTTAGCTAATGAGGTAGGAATTGACTTTGATATTTTAGATGTAGCAAAAATTTTTAAAGAAACACCCTATATTGCTGATTTAAAACCTGGAGGTAAATATTTAGCTAAAGATCTATATGAAATTGGAGGAGTTCCAGTTTTAATGAAAGCATTNATGGAAGGAGATTATCTTCANTTAGACTGTATGACAGTTTCAGGNAAGACTATTAAAGAAAATTTATCTGATATTAATTTTGATACCTCATCTCAAAAAATTATTTATTCCACAAGCAAACCTATCTCAAAAACTGGTGGAGTGGTTGGATTAGTTGGAAACCTTGCTCCTGAAGGTGCTATAGTTAAAGTAGCTGGTATGGAATCTTTATATTTTAAAGGTAATGCAATTTGTTTTGATTGCGAAGAAGATGCTTTTAAAGTTGTTTCAGAAAAAAAATATAAAAAAGGAGATGTTTTTATTATTAGATATGAAGGACCGAAAGGTGGTCCAGGAATGAGGGAGATGTTAGCAACAACTGCAGCCATTTATGGTCAAGGTATGGGATCAGAAGTTGCGCTTGTAACTGACGGAAGGTTTTCTGGAGCAACTAGAGGTTTTTGTGTTGGTCATGTATGTCCTGAAGCTGCTTCAGGAGGACCAATTGCATTGATAAAAGATGGTGATGAAATTATTATTGACGCTGAAAAAGGAATTATAGATATTAATATTTCATCTGAAGAGATAAAATTAAGAAAAAAAAAATTAAAATTAAAAAGTAACGACTTTAAATCTGGGGCTTTATGGAAGTATTCTCAAAATGTCGGCTCTGCTAGATTTGGAGCTGTAACGCATCCTGGTGCAAAAAAAGAAAAAAAAATTTATTCTGATATTTAATTAAACTCCATCCAAATTGGTATATGATCTGAGGGTCTTTCTTTCCCTCTCATTTCATGGTCTGAGCCAAAAGAAATTATACTTTCTAGCAAATTTGGTGAACAAAGAATATGATCAATTAATAAACCATAGTTCCTTTGCCATGCAGCTTTTTGATAATCCCAAAAACTAAAAATTTTTCCAGGTTCATAGTATTGTCTAACAATATTAGTAAAACCTAATCCTAAAATTTTTCTAAATTTTTTTCTAATAATTAATTTTCCTAGCGCATCTTCAGACCAATTATCAAAATCTTTTACATCTCTTTCATTTTCTAGAACGTTAAAATCTCCTGCAATTATAATTTTTTTTTCTTTTTTTATATATTTAGAAAGATATTCTTTAAGGCTGTCGTACCATTTTATTTTAAAATTAAATTTTTCATGATTAGATAAAGGATTGCCATTTGGTGCATATATATTACAAAAATAAATTCCTAGTTTTTTACTGTAATATTCGATAAAACGAGCTTGACCATCAATATTAAGATTATCAATATTTATTATATCTTCTTTTTCAATTATATTTTTTTTTACTATTATAGCCACTCCATTTCTTCCTTTTTGACCACATACATAGCTTTCGTATCCAAGTTTTTTAAAAAAGTCATAGGGAAAATTGATTGTTTCACATTTAATTTCCTGAAGAAAAAAAATTTCTGGATTTCTTTTTTTAATCCATGAATTAAGTATTTCTAATCTAATTCTAACAGAATTAATATTCCATGAGGCGAGAAGCATTTATTGATTATATTGAGAAGGAGGTTCCACAACCGCAAGTAGAGACTGCTTTAGGATTTTCTATTTTAAAATATGAACCCATCATATCTGATGTAAAATCAACTTTTGAACCCTTGATGATTTCTAATGAAGTTTTGTCAATTATTACTTTTACTTTTTTATATTTATATACAATATCATCAGTATTAATTTTTGTCTCAAATATAAAGTCATAAGAGAATCCCTGACAACCTCCACCATTTATAGCAATCCTAAAGATACAATCGTTTAATTTTTTTTTTTTACTAACTTCTTCAATTCTTTGAATAGCACTATTTGTTACAGTAATCATTGTTCTATTTTTAATTTATGTTTTAATTCTAAGTTATTTATAACAAAAATTTAGTTAAAATTAAACTATTATGAATTATTCTTTATTTGCAACAAATAGTCAAAAATCTAAAGGTAGAATATTTAATGAGAAAAACGATATTAATAGAACTTGTTATATGAGAGATAGGGATAGAATAATTCACTCTTCTGCATTTAGAAGGTTAAAATATAAAACTCAAGTTTTTGTTTATCATGAGGGAGATTATTATAGAACAAGATTATCTCATAGTATTGAAGTATCTCAATTGGCTCGTTCAATCTCAAAAATTTTTAACGTTAATGATGATCTTTCAGAAGCAATTTCTTTAGCTCATGATCTTGGTCATACACCTTTTGGTCATGCAGGAGAAGATGCTTTAAATTCTAAAATGAAAAAATACGGTGGGTTCAATCATAATTTTCAGGCATTAAAAATTCTAATAGAGCTAGAGAAAAGATATCTACATTATAATGGCCTCAATTTAACTTGGGAATCTCTTGAAGGAATTCTTAAGCATAATGGACCTTTGAAAAAGAAAACTAAATTGCCTAAATATATAGAAAATATAATAAAGTTTTTTAATGGNAATATATATTCTAATGNTAGTTTTGAAGCCCAANTAGCTTCAATTTCNGACGATATCGCATATAATAATAATGATATTGATGATGGGCTTCATGCTAAATTATTTAATATTGAAGAANTAGAAAATATAAANATTGTTANNGAGAGTCTTAANAAAATTAAAATACCAAAAAAGTTTAATTCAAAGGATAGGATTAAACATGAGCTTGTNAGGNTANTAATTAAAAGTATGATTGATGATTTAGTTNAAAACTCAAAANAGAATATAAAAAAATATAAACCTAAATCTCTCNTAGAAGTTCAAAAAATTGAAAAAAATTTAGTATGTTTTAGTAATGANATGAAAAAGAATGAAAATGAATTAAGAAAATTTCTTAAAAGTAAAATGTANANCCANANTATGGTCAAGACAATGACTTATAAAGCAAAAAGAATAATTTCAGAATTATTTGATCTATTTACAAATGAATTTCAATTGTTGCCTGAACCATGGAAAACATTTAATAATAAAGAAGAACTTTTTCATAATGTTTCAGATTATATTTCGGGACTAACTGATAAAAATGCAATTACTATCCACAAAAAATTTTTTAATCTTTATAATTTTTAACAATGTTTTTTTACGAACATTTTAAAATACTGATCCTTAATTCTTTGGAATTACTTGTGAAGCAAAATATTCTTCATAAGGATTCCTTAAAAAATCAAATATTTAATATTGAAATTCCACCAAATTCTAAATTTGGAGATATCTCAACAAATGTTGCAATGGTATATTCTAAAAAATCTAAAATATCTTTGGCAAACCTTGCAAAGAAAATTCAGGTAGAATTATTAAAAAATAAGTTTATTGTTAAGATTGATATTGTTGGTCCTGGTTTTTTAAATATATTTTTAGAAAAATCTTATTGGTACAGTCAATTAGATAATATTTTAAATCCAAACAAAAAGAAAAAAAAAAGAAAAAAGAAAAAGATTAATATTGAATTTGTTTCTGCTAATCCAACAGGTTTGATGCATATTGGGCATGCAAGAGGAGCAGTTTTAGGAGATACTATTGCATCTATATTGGAGGCAATGGGACATCAAGTAACCAGAGAATATTATATTAATGATGCTGGAAACCAGATTGAACTTCTAGTTGAAACAATTAAATTTTATTTCAATAATTTTAATAATAATATTGAAGATCCTTTGCCTGAAAAATTTTATCCAGGTGAGTATATAAAAAAAATTGCAAAAATTATTTATGAAAATTTTAAAGAGGAAAAAGGTTATAATGAAAATTTATTCCTTAGAGACGAATCAGTTAACTTAATTTTAAAAGATATAAAAAAAGATCTAAAAAAACTTGGTGTAACACATGATGTATTTACGTCAGAAAAAAGAATTTCAACAAAAAAACAGGTTGAAATAATATTAAATTCATTCAAAGANCAANACTTNATATATGANGGTTTTCAAGATCCACCAAGAGGAGTANATCCAAAGGANTGGAAACCAAAAAAACAGACTCTTTTTAGATCNAAATTACTGAAAGACGACTCGGACAGANCACTNGTNAAACCGGATGGAGGACTAACTTATTTTATGACTGATATTATTTATCATAAGAAAAAAATAAATGAAGATTATGACGTTATACTTAATATTTGGGGTATTGATCACAGTGGATATGTAGCAAGACTTAAAAATGCAATTAAATCTTTATTTGATAAGAGCTTTAAATTCGAAATTAAATTAACAGCCCTAGTTAATTTAATTAAAAACAAAAAATCTTTAAAAATGTCCAAAAGAGATGGCGTTTATATAACTCTCAGAGATGTTTTAGATGAAGTAGGAAAAGATGCATTAAGATTTATGATGATATCTAGAAGTTCTGAAAAGATTATAGACTTTGATTTTGATTTAATTAAGACAAAAACTAAGGATAATCCTGTTTTTTATGTTCAATATGCTCACACTCGATGTAATTCAATTATTAAAATTGCTAAGGAACAATATGAGCTTGAATTTAATTATGATAAGTTAGACTCATCTTCATTATTATTAGAAGAAGAAATAGAACTAATTAAATTGATTTCTTCTTTTGAAAAAGTTTTATATTTGTCAGCTATTTATTATGAGCCGCATAGGTTAACAAATTTTTTATATGAATTATCAAAAAAATTTCATTCTTATTGGACAATGGGTAGCAATGATCAAAATAAAAGAATATTAATTGAAAGTAATATTAAATTATCTTATGCAAGACTTGGCTTAATAATAGCAGTTAAAAATATTATTTATAAAGGACTCAAAATTTTAGACATTAAAGCTCCTGATAAAATGTAAATGATGATTAATAAATATATAAAGTTTATTTTAATATTTTTTTCTTTTTTATTAACAATNATAACNATAGTNTTTACTTATAANATAGTTGTGCCAGATAATTATATTTCTGAAATAAAACCAAATNAAAATCCTTTAAAAATTAAACAAAAATTNAAAGATAATTTAGAATCAGAATTAGAAATATATAAAATAATNAATCCTACTCAATCAGANAAAATTTCAATTAATAAAGNAANNGTAAAGAAAGAAATATTTGAAAATAAAAAAATTAGTGAATTAAATAAAAAAAATTTTAGATTACAATTTGGCGCTACAAAGACAAAAAAAAATATTGAAAAAACTTATTTAGAAATTAAAGAAAAAGTACCAAAATTCCTTATTAATGATAAGCCATATATACAAAAGATTGAAATACCCAATAAAGGTATTTTTTATAGAATGCAGAGTTTTGAAACTTTTGACAAAAAGGAAGCTTTAAAAGTATGTCAAATATTAAAAAAAGAAGGAATGAAATGTTTAATTATAAAAAATCTATAAAAGTTTATGAACGAATTCACTAAAGGAGTAATTTTCTCATGCTCAAGTACTTCTCTTTCAAAAGCTGAGATTCTTTTCTTTAGTAAAACAAATCCATTTGGATTTATTCTTTTTTCAAGAAACTTTAAATCAAAAAAACAAATTAAAAATTTAATTGTAAAACTAAAAAAAGTTTCAATTAATAAAAATCCTCTTATATTTGTTGATCAAGAAGGGGGTAGAGTACAAAGATTCAAAAATACTGAATTTACTAAATTTCCTGAGCAAAAGATCTTTGGTGATTTATTTTTGAAAAACAAAAAATTAGCTAAAAATATGGCTTATTTAAATTCTCGTTTATTATCTTATGAGTTAAGAGAAATAGGTGTAGATGTTAATTGTTCACCAGTTTTGGATATTTTTTTTGAATATGCAGATAAAATTATTGGTGATCGATCNTTTAGTTATGACCCTGAAATTGTTTCCTCNCTTGGAGAAGATTTTTGTAAGGGACACAAAGATAGTGGGATTCTAACGGTATTAAAACATTTTCCTGGTCATGGNAAAGCAAAAGTTGATAGTCACAAACNTTTACCGATTGTTAACACGAGNATTGATCAACTTATAAAANTTGAAATTCTTCCTTTCCTTAAACTTAAAAATGAAGTNTTNTTAATGTTAGCTCATATTGTNTATAANAAAATAGATAATCTTGTNGCTCCATATTCNTCNAAANTAAATTTAATATTAGTTAAAAATCTNATGAAATNTAANGGATTAGTTATTTCNGATGATATTTCAATGAAGGCCCTTAGNGGAACNATAACAGAAAGNACTGAAAATTGNTATNTAGGTGGATGTGACATTNTTTTATATTGTTCAGGAAAAGTTGAGGATATGAAAAAGATTTATAAAGTATCNCAATTANTTGATAAAAAAAAATTCGTATACTTTAAAAATTACTATAAAAAGATTAAGGTTAAAAAGATTGATAAAAAAAAGNTTTTAGAAAAATTAAAAAAGGTTGGTTTAGTTAGTGATAACAGATGAGAAAGAAAATTTACTNAGTATTAATGTAAGTGGTTNCGAAGGNCCNTTAGANTTACTAATAGATCTNTCNAANAAACAAAAAGTTGATATTACTAAGGTNTCTATTTTTGAATTNGCAGAGCAATATTTAAANTTTATTAANAATAATATTCATAGATTAAATCTTAGTGCTGATTATTTAGTTATGGCNTCCTTTCTTGCTTTTCTTAAGTCTAAAATGTTATTNCCNGATGATGAAANTNATACTATTAGTNATNTTGAGGGAGATCTTNCAANAAGATTAGCNCANTATAGNGCNATTAAAGCGGCNACAAAAAANCTTGAANANCTTCCAAGATTAGGTNAAGATTTTTTTATNAGAAANTNAAAAAGTGAATTTTATATNAGTAATAAGACTGTAATTAACGNTTCTTTGAATGATTTATTTGATAANTATTTNTCAATATATAAAAAACANGAAAAAATTAATCTTCAATTTAAAAAAAATAGATATTTTTCTATTGAAGATGGGATGAAATGGATGAAATCAATATATTTGCTTAAAGATAAAGAATGGAAAGAAATTTTTGATTTTCTTCCTTTGAAAATAAATGATTTAAAAATGAAAAAGTCAGCTATTATGTCCTTAATTCTTGCAACTTTAACTATGGCTAAGGAAGGTAAATTAGATATTATACAAAAAAGTGTTTATGATAAGATATTTGTTAAATTAAAGGATAAAAATGAAATTTAGTGAAGCAAGAAAATTAGTCGAAGCTCTAATTTTTTCATCTCATGATGCCTTGTCTGAAAAAAAAATTAATCAAATATTATCAAAACATGGTAAATTTGATTTAAAAAAGATTATAAAAATACTTGTTGATGATTACAAAGATAGAGGAATTAACTTAGAATGTATTGAAAAAAAATGGTTTTTTAAAACCACAAATGAAATAAGTGATTTTTTAAGAATTGAAACCGAAAAAAAAAGAAAACTTTCTCAGTCAACTATGGAAACACTTGCTATTATATCCTATCATCAACCAGTTACTAGAGCAGAAATTGAAAAAATCAGAGGTAAATCAGTTTTTAGAGGTACTTTAGATATACTATTAAATTTAAAATGGATTAAACCTCAAGGGCGAAGAGAAACTCCAGGAAGACCAGTTACTTGGGTTACTGATTATGAGTTTCTAAGACATTTTGGATTAAATACTATAAACGATTTACCAAAGGTTGAAGAATTAGAATCTAT
Source organism: Rickettsiales bacterium (assembly GCA_002710765.1). GTDB lineage: Bacteria > Pseudomonadota > Alphaproteobacteria > Methylaequorales > Methylaequoraceae. The sequence continues at coordinate 272 of PALK01000042.1, read as the reverse complement.
AAAATTTGAAAATTAATATTAATAAATATAAGGAAAGGGTTTTATATGTTTGGATTAGGTCATTGGGAAATTATATTAATTTTAGTAATTGTTTTAATATTATTTGGCGCAGGTAAGATTCCAAAAGTTGCCGGTGATATTGCTAAAGGAATTAAGTCCTTCAAGGAGGGACTCAGAGAAGAAAAAAGTATAACTAAAAGTAAACCAGTTGATAAAAAAGATAAAAAATAATGTTTAATATAGGATTAGTTGAATTACTAATTATTATTTTT
>PALK01000041.1 GCA_002710765.1 Rickettsiales bacterium | reverse complement strand
CGTCAGCATAAACAATTAGGAACCATTCATTAACATCAGTGGGATCCAGGCCAGCCAGCAAAGAAAAATTCCCTATTATCATCAACCGCTGGATATGGTGAGCGTAAGCAGTTTCTTTTGTTGCCCTAATACATTGTTTCAAGCAATTCATTTGGGTATTTCCTGTCCAGAAAAAATCGGGTAGTTTTTTTGCTGCTTGAAAGAAATTTTCGTATTGATACGCTGGCATTTTCAACCAATAGATTCCTCTAATATATTCTCTCCATCCAAGAACTTGTCTTATGAATCCTTCTACTGAGTTCAAGGGAGCTTTTTTCTCATAAAATGCTTTTGCTACTTTCTCTACGCATTCATGGGGTAATAATAAACCGCAGTTAAGGTAAAAGCTCAGATGGCTATGAAACATCCATTTCTCGTCTTCAAGCATAGCATCTTGATAAACGCCAAAACTTGGTAGACTGATATTTATAAAATGCTCCAAGGCCTCCAAGGCTTGCTTTCTAGTTACCCCAAAGTGAAATGGCTCAAGGTCCCCAAAATGCTCAGGGAACATTTTTTCCACCATTGATATTACTTGAACGGTAGTTTGATCCAGATCGCTTTCGTAACATTTTGGTATTTTTATCGATTTATCAGGGACTTTTCTATTTTCAACATCGTAGTTCCAGGCGCCACCCTCAGGGTTCTCTCCATTCATCAAAATATTATTTTTCTTACGCATCATCCGATAGAAGTACTCCATCCTAAGCTGCTTGCGGTCACTAGCCCAGTAATTGAAATCTTCGTGTGTGCAATAGAATCTATTATCTGATCTGATTTCTACAGGAATACCTAGTCTACTTTCCCAACTTTCAATTTCTTGCAGGAGGTGGTATTCACTTGGTTCGGTGACTACCACCTTTTTAATACCAGAGTTCCGAATTTCTTTTTTGAGCTCTGAAAATAATGAGATTGGGTTGCTTGGGTCATCGAGCTTGGTATACTTAACTTTAAAGCCCTTGCTCCGAAGCTCTTCTGAAAAATGTCGCATTGATGAGAAAATTAGGACTAATTTTTTCTTATGATGCTTTACAAAGGTAGCTTGGTCCCAAACTTCGCTTATTTTAATTAAATCGTGCTTTGGATCTAGATCAGATAGGCTTGAAATACTCTCGTTTAGTTGGTCGCTAAGAATAAGTCTAAGGATCATTTTTTGCTAAAAACTAAGTTAAGTGGTTTTCCAAAGTTAAAAATCAAAGTATTGAAACTAAACAAACTTTGGATTTGTCTAAAGTCTTTATTTTAGAAAGTAAACCCCGTTAAAAGAAAATCTGTTTTAAGGCTTCAATGGTGATGGATATATATAATTTCGGTATTTCAAAGAATGATAATTTCCGTTAAAAGCTCTCTAGTTATAATATTTCTTTGGTAATCTTATGAAGAAAATAGTAGTCGAGTCTATAAATGATGATACAGGAATGTTTTGCATTGATATAGTGACTTCTGAGTCAGGAAAATTTTCCTTTAAAGGTTTTAGGCGTGACCAGGAAGATGATTCTGGATGGTACCCCTATGGTCCACAAAGTGACTTAATATATGGTTCTTATCAAGAAGCTTTAGATGCCGCAGTTAGGACTATTTCATGGCTTGAAAACTTTCCCTCTGACCATAAATCCTAAATATCCTTTTTTCAATTTTTAGATAAAAGGTAAATGTTATGGTTGCTGATAAAACAAAAATCGTTTTGTTGTTAGCAAGCACCTAATAATATGATTGGTTGAAATTATTTAGGATAAAATCTTAATAATTGAAAGCAAATCTAAAATCACTCTATGCCCCAGGGATCCATGAGGTTCCTGCTAATGGTATCCGGGCCATCGCTGCCGCCTCTATCGTTAACGCACAGAGATCTTCTGGCTCTAAATTTTTTAGGTGATTTTTACCGCAGGCTCGTGCAATTGTCTGGGCTTCAAGTGTTATAACTTTGAGATAGTTTGATAGGCGTCTGCCTCCTTCAATAGGATCTAACCTTTTCGATAAATTTGGATCTTGGGTGGTTATTCCTGCTGGATCAAAACCCTCGTGCCAATCATCAAAAGCACCTGCTGTGGTCCCGAGTTTATTATATTCGGTCTCCCATTTTGGATCATTATCACCTAGTGCTATGAGTGCGGCCGTTCCTATTGATACTGCATCTGCCCCCAAAGCCAAGCACTTGGCAACGTCTGCACCGTTTCGTATACCACCCGATACGACTAATTGGACTTCATGATGCAAGCCTTGATCTTGCAAAGCCTCGACTGCATTTCGAATACATGCTAGGGTTGGTATACCTACGTGTTCGATAAATACATCCTGAGTTGCAGCTGTTCCGCCCTGCATACCATCTATCACTATAACATCTGCACCAGCCTTCACGGCTAAAGTTGTATCGAAATAGGGTCGCGTGGCGCCAATCTTAACAAAAATTGGCACATTCCATTGTGTAATTTCTCTTAACTCAAGTATTTTTATCTCAAGATCGTCAGGTCCTGTCCAGTCTGGATGTCTACAAGCTGACCTTTGATCTACCCCGCTAGGAAGATTCCGCATCTCAGCTACCCGATCATCAATTTTTTGTCCAAGCAACATACCGCCACCGCCAGGTTTGGCACCTTGGCCAACTACTATTTCTATTGCGTCAGCCTTTCTTAAATCATTTGGGTTCATNCCATATCTNGANGGAAGGTATTGATAAACNAGCTTTTTAGAGTGCCCTCTCTCTTCAGNNGTCATNCCACCATCACCAGTNGTGGTCGAGGTNCCAGCCNAAGTNGCTCNNCGNCCNANTGCTTCNTTAGCTGGGCCNGACAAAGCTCCAAAGCTCATACCGGCAATTGTNACCGGTATATCAAGNTCCAANGGAGTTTTTGCATTTCGGGTGCCTAAAATAATATTNGTAGCGCATTTTTCCCTATAGCCCTCTAGTGGGTATCTAGACATAGAAGCTCCTAAAAATAGCAAATCATCGAAATGAGGGATTTTTCTTTTTGCTCCTCCGCCACGTATATCATAAATGCCAGTAGCTGCTGCTCGGCGTATTTCTGAATTTACTTCAGGGGTAAATGTTGCNGAAAAGACTGGCTTTGTTNTTGGTATTTTAAATTTTNTGCTTTCGTCCTTCATTTTATAATCCCTAATAGTCGGTTAAATTGTCTATGTCAAAATTGTAGAGCTTTCTGGCAGAACCATACCGTCTAAAATCTTTTGCCTCACCGGCTATTTTTGAAACGTTCAATAGGTCGGTAACTAGACTGAGATGTTTTGGCAGCATTTCTTTTTCAATACAATCAGCCCCCAAAGATTTCACTGAGCCCCGAACAAAAATTTGGGCTTCATAAATACTATCACCCAATGAATCGCCAACATTTCCGCCTACCAAAAGGTTACCAGATTGCCCCATGAAAGCTGACATGTGGCCTACATTCCCTTCTACTAAAATATTGATACCCTTCATTGATATTCCACAGCGAGAGGAAGCATTGCCTTTTACTATTAAGGTGCCGCCGTGTCCTGTCGCTCCTGCATATTGGCTGGCGTTCCCNTCTACAATCAATTTACCCGACATCATATTTTCAGCGGCACCNGGCCCCACTGATCCCATAACACGAATTGNAGCNTGCTGATTCATNCCAGCACAATAATATCCTGTAGAACCCTCAATCAAAACATTCATTGGAGTATTTAAGCCTACAGCCAAAGCATGAGCACCCTTGGGGTTGGAAACTAGCCAGTCACCTTGCCCCTCGTTGGATCCATCTTGCAAGATCGCATTGACTTCTCGTAATGTTTTTTTCTGAAGGTCTAATTCTTTCATTTTTTGTTGTCCCAAAAATAGACTGTCGCGGGTTCAGGCTCCCAAATGTCTGCCTGATCTATATTGGGTAAAACGGCTAAGGCTCGGTACTCTGACCCAAATGCAACGTAATGGTCATTTTCAGCCATCACTGCGGGTTTGCACGCAACGGGATCCCGAAGTACTCCAAAACCATTGCTGGTTCCAACCACAAAATTATAAAACCCGTCTAAGTCTAGAAGTGCGTCATTGAGAGCTTCCTCTAATGTTAGTCCAGATTCCATCTTCCAACTCAAATATGCGGCGCCAACCTCTGTATCATTTTCAGTTTCAAAAGCCATACCTTCATTTTCCAATTTTTTTCGAAGTGAATTATGGTTTGAGAGTGAACCATTATGAACCAAACATTGATCAAGCCCCGTAGAGAAAGGGTGAGCTCCTAATGTGTTCACTATGCTTTCAGTAGCCATTCTGGTATGTGCAATTCCATGGCTTCCAAACATGCTTGGTATATNAAATTCCCTAATTACCGATTTTGGTAAACCGACCTCTTTATAAATCTCAATGTGCTGTCCAACACTCATTATCTTGATCCTTGGTCTAGAATCTTGAAGCCATTGTCTTACTTTGGTAGGGTCGGTTCCAGGGACATATAAAACTGCATGATTTTTATTTATTTTTAACTCGGTCTTAAGTCCAAATTCTAAAANCATATTCTCTGTCAGNTAAGAAAAATCTTCATCGGGCTTNACGGATTGCAAGGTAAACTTGATTGGATGATTACTTTCATTTCTATAGATGGCAATGCCCGCGCTATCAGGACCTCTATCACTTAAGGTGACCAGCATATTTGACAGCATGTCTCCTAGCTTTGGTTGATAAGAATGGTCTTTCAGAAATAGACCGACAATNCCGCACATCGTTTCCCCCCCCCTCTATCATTCGGTCAGTAACATCTGACNAAAATACAATCAATAGATTATTATTTACTTTTCAGCTACAGTACAGAAACGCCAGAATAAATGTTTTATTTGTTTATTAACTGCAAGCATGTTGAATAANGTGAGATAATGGAAGGCATAATTAATTATGNATGAATCNNTTATTATCAAAACTTCAAAATATTTTAAAGATAAGGGTATTATNCTCCCAACAATTAGAGAGCTTTCTAATCCNCATGAAATAAATGNTNAAATAAGGTCTAAATTGGAGGGTATAAAAAAGANCGCAGCNAACCCNCTTAATTTATTTAGAGTACATTGGTATAACAGCAGAGTAGAAAACACCTTCTCGGAAGTTCCAGAACACATTGTGCTACCTAGCGAACTAACCGGGGTTCAAGCTAAAATCATTGTTAACATTGGCCGATTATTTCCATTAATTGATGCCCATAAAGTGTTAGCAGCTTACGGATGTTTGTTACCTCGGATATTGAGTGGAAGTTTCGATTTTGAGAATAACAAGGCGATTTGGCCATCTACTGGTAATTATTGTAGAGGTGGGGTTGCTATTTCGAGAATTTTAGGATTGAAAAGTGTGGCTATTCTGCCTGAGGGTATGAGTAAAGAGAGATTTTCCTGGTTAGAAAAATGGGTAGAAAATAAAAAGGATATCATAAAGACCACCGGTACCGAAAGTAACGTAAAGGAAATTTATGATGCTTGTAATGTACTAAGAAAAAACAAAAAGAATGACATTATTAATCAATTTGACGAATATTATAATTATGCAGTTCATCGGGCGGTCACGGGACCATCTTTCGAAAAATCCTTTTTAAAAGTCAAAGGAGATAGCAATTTACAAGCTCGCCTCTATGTATCTGCATCTGGATCTAGCGGAACTCTTGCCGCTGGGGATTATTTGAAAGACCATTTAAATGCTAAGATAGCTGTGGTAGAAGCAACTGAATGTCCGACATTGCTTAATAACGGATATGGAGAGCATAACATTCAAGGGATAGGGGACAAGCACGTTCCTTTAATACATAATGTAATGAATACTGACTTTGTGGTAGGTGTCTCAGACGATTCTACTGATGAGTTAAATATCATGTTCAACACAGAGCTTGGACAGCAATTTTTAGAAAAAAGAAAGGGAGTACCATCAGCACTTGCCAAAAGGCTTCCAGAGTTTGGATTTTCGGCGATAGCTAATATCCTGGCTTCTATTAAGCTTTCAAAATATCTAAAATTAGGTTCTGATGATGCTGTAATTACTGTTGCTACAGATGGTGCTGACCTCTATTTGTCAGAATTGAAGAAAGCAATGGAAAGCTTTAATGGCGTCTATGATCAAACTGCTTGTGGTGAAATTTATGGACAGCATTTGAGAGGAGCATCGGTGGCTAATATTCTTGAACTTAACCATGTGGAGAGAGAGAGAATATTTAATCTTGGCTACTTCACTTGGGTTGAGCAACAAGGCGTACGACTAGAAGATTTTGAAATCAGAAGGAACCAAGCATTTTGGAATAAGCATTATAGCGCCATGATCTCGTTAGACTCAAAAATTGAACAATTTAATACAATGCATCAGTGAGATGAATAGTTTAACTTTTATATACAGAATTTAGTGTGATGANGTTGGGNCTGAATAAAGATAAGTCTANAGTCAACAAATAGTACCTNTNCAGGAAGNATTCGTACACAAGCTCACTCGTTTTAGCCTAGTATTATCTACAACCTTTAATTNCTGCTATTTTCAATAATTTTTAAAAGGCNCCATNTGNAAAATTNGAATTATCAACNAANTGGTCTCACTAATCGCTTTCTAGCGATTGCTTTACTGACATTGGGTTCTGTTTTAATCAGCTTCAATGGATTGGTAATCAGACATATCGAGTCCGCTGAAAATTGGACTGTGATTTTTTATCGGGGATGTTCTTTTTCTGCTGCTATTTTCTCGTTTCTTATATTCAGGTATAGAGGTAAGACGTTAATGATGGCTAATCAGATAGGTTCTTATGGATGGTTAGCAGGTTTAATCCTCGCGACATCTAATATCTGTTTCATAATGTCAATAACCAGCACCACAGTAGCTAATACTGTTTTCACAATCAGTCTTATTCCATTCCTAACAGCTCTTCTGGCATTAATTTTTCTAGGAGAAAAATTAAGAAGCATAACTATATGGACCATGATTTTAGCATTCTCAGGTATTTTGATTATGTTTTATGGATCTCTACAAACAGGAGAAATATGGGGTAACATGCTTGCTCTATTTACAGCAGTCGCTTTTTCTATCTTTACGTTAATTCTGAGAACGAAAAAAGATGTAGATATGCTACCTTGCTTGCTTTTGTCAGGTCTACTGGCTTCTCTATTAGCACTTTTTACAGGTAAAGTATCTCTATATATTTCACTTCAAGACCTTTTACTTTGTTTTTTGTTGGGTGGCATAATGTCAGGTTTTGTAAATTGCTGTTTCGTATTTGCTACGAGGCATCTAATAGCTGCTGAAGCAACACTATTCTTTTTCATTGAAATTGGTCTTGCTCCTGTTTGGGTTTGGCTTTTCACAAACGAATTAATTTACATGAATACCTTGGTTGGTGGTTCAATGATATTAACATCACTACTGGTTCGGGCGCTGGTCTTATATTTCCATCCACGCTCTTAATAGGTATTATTATTGCAAATCTGCTAGGGTACTCGCCATTTAAAATCAGGAAAACTATGTATGGTAAAAACTAACGCTGTTTTTTTAGTTCTACTGGGAGGAGTCTTTATGAGCTTTGTGGGTTTATATATGCGCCTTTTATCGGATGCTAATGGTTTTCAGATATTATTTTATCGATCAATAGGGATCTGTTTAGTGGTTTGTTTTGTATGTTGCCTCAAACGAAGAACAACACCTATAAATTTTTTAAGAACCATAGACAGAAGTGATCTCTCTTTGGGTTTAGCTCTGTCTTTAGCTTTTACATGCTATGTGTTCGCCATGCTCTATACCTCAGTTGCCTCTGCGCTACTCATTCTCTCTATCACCCCTTTATTGGCGGCCTCAATGGGTTGGTTTTGGATAGGAGAGCGACCCAAAAGAATTACATGGTATGCAATGTGCTTCGCCTTTATAGGGGTATTTTCTATGGTAAAAGAGGGTCAGGAATTTGGGAATAATTTAGGTAATTTTATGGCGTTATTGTCAGGTTTCTGTTTTGCTGCCATGTTAATTATGGCCCGTAAAAGTGGTAAAAAGGATGTTTTGGGAGGCACGTTCATTGGAGGATTTTTTAGTGGAATATTTGGTTTTTTTGCGTCTGTTCTAACTGGAGCTGGCTTATCTGTGTTAACCTCTGATTTTCTCATCATCTTCTGGATGGGAATTTTTGGAATTGGAATAGGAATTGCCCTTGTTACTTGGGGCGCAAGTTATGTGCCAGCTGCTGAAGTAAGCGTACTCGTATTAATTGAAAGTGTACTTGGCCCAATCTGGCCATGGCTACTACTTGGTGAAGCTATGACTTTTTCTGAAATACTAGGGGGACTTTTAATTTTGGGGTCTGTAACCATATCTGCTTTTTTTAGCACCTAGTAAACCTAGGCTCAGGTAGCTTTTACACTTTACATCAATAGTGATTAAAATAAGGGTCAAACAGATTTCATGTAAGTTTTGGAAGCAGATATTTTAAAGGAATATTATTTATGATTTTAATAAGAAGTCTATTAACAAGTGTGCTATCAAAAAAACTTGTGTAGAGGGAAAAGCATTACTTGGCTATCAAACTATATTGTTAGGCTTTTCGCCCATCATAAATTGCTCTATATTATCTAAAGCCATATAGCCCATCTCTGTCCTCACCTCTACAGATGCAGTACCTAAATGAGGAAAAAGAGTAACATTTTCCATTTGTATTANAGCATTTGGAATTTCAGGCTCAAATTCATATACATCTAATCCTGCTCCCCCAATTTCACCTTCTTGTAGNGCTTTAATTAAAGCACTTTCCGCAATAACGTCTCCTCGAGAAATATTTACCAAAATAGCGTGATTTTGCATTGACGAAAACTCGTTTTTATCAATTAGGTGCTGGGTTTCAGTGCTGCCAGGAACAGCTAAAAACACGATATCAGCATCAGCCAATGCCTTTTGGAGATNANTAAAGTANTTNCTTGNAAAAGGGAGTTTTTTTTCTGANCTNCTGGCNTAGTTGATTTTCATTCCNAAACCGTAATGNCAACGGTGAGCTATCGCTTTTCCTATACGGCCCATGCCTACAATTGTAACTGTTTTTCCTCCGACATGGAGTCCTAATAATTGAGTAGGGTGCCACCCTGTCCATTTTCCCCTCCTTAGAAGTCGCTCACCTTCACCAGCCCTTCTAGCCGTCATTAGCATTAGAGTTATTGCAATATCGGCAGTAGCATCTGTTACGCTTCCAGGAGTATTTGTTACCATGATACGTTTTTCTTTAGCGGCATTGACNTCAATGTGGTTATAACCTGCACCAAAATTTGCTAAAAGCTTGCANCGTGGTTTATTCACTTGGAGAAATATTTCGGCTGAAAAACAATCTCTCAATGTNGGGACTATAATATCGTATTCTTGAAGAGCTGAAATCATTTCCTGTTGTTCCAATGGCGTCGTTTTTGGTCTTACAACTATNTTGCCAAGTTTAGAGGCTCTATCAATAACGGGTTGTGGCATTGGGCGAGTAATTAGAATTTTTTTCATAACACAATCTTCTTATATAATTTATGGTCCATATCTCTAACCATCTCTGTTTGTAACAAATTAGTGGCGAAAGGTTAATAACAATGAATAAAATATTTTAACAAGGCTGAGTCCGTATGTATCCTAATATTATTATGCTAAAATAAATAATAGTATTGTAGGTATCGAGACTAATGATAGAACTGTAGATACTATCACGAGCCCTGCGACTGTTTGTGCGTCAGCTTCGTATTTGCTAGCTAAAAGGTAAGATGTAACTGCTACTGGTGTTGANATTTGTAATAGTAAAACCGAAAACGAAACCTGATTTAAAGAGAAATAATTACCAACAAGCAGTCCCACTAACAGACAGGTAAAGAGTTTGAATATACTNAATCCAAATGCAGCTTGAATATCATTAGATTTAAGACTAGAAACTGCTACGCCGAGCGTTATNAGCATCAGTGGTATTGCCATTTGGGCAATTAGCTCTAATGTCNCCGTTAAGAATAATGGTGTTGACCAGTCCAAAGCAAGAAAAAGTGAGCCAAGGACAGTTGAGATTACTAATGGCTCCTTCCTTAAGGATTTAAAGGATGTTTTTCCGCCTGATACAAACCAAATACCTAATGAGAAGGATAAAATAGCAGTAATTGCAAAAATTATTACCGCATATCCAAGGCCCACTTCTCCAAAAGCAAAGTAAGCTATGGGCAGGCCAATATTCCCAGTATTACCAAAAGTCAAAGGTGCTAGAAATGTCCTTCTATTTATTTTACGAAACTTTATAGAAAGCCAAAAAGTAATCATTAAAATAAAATATGTCACAAATGTAGCACTGCTAATCAATACCAAGTCTTTATGATCAATTTGTGTGTTCATNAATGAAACAAAAACTAGGGAGGGTACAGCTACCGCAGTGGCTAGGCGTGTAACAAATTTAACTGGATAGTCCCACCCAAATTTAATCCAAAAAAAACCTAATGAACCGAGANAAAAAACCGGGAAGACAATTTCCAAAACTTTTAAAAAAAGCATTTAATTACTCTTTAATAGAATATATTTNGGTTCTGCTACAAAATTGGAATAAAGACTCTAGTATTTGTTTATTGCAGTTTTGNATTAGGATAAAGAGGTAATCTTTTAAGGCCNAGGNTCTTTGATTTGAGATAAGATCAGACTTTAGGTTTAATTGCTCTTCACCTTCCTTAGTTAAGACCAAACTCCCAATAAATGTGAGTTTAATTTCATAGAAGGGAAGTATAGTATGTGGTTGAGGTTTAATAGATGAGCCATATTAAAACTATACTCAAAAGCCATAAGACTGCTAAGCTCATCCAATACCGTCTAACTAAAAACTTTTCACAGGCCTGTGAAAAATTATATACTTTGAGTAAAATCTTCACATATCCCCCAAANTTAGTGTAATTGCTAATGAAAATATTTGATCCTCCCTGATTATTTTTGGGGATTTCCTGGAATAGGTAAACCAATTAAGGAGCGATGAGCTCTTGCATATTGAGGAGGGTAGGCGCATTCAGTAGAGAAAGTTTCTGCAGCATGCCAAGCCCATCTGGGGTTATAAAGCATCCCTCTACCAATTGCTATCATATCAGCTTGCTCAGTTGCTATAATCGACTCTGCTTGCAAGGGTTCATTAATTTGCCCAACAGCGATTGTCGTTATACCGACTTCTTTTTTNATTTTNGCGGCAAAGCCAGTTTGATAGGCAGGTCCTGAAGANATTTCCTGTTTAGGTGAATTNCCCCCACTTGAAACGTCAATAAATTTACAGCCNAGNTTTTTCAGCTCTGCAGCAAATTTAAGAGCTTCGACAATATCCCAAGATGAATTCTCTACCCAATCTGTTGCTGAAAACCTAACTCCAAGGGGAAAATCTTTTGGTAAGACATTTTTTACAGCCGCAAAAATTTCTAGGGGGAATTTCATTCTACCTTCTAATGTTTGCCCATATTTGTCCAAACGAGTGTTGCTAATTGGTGAAAGAAACTGATGTAAAAGGTAACCATGGGCCATATGTAGCTCAATAACATCAAACCCCACCCTCAATGACCTTTTTGCTGCTTCTAAGAAAGACTCACGTATGCGTATTAAGCCAGTAGTTTGTAATTCACTAGGAGATGGCCAATGAGGTGCATAGGATTCCTCTGAGGGTGCAACTGTTTCCCACTTTTCTAAATTACCATTATCTAGTGGCATACCACCGAGCCAAGGTAACTCAGTGGATCCTTTTCTACCTGCATGGGCAAGCTGGATTCCTATCTTTGCATTACCATATTTTTTGAAAAAATCGACAACCTTTTTTAATTTTAATTCGTTATCATCTGAATAAATACCAAGACAACCAGGTGTTATACGCCCCCTATCCTCTACAGCAGTAGCTTCGGTAAAGACCAGTCCAGAACCGGAAATTGCAAATTGCCCTAGGTGCATTAGGTGCCAATCTGTTGCAGATCCGTCTATCGCAGAATACTGACACATTGGTGCTACCACTATGCGGTTATTGATAGTCAAATTCCCAAGTGAAATTGGTGAAAAAATTCTATTTCCCATAAAAGCTTCCTTGTAGTGAGTACTATCCAAAAAATAAAACAAATCTTGGATTTTAACAAGTCAGCTTCTTATTGTTCTATTCGGCGCTGCAACAATTTATTNTTAGATTNTTACAAAATCATGCTCAGTTCCAGTAGCTTTTATTAGAACTATGGNNTGGTTGTTTGCANCTTTTAAAATTTTATCCAATNTATTTCTTTTAGGCAGAGGCTTTTAATGATGNGTGTCTTCTTACTAAGCATAGTTGAAATTTAAATTGAAAGTAAAATGCAAATTTCTTATTTCACACTTAGAANCAATATGGTTTTTTTAAAATCGTAGGACATTATGTTAACCATTCTAATGCTTTTCTAAGTAGCTAGCTTATTGTTTTGCTATGCTTTTTTTGGGGTCATAAAATGGTAGGTCAACTTGAACGCATGGGTGCTGTAAACCATCAATTTCGACTATTAAGGTCTCACCTAAACGTACAGCATCAATATCTATCATCGCTAACGCAATATTTTTCTTCAGCCTAGGAGAGTATATTGCTGATGTAACTTTACCAATCTCCTGGGTATATTTTTTTAATATCCAAAACTCATTATTGGGACCTAACAAGGGGCTACAATCAATTTCAAGTCCAACTTGCTTTTTACTTATACCGTCTTTCTTTATTTTCTTTAGGGCTTCTTTTCCGATAAAATCTTCTTCTATTTCCAAATTTACTAAACGATCCAGGCCGTATTCAAATGGGTTATTACTTGCGTTAACATCTGCATGGTATGATAACATGGCTCCTTCAACTCTTCTTATAGTAGAGGTATGACCTGGTTTTAGTCCAAACGGTTCTCCTACTTTCATTATTTCATTCCACAAAGTAGTACCTTTCGATCCGTCCCGTAGGAAGATTTCGAAACCCAATTCACTTGACCACCCAGTTCTTGATACGAGCAATGGTATTCCCAAATATTCAAATTCAACCAATCGATAGTACCCCAAATTTGAGACCTTTTTTCCAAATAACTCGTGGACAATATCTCTAGATTTTGGCCCCTGCAGTTGTAAAGGTGAAACGTCAGGTTCTGAAATCTTAACATCCATTTTGGTATGAATTGCTACTCCTTTTGCCCAGAGCAGAATATCGCTATCAGCTAGTGATAGCCAAAAGTGGTTTTCCCCTAGCCTTAATAGGACAGGGTCATTTAATATGCCACCAGATTGATCAGTAATAAGCACGTACTTGCATTGGCCAACTGCACATTTTGCTAAATCTCTAGGAGTAAGAAATTGGACGAACTTTTTGGCATCAGGTCCTATTATTTCAACCTGTCTTTCAACAGAAACATCACAGAGGATAGCCGTATTTATCAAATTCCAAAAATTTTGCTCAGGATTACCGAAATCCCTTGGGATGTACATATGGTTATAAACGGAAAATCCTTTAGCCCCCGAGTCCACTGTTGCGTTAAAAAATGGAGATCGTCTTATCTGAGTACCAAATCCGAATTGGTCTAAACTTTGGTTTTTTGAATCCGCCATAGTAAGTATCTAAAAAAAAAATAAGCTAAAGGAAAGGAGTTTTTTTCACGGTGAATAACTTCTGGAAAAACTACTGTTACTAAAAATGGCTCTATCAAATTGGTTACGATAAAAACTTGATCCTTTTGAATTAAAGGGCACTTTCAATCTTAGTTCAGACCTAGTTTCACCTTCAATCTTTTTTCAGTTTTTCGATGCCAGAAGTATTTTTGCATAGGTAGAAAATTTTTGATCTTAAACAGTAATGATGGTTTTTTAATTTCTGTTTTTCTCTCAAAAGGGTAGTGAACAAAAACGGGCATTTTCCCAAAATCTGCAATCTTTTCAAACCGTTTTTCCATCTCTTTTTGTTCATCAAGATTGCTAACTTCTGCTGCTTTTTGAGTCAAAAGAATGTATTCATTATCGGTAATGGTATTTTTCATGAGCCTATGTAAGATGATAACTGGCTCTCCAGCTATTTCTTCAAACCGGTTTACTTTTTTAATAAGGAAATCTCCATAGTGTACAAAGCACTTTAATTTTAAATTAACAATTTCATTGCAGGGTATGCATGGGCAGGATTGAATTAGTTGAAGTTCATTTATTCTTTTATTAAAAATCTCGATGCTAGTGACCAATTTCTTAAAAAGATTAGGGGCGAATTCACCAATATTGTCGGGAATTGCGTAGAATAATGCTGCATCACCCTCCAATTTATTAACTGTTAGAGTTCCCTCTAATTCATTTATCACCGTTTCTAACAAATCACTTATTATATGCTCGCCATGACCATCATTCATTTTAGCAATTAGTGTACTTAAGACAGCACTCTTTTTTGGATTACTGTGGGCTTTTACAAAAGTCGTGTAGCCGCTTATATCAACTATAACCATAAACCCAGCTTTCAAAGACATAATCCCTCTTATTTTTAACTTTTTAAAAAACTTTAGTTTTATAAAGATTAGCTGAAAAATAAAGTATTTTTTTTAATAATGTACCGTTATTTTTTACTTCAATTAGCTAGATTATTCTGTTTCCAGTAATTTTAAAAATTTTTTAATCTAAGTATCAGAGCATCGATTTCTTAATCAAAC
>PALK01000040.1 GCA_002710765.1 Rickettsiales bacterium | reverse complement strand
GCTTATTTTAGAAATATAACCAGAACTATCTTTTTTGAATGGATGATTCACAATATTTGATACATATAAGACTTCATTTTTAGAATCATAAATTACTGACTCGGGTAATTCGAACTTAGCATCCGTTTCCCATGCTATTTCAAGATCTTTTGTCTTTGCTGTGTTAAAAAAGAAAAAAGTTATTGAAAAAATTATAACTAAATTTTTTATTTTCATTAATTATACTCCTTATTAAGTTTGTTAATTGTTATTAGTAGGCATTGAAAATTTTATATCATCTGAGCTTGATGAAGGCCATTTTTGGGTTATAGTTTTTCTTTGAGTGTAAAATCTCAATCCATCAGGACCATAAATATTTAGATCTCCAAAAAATGAATCTTTCCATCCACCAAAGCTATGATATGATGCAGGTACTGGAAGAGGAATATTAATTCCCACCATCCCAACATTTATTTTATCAGTAAAGTTTCTGGCTGCAGAACCATTACTAGTAAAAATACAACAACCATTTCCAAAAGGATTACTATTTATAATTTTAATCCCTTCTTGAAATGATTTAACATTTATAATTTGTAAAACTGGTCCAAATATTTCATTTTTATATGATTCCATCTTTGTATTTACATTGTCAATTAAAGTTGCACCTAAAAAATAACCACTTTTAAATTTTTTATCTTTTGAAACAAACTTTCTCCCATCTACAAGGATAGAAGCACCTTCATTTTCAGCACTATTAATTTGATTTATAATACTTTCCTTATGTGCTTTTGAAACAACAGGCCCAAAATCATTATTCTTTCCAACATATGGTCCAACTTGAAAGCTTTTCATCTTAGACATTAATTCCTTAGTAAGTTTATCACCTACTCCACCAACAGCCACAGCTACAGATAACGCCATACATCTTTGTCCAGATGAACCAAAAGCAGCTCCCAGTAGTTGATTTACAGTTTGCTTAATATCTGCATCAGGTAATACTAATGCATGATTCTTTGCTCCACCTAATGCTTGACATCTTTTTCCATTTTTTGAAGACTGTTCATAAATATATTTTGCAATTGGTGTTGAGCCCACAAAACTAACTCCTTTTATTCTATTATCATTTAAAAGATTTTTAACTACTGATTTATCTCCATTTAAAATATTTAGTACACCTTTTGGCAAACCAGCTTTATAAAATAATTCTGCTAAAAATAATGTTGCGATAGGATCTTTTTCAGACGGTTTTAATATAAAAGTATTACCTGCAGCAATTCCTAAAGGAAACATCCATAAAGGGACCATAACAGGAAAGTTGAAAGGAGTAATTCCAAGCATGACACCCAAAGGTTCAAANTGACTCCAAGTATCAATCGATGTACTAATATTTTTATTGTGTTCACCTTTTGAGGCATTTGCTATTCCACAAGCATATTCTACGTTTTCAATCCCACGTCTTAATTCGCCTTTTGCATCATTAAAAGTTTTGCCAAGGTCTTTACTGATAAGTTCGCTAATTTTGTCATTATTTTCCTCCAGTAATCTTTTATATTCAAAAAGTATTGATGTTCTTTTGGATATTGGCGTTTCTCTCCATTGTAAAAAAGCTTTTGTTGAACTTTTGATTGCTTTATCTACTGTTTTGTCAGTTGCGGAAGAAATTTCAGTAAGAAGTTTTCCTGATGAAGGATTAAAAATATCAATTTTACGTCCTTCATCATGATATTGTGCTCCATCAATAAAATGCCCTAATTTATTTTTTATTTTCACTAATACCCTTGATNTTTTACATGATTATAGTTTATAAATTATTTAATTGATTTTTGCATTTCAAGTATTTTTTTTAATTTTTTAAAATGCATTTTTGCAGTTTGATTTATATGTTTAATTGGAACGATTTAGAATCATTTTTAACACTGTCGAGAAATACTAAATTAAATTTAGCTTCAAAAAAGCTTAAAATTGAACCAACAACTATTTCTAGAAGAATTCTTAGATTAGAACAAAAATTAGATGTTAAACTTTTTGTAAGATCAAATAATGCATATATATTAACAGATAATGGACAAAAACTTTTATCATACGCAGAGAGAATTGAAAGTGAAGCATATTCTATAAATGAAAAGTTCTTAGATAAAAATATTAACTTAAGTGGTTCAGTCCGAATTGCTATTCCTGAAGGCCTAGGTGTNGAAGTTTTTTCAAAATATTTAAATGATTTTTATAAACTTCATCCTGATCTTGANATTGAGTTACTTGCTGATACTAGGGCAAGAAATCTTCTTACTAGAGAAATTGATATTTCCATAACACTTTCCAGACCACAAAAAGGCAAACTTATTGCATGGAAACTTTCAGATTATATTCTTAAATTGTATGGTTCAAAAAAATATATTAATAAAAATCAAAAAATAAAAACGCTTAAAGATTTAGATAATCATAGATTTGTTGGATATATTGACGATTTAATTGATTTTCCAGAATTAAAATACTTAAAAGATTTAAATAAGAATATAAAGATTATATTTGGGAGTAATAGTTTGCAAGCACAATTAAATGCTGTCAAACAGGGTGTTGGCATATCTTTGCTCCACACATTTATTGCAAAAAAAGAAAAAGAATTAATAATTATTTTAGATGATTATATAAAAATTTCACGAGAATATTGGATAGTTGTACATGAGGATTTAATAAAATTAAAAAGGGTAAGAGTTGTTCTAGATTTTTTTACATATATTATTAAAAAAGAGAGAAAAAACTTAATTTCCTAATTTATTAGTTATGTTTTTTATGGATTTTATTTTTTTAAAAATAATTCTTTATAAATCTCTTTATGATTATCAACAAATTTATTCATACTAAATTTGTTTTTTATAATTTGATATCCATAATTACCAAATTCATTTCGTAATTTTTTATTATTTATTAAAATATTTAGGTATTTTGATATTGCTTTATAATTTCCTTTTTCACAAAGAAAACCATTCTTATTATGCATTATAATCTCTTTATTACCACCTACGTCAGTAGCAATAACGGGTAATTTAAAACTTAAATACTCAAGTATTGAATTAGACAGTCCCTCTTCATCAGAAGTTAAAATACCAATATCACTTATACTCAGAAATTTTGAGACATTTTTTTGATGACCAAGAAATAAAATATTTTTTTCAAATCCTNAAATTTTTGATAGAAGAATTAATTCTTTAAAATACTTTTTATTAGAATCTTTACCAATTAATAGAAGTTTCCAGTTATTATTAAATTTCTCTAATGATTTAAACAAAACTCTATGATTTTTATATGGAATCATATTTGCTGTACAAATTATAATAACTTCATTTTTGATACCTAGAGATTTTTTTAATAATTCTTTTTCATTTTTTGGAGTAGGTTTTTTAATATTTACGCCGTTAAATATTAATTTTATTTTTTCTGGCTTAACATTTTCTTCATTAACTAATTGTTCTTTTATTGAAGTTGAATTTGATAAAATATAGGTCATTTTAGAATGCAAAATTTTTTCTATAAACTTTATAAATAAATATTTTTTTTGATAAAAGTTTAATGATCTCCTACTCATCAAAAATTTTATTTTTTTAAAGAAAAAAGTATAAATACCACCAAAAACATATGATTGAGGTAAAAAAAAGTGAATTATATCAGGCTTTATTTTCATAATTTTGATAAAAATTTTAAAGAAAAGAAAAAAATAATATAACTTTCTTAAGAACCTATTGTTAAAATGATTTGAGTCTATTTTAATATTTAATTTTAAAACTTTTTCTTCAAGATCACCTATGTTCTGTAGACATTGAACATAAATGTCAAAATCATCTTGAATAAACTTCAAGAGATTAAAAAGCTGTTTTTCTGTTCCTCCAAGATTAAAGCTTCCAATAAATATAATAATTTTTGCTTTCATTACTATTTATGGAAGTTATACCAACTTTGAAACATTAGTAGGTCCCAAACAAGATAATTATTTCTAAAATATCCATCAGAATTTTTATCATTTAAAATTTTTTTAACCTCCTGTACATTTAAATAACCCTGATTCTTTATTTCTGTTAAATCAAGTGTTTCACTAACCCAGTGTTTTAATTTTTCATTAATCCAAAAATTTAATGGGATACCAAAACCCATTTTTGGTCTTTCAAAAAGACTTTTAGGGATATATTTTGCCAGAATTTCCTTTAAAATAATTTTCTTTTTAAAGAATTTTTCTTGTTCATGAATTTGCATACCCCATGTAAAATCAATTAACTTTTTTTCAAGAAAAGGAACTCTGACTTCTAAGGAAGCAAACATACTTGCTCTATCAACTTTAGTTAAAATATCATCTGGTAAATATGAAATCATATCTGTAAAACGCATGAAAAGCTTAAAAGGCATCTTTTTTTGGATGTCGATTGGGTTATTAACAGGCGTACTTTTCTCATTACTATTTAAGACTAGTGAATTCGGAGTTTGTGTATGACTAATTATAGCTTTATATATATCGTATCTTCTGGATATTAATGACTTTGAAAGTGTGAACATTTTTCCTGAAAAATTATGAATTCTATTTAAAGGAAAAAAATTTTCTAATTTAGAAATGATTTTTACCCAATTATCATTTACTAAAATTTTTGAGAGTATATTTCTTAACTGCGAAGGAATAATTTCATTCAACGAATTAATTTGAGCACCATAAGAATATCTATTGTATCCGCCAAACATCTCATCACCTCCATCACCACTTAACGCGACCTTTATATTTTTTCTACACATTTTAGAAATTATATAAGTAGGTATTTGAGATGAATCTGCAAATGGTTCACTATAAATTTCAGGAAGTTTAGTTATTGTTTCTAATGCATCATTTTCATTTACAATTATTTCAGTATGTTCGGTTCCAATAAAATCTGCAATTTTCTTTGCGTAGGTGGATTCATTATACTTGTTAAAATCAAAACCTATTGTAAATGTTTTAATTTTTTTTCTACTTTGTTTTTGCATTAAATAAGTTATTAATGACGAATCTATTCCTCCCGATAAAAAAGATCCTAATGGAACATCAGATATCATGCAGTCTTTAACTACTGAAGTTAATATTTTTTCAGCTTCTGTTATAACAGTTTTTAAAGAATAACTTTTATTATTTGTATCTGTTTTTTCAAAATAATTAGATAAATCCCAATACGAAAACATTTTAATTTTCTTATCTTTAAAAATTAGTAATTTTCCTGGTTCTAATTTATAAACATTTTTATAAATAGAATGTGGAGTTGGAACATAATTATGTCTAAAAAAACTTGCNAAAGAGTCACGATCAATCTCTAAGTNTTTATGAAATTTTTTAATTGCTGAAATTTCAGATGAAAAAAGGAAAAAATTATTTATATTTGACCAATATAATGGCTTAATCCCTATTCTATCTCGGGTAATAAATAAAGTTAAATCTTTTGTATCAAAAATAGCAAAAGCAAACATTCCTTCTAATAAATTTAAGGCTTTATTTATTCCTATTAATTCAATGATTTCAACTAAAACCTCTGTATCTGATGAACTTTTAAGAGGAAAATTAATATGATTTAATAAATACTTTCTCAAATTATTAACATTATAAATTTCACCATTAAAGGTGATAATAAATCTACCCGAATTAGAGACCATTGGTTGATTTCCATTTCTAGAGATATCTAGTATGGAAAGTCTATTATGACCCAAAATTATATTATTTTTTATCCAATAACCATAATTATCCGGACCTCTATGTTTAAATAATTCACACATAGAATTGATATTTTCAATTAATAAATCTTTAGTTAATTGATTTGAATAATCATATATACCGGAAATACCACACATTATAAAATAATATTATTCCAAAGTTTCATTATTTTTTCCTGACTATATTTTTCAGCTATTTTTAAACTATTTATTGAGTACTTTTTTTGTAAATNNATTTGGCTCATTAAATTAGATAATCCTTGTGAATATTCATTAATATTTTTTTTTGATTTTACAACAATACCATTGAATCCATTAATAACAATTTTATTATTTCCACTAACACCATCAAAAGCAATAATTGGTAATCCAACGCTAGTAGCTTCAAGCATTGCATTCGAAAATCCTTCATATAATGAAGTAGACGCATAAAAACTAGCATTGACCAATTCTTTTTTAATATTTTGAGAAACTCCTTTTAAAAATATATTTTTCTCTAATTTATAATTTTTTATCATTAATCTTAGGCTTTTAAGATTTTCTCCCTCACCAAAAATTAATAACCTCCAATCTTTATTAGCTTTTAATGAATTAGCAAATGCTTTAATTAAAAATTGAAAATTTTTTTGATTATCCAACCTTCCAACAGAAATTATATTTTTTCTTTGTTTAAAATAATTAATTCTAAGTTTTGTTTTTGTAACAAAATTAGGAATTATAGTGGTATTAAAATCTTTATAATCTTGTAAAATTTCATCTGTTTGAACTACCAGTTTATCGCAATATTTATAAAAAAAATTAATGACTAATTTTTTAATAAATGAATGATTAAAAAAATTTTTAGAAATTCTTTCAGAAATAATTATTTTATTTTTTAAAAATAATGAGCAAAAAATAGAATAAAGGTTTACACTTGGGGTCATGGAAACAATAACATCAGGCCTATAAATTATAAAAATTTTTCTTACTAAATATATTTTTTTTAAAATATTAATAATTCTAAATAATAAAAAAAATGATGTGTCTTTCTTATCTAAAGGTTTTTGATTTAAAGAAATAATATCTTCATTTAATGAAAATCTAATATTTCTTTCAAAACAAATTATTTTTACATTATTACTTCGCTTATAATATTTATATAAAGAGTAAACAGTTTTTTCTGCACCACCAAGATTAAGATTTGAAATTAAAAAAATGATTTTTTTCATTTTTAATTACACTTTATAAATATTTTTAAATATTTTTATCATATATTCTGAGCTTTCATTTGAATTCCATACAAACCTTTGTTGAGAGTCAAAGAAAGGAGGATTTTTTTTAATATCAAATCCAAGTTTTAACATCATTTTTTTATTTGAAGTTTCTATTTTTTCGTTTAAAGATTTAAATTGAATAAATTTTGAATTACTAAAATAACATAAACTCATTGGTCCATTACTTACACCAAGATTAAAGTCACACGATTTATATAAACTTAACCTATAATCAACATTCAGTACTGCTTTTTTGCAAACATGAGCTTTGGGGAAATATTTTTTTAATAATGAAATATTTGTCAACTGATTAAAATCAGGAAGAAGAATTATAATAAAGTTTTGTTCTTCAAGATATTTCGAAAAGTTAGACCAAGTACTTAGATTNCTATTTCTTTCCTTTGTGTAATCAGATTGTCTTAAAGTAATAGAAATAAACTTTTTTTTTGGACTTATATTTTTTAACCATGATAAAATAAAATTTTTTGCAACTTTTGATGGACGAAGAATATTAAAGTTTTTATTTTTTTTACTATACTTTATCGCATCTTTACTTGGGGTAAATGAACTAGGCATTAGACAACTTGAGTTTGATGGATAAAATTTACTACCCAATGATGCAGCGTATAATCTTGCAAAAATATTGCTATTAAAAATACTAATTTTTTTTATGCTAGGAAGTAGTCTAGCACTTGACACAATGATGTTTTTAAATTTTTTTTTTTTATAATTACGATTAAAAATTTGATGATATGAAATAGTTTCAAACACTGAAGAATATTTTTCTCCAGTAATCAATATTAATTCTATACTATTTTTTTTTTTATTTATTCTCTCTGATTCGGAAGAAAAAAGAAACCATATAAAATCAAAAGTTAATGGATTAACTGAAAGATCATAAATGCAATAAAGTTTTTTATTGTTTTTTTTAAAAATNGAAAAAACTAAAAAAAATAATTTNAGAAANTANTCTAAGATTAANAANATNAAATTNATAAACAAAATAATAANTTTAGANTTATTAGTTGGATTTGAAATATATCTTAAAATTTTTTTATTCATTTAAATTTCATTATTAATTTTAAGTATTTTTTTAATTCGATTTTTTATTATGTTAAAAGATTCTTTATTTCCAGTAAAAGCTAAAATCAAAACAAATATTCTTGATAAAGTTTTATTTAATTTAGAATTAATTAAGATAAATAAATTTAATAGGTGAATAAAAAAATTATGATACTTATTTTTTTCAAGTGATATTATTTTTCTAGTTTTAATTGATTTTTTGATCCATTCAGAATCAATGTTATTTATATGGATAAATACTGGTTTAATTAATAAAATTCTTTTTAAATTATCAAATATTTTTGATTTAGCACTTCTTTTAAAATTCATTAATTTAAGAAAACTAGCAATTTTAGGAAAAAGAAAAAATAATAGTTGGTTNCTNANTNTTACTGGCCTATCATTTTTAGGAGCCCAACTCATNACTGTTGCTTCATCAAAATCTGTTATTGGATGGATTTTNTGGTAATTTTTAAAATTAGAGCTAATNTAATCNCCGTCTATNGTCCANTTTTCNATTGCACTAGTATNATGTTTTTTNATCTTTGAATAATCAATAAATAATGGCATCCATGATAAACAGTGAAGAATATATCCTTCATTTTTTTTAGGAGAATCAAATAAAATTGATGGAATAACATGATTAAATAAAAAAATTTTACTTTTAAGTTTATATGCTTCTGTTTGACTATGAAATGACTTAATAGCAATTTTNGACATTTCTCTTCCAGANAAATCTATTGACTTTTTTTCAATATTAAATTTTTTGTTTGAGTTAATAAAGCCTTGATTAAATAGATTTTTAAATAATTTTTCCTCTTCGTATCTGATCGCGGGTAATAATAATACTTCAAAACCTTCTTTGTAATACTTAATGATACATTCAATACATTTGTTTGATAAAATTAAATCTGGTGTAAGAGCAACACCTAAAGCTTTATCTTCTAAACACTTTTTAGTCGCTTTCAAGTGACCAATCCCCATGTGCAAACTTGGCATTGATTTACTGTCAGGTTCGGAGATATCTATTTTTTCAATCTTAATTATTTTTTCTAATTGTTGATAAGCATAACTTTTTTTTATTTCTATCCAACTGGTTTTTGGACAAGCAATCAAGAATTTATTTTTTTTATTAGATTTTAAATACTTAATATTCCCTTTTGTTAAAAGNGAAGGAATACATAGATCAACTAGATGTGAACAATATTTTTTGCCCCAAACGCTTAAAAAAAAATATATAGGAGGCATTAAATTAAACTATCTTTTTTTAATATTATNTTTTTTTATTTTTGGTTCTTTGTGATCTCCTAANGTTTCTNTAGTCCATGTTTCTAATTTATCAATTTTATTATAATAAATATATTGTGGAGAAAATCTAATTAAATGATTATCTTTAACTTCTTCTTGATAATCAAACTCAGCCCAACCATTACAGTTTTCACAAAACGGAACTTTATCCCATTGACCAGTCTCATGATAATATCGTGCTTTATTAAATTCTTCTCCATTCCATACTTTATCTAAGCCTTCCTTATATACATTCCCCATATTAGTTTTTCTAAATCCATCTAAACAACAAATTCTTGCTGTTCCATCGTTATGTATNGGAAGAGTACTATAAAGCGCAGGACAGGGTTTTCTTTTACCCATGTCTACCATCTCAGGATAATTACCAACACTATCATCAAACATCAATCCAATCCTTATTACATCAACTTTACCTAACCACTNTTTTACAAAATCATCTTTTTCATGCTTATTAGTGTCTTGAACTGTAAAAGAAACTCCAATTCTAGGTAGAATCNNATCTCCTCTTTCTTTTAAGAGAAGATTTACTGCCTTTTTAATTTTTTCTAATTTATCAATCCCTCTTACTTTTTTTAATGTTTCAGCCGTAGTTGCATCAACACTAAACATTATAGAATCGACTTTTTGAGAAATAAATAATTGACATATTTTACTTGTTAAAGTTAAACCATTAGTATTTAAAACAACTGGAATATTTCTAGATTTTAAATCAAAAATTACTTTTTCAAGTTCAGGTATTAAGAGTGGTTCNCCCCATAAATTAGGTTGAATCATTGGCTTTGTTTTCATTACGATATCTAATAAATCTCTAGCTTTATTAACATCCATAATACCTTTTACATCATCTATTTTTCTTTCATCCTCAGAACCCNAAACAACACACATAGGACATCTAAGGTTACACCTAGTTGCATAATCTATTAAAATTCGGGGGGGTATTTTTGGAACATTTTTTTTGTTTTTCCAAGGAATTTCAGGGTTAACCCAATTTTTTAATTTTTTAGTCATATCCAGAAATAAATATTAAATTCCATAACTAACTGTTTCAATAACACCACAATCATGTTGGCGCAAGTAAATATCATAATTTTTATTAAGATATTTTATTAACATTGGAACTTCCCAAAGATGACTAGGAATATGATAACTTGATATAGCAACTCTGGGTTTCCATGTTTTTATTGTATTTTTTGAACCATTTAAAGCTTTAAGTTCTAAACCTTCTATATTCATTTTNATATAAGTAGCTTTTTGACCATTTAAAATTTTGTCGACTGATGTAACAGGCACAGAAATATCTCCCGTATCTGAAAAAAGTGCTCCTCTAGAAGAATCATTTACNAATTTTAAGTTGTCTTCATACTCATACATACCTTTTGAAATTACTTCTACTTTATTATTTTCTTTAAATTTTTTTTTTAAAGATTTTGCACTTTGTGGATCAGGTTCGAAAGCAAAAATCTTTTGATATTTAAAGTTAGTTTTTTCTTCAAACAGATTTATTGAATCTCCGTTATATGCTCCACCATCNATAAATACTTCATCATCTTTTAGGTTTACAATTTTTTCAGGAAAGTAAACGTCCCAATCTATAATATTTGAAATACATCCAATATTACAATTCATTCTAAATCCTATTATCGCATTTAAATGGTCAACAGAGATTTCATCAGAAAAAAGATCTTGTAGTTCAAGATATTTATTTTTATTAATAATTAAATCATCTAACATTTTTTCATAAAACATATGAGGTTTAAAAATATTTGGATAGAGTAATTGGAGTGTCTGAAACAAAGAAATATTTTTAAATCCCAATTTTCCTAATCTATGAAATAAATTCAAAGGCCTATGAGATGCAATAATAATTGGAGTTTCAAAATCCTCATGTGTCCTAAGTACGTCAACTTTTTGAACAGAAATATTAAATATTTTTTTACTTATATTTTTTCTATTATCATCATGTATTGATTTAATGGAAATATTATTTTTATTCAAAATNTTAATTAATCTCTCTCCTTCTGGACCTGCTCCAATTAGAATAACTTGTTTTAATTTTTTAAGTTCTAAGTAAGGGTGATGATTAAGAATATTTTTTTTTAATTGATTAACTGAATTATATTTTTTTAGATCTTCAATCCAAGANTGGTTTTTAGGTTTTAAAGTTTGAGNAATTATTGTATTTTTTTTTCCTAAAGACATAAATGTAATATATNTAAACTAATTATGTAAAATATTATTTTTATTTAAATAAAGAAAGATCNCAAAAGAATCATATGGCGTCAATAAATATTTTGAAAGTATACTTTCAAAGNATACTGCTTTAAAACTTTTTCCTTCATGTAATACAATTTTTTTATACTCCTTATTACTCATATGAACAACATAAAACTTTCTATATGAAANATTATTATTTNTTTTTTTTGACTCTTTAAAGTTAAAAGTTTGTTCAAAAAAAAATTTAATTTTTTTTGGAGCCCAATTAATTTCCTCTTTAAGTTCTCTTTTTAATGCACTTGTTTCTGATTCTTTTTTATTAACAGCACCACCAAAAAGTCCCCAAAAACCAGGATACCATATATTTTTTTTAAAATCTCTTTTTTGTAATAGAATTTTTTTCTTATCAACTATTATTATTGCAGCAACTGCATTTTGAACACGAAGTTTAATTTTTTTTTCAAGAAAAAAATACTTAGGGAAAAAAATTTTTTTCATTCACATCATTCTATATCTTTGACCTGGTTTGGCAATGATCGCTTTTGTATTTTTTTCAAGAGACTTTTTAACTACTTTAAATATTTCTTTAGCTTTAAAAGCGATAGAAACTGTATTATCGAGCATAAAGATTTTTATTTTATTTTGTTCTGCAAGAAGATCTTGATATTGCCAATAATTTCTTGGCAGAAACTTATGCCTTAATAACTTTACTATTTTAGGCCTTTTATTGACGTCAAAACATTGATATTCCTCTATTTCAGAGGTATCTTTACAATAAATATCTTTAGCAATTAATTCTTCAACATGATGAATAATTGTACAACAATCAATACCACAGCCAATTAATAAAATCCATGCATCACTCTTTGGTAAAATACCAAATGGACTTAAACTACAACAGGGTGTTAATGATTGATGATGTGTATTTAAAAAAATACCACTAGATCTTCCCAAAGATGCAACGGAATGAGTTGGATGTAAGCTTCTTTTGGATGAATAGGCTTTTCTAAATTTTTCGCTTAAAATTCCTGTATTTGAGGGAGTCTTGTTAATATAAAATTCTGGATTATTTTTATTTACAAATTTCCATGACATTGTTGGAAACATTATTGTCCCGTTCGCAAAGTACTCAACTAATGAGTCTAAAAAAATATCTAAATTATAACCATCTTTATTAAGGGATTTAAAACCGTTGTGAATTAAGACTGTATCATCTTTTTTAATTNTAAAAAAAGAAAGCATCTCATATATTTTACTTACTTCTTTACTATTATTTTTTTGCATTTTTCTATTTTTTATTTATTAAAAAATTACTTATAAATAAAGAGTCTAAGCCACATCCAAAAAAAGTCATTAAAGCGTCTCTTGGAGTTTCAACTATAGGCTGACCTTTCAGATTAAAACTTGTATTCATTATAACGGGTTTATCTGTATGTTTGTCAAAATTTCTAATCAAGTCATAATACAATTCATTATCTGAACTTTTAACAGTTTGAATTCTCGCAGTATCATCTAAATGAACAATCGATGGAAATTTTTTTTTTACCATGATCATTAACTTTTACTGTTGCACTCATTGAGGGTAAATTAAGATTATTAGTTTCAAAATAATCNATAGATTTTTCTTTTAGTGCAGATGGAGCAAAAGGTCTAAATTTTTCTCTAAATTTAATCTTTGCATTAACCTTATTTTGCATACTAGGATCTGAACAATCNGCAAGTATTGATCTATTACCNAAAGCCCTTGCTCCTGCTTCAGATCTTCCTTGAAACCAACCAATTATTTTCCCCTGACTAATTAATTCAGCAGCTTTTTCTGACGGATTAGAATATTCAGAATACTTAATAGAATTTGATTCTAATTCATTTTTAATATCATCATTTGAATAACTTGAACCTTGATAAACNGAACTTAACTGCCACGGTTTAGATCCTGAGATAAAGGATCCATGATAAGCACATCCAATTGCTAAACCTCTATCAGAGGAAACAGGTGAGATATAAATATTTTTAAATAATCCAGAGTCATATAATTTTTTATTAGCTGCACAGTTTAATGCAACTCCACCAGCATATGAAAAATTTTCAATATCTTTATTTTTAGATTTTATAACATTAACTAAATTTAAAAGAGTTTCCTCAAAAGTTTTTTGGGTACTTGAAGCAACATCTTTATGATACTGAGAAATTTTTTCATTTGCTAATCTATTGGGTTGTTTGAGAACTTCAAANATTTTTTCTGAGTAAACAGGTTCAAATGGTGAACGAAGTGGAGGATTNTTTTTTATAAATGACCAATCAAAGTTCCAATCTTCATCAGTACTTTTAAGTATTTTGCTTAAATCAATATTTGGTTTTCCATATGGAGCTAACCCCATTACCTTATATTCGTCCCCATCGGTAAATCCAAGATAATATGTCATCATTGTATAAAAAAAACCTAAAGATTTATTAGTTGGAAAAGTATTTAAAACTTTAATACCATTTTCTTGATCGCCAATTCCAATCATTCCACATGAACTGTCTCCAGTAGCATCAAGTGATAAAACTAATGATTTATTATAACCAGAACCAAAAAATGCAGCTGATAGATGTGCTAATTGATGATGAATTCTTTCAATTTTTGGACAAGAACCAAACAAATGTTTTAAATAATTAAATATTCTATTATCAAAATCATTATAAGTTACTCCAGGAGTTATAATTAAATTTATATCTTCCCATTTAATTTTAGCAATTTCTAGGCAAGCTTTTATTGAGTAAAGAGGTAAATATCCATATGCAGATTTTATTCTTAAGTATCTCTCTTCTTCACAAGAAGCTATTATTTTTCCATCAATAGCAATAGCTGCAGAAGGCTCATGCTGCCCTAAAGTAACTCCTCCGTGTAATCCTAAAACAATCATATCTTTAAAGAAATTTACTTTTTATAGAAAAACTCAACTTTTTTAATAGCTTTAATTATAGCATCAACTTCTCTATTACCATAATTTTCATTGAGATAAATATTGAAACTATGATTCACAACATCAATTGCATTTTTACACATATAATTGTCAGCTAAATAACTTATGACCCATGGCCATTCACAAATAACATATTTATATTGAACATTTAAATCAACACCTTCTGCTTTCAATGCAGTGGCAAATGTTTTTTTTGATACTTTCAATTTTTTATCATTTACAAATACTGGGAAAAAAAAAGGTGATGAATGCTTGTCATATCCATAACTTCTACAATACTTTGTTTCACTATTAATTAATTTAGATAATCTCTTGACAAAATTTAATCTTTTTAATCTAGTTTTTTCTAATCTTTGAATAGAAGAAATTCCTATAGCACAAGAAATCTCATTAGTATGAAAATTTAAAGATGGAAACAAAAATTTACTTGGATCTCTATCATCAAATTTTTTTTTTCCATCTTGGTTTTCCTCTATCAGAAAAGGCTAAGATATTTTTATAAATTTCTTTATTTTTGGTAAAAACGATTCCTCCACAACCTCCAGAAATACTAGCTTTTCTATACATTGTTGAAAATGCTGATACATCTCCAAAGGTTCCTACCTTTTTTTTATTAAATTCTGCTCCATGTGCTTGGCTGCAATCTTCAATAATTTTTATTTTTTTGCTTTTTGCTAATTTTATAATTTTTTTCATATCAATTGAATATCCTGCACTATGAACTAAAACAATTGCTTTAGTTTTAGAATTAATTCTTTTAAGTATTTGCAGAATGCTTGTGTTATAACTATTTTTTTCAGAATCTACTAATTTGGGTATTAATCCATTTAATGTAATGGCAGAAATTGTACCTGGATCAGTAATTGGAGAACATAAAACTTCAGAATTTTTTTCTAATTTTAATGCAGCTATCGCAATGTATACTGCTATTGTACCTGTTGCAACTGCATCAGAATAACCTCCACCTAGGTAATTCGAGAATACTTTACAATATTCTTCTTCAAAATAACCTTGATAACCTGGATCTGCATTTTGTGCTTTATAAAAATTAATTACTTTAGATATCATTTTTTGCTCTTTGACTCCAAATGCAATTCTTGCTGGCATTTTATGTTCTATAATTGGATTTCCACCATTGATAGCAAGTTTCTTCATAACTATTTACTTAATATTAATTTTATTAATTATATTTTTAACATCTAATCCATGTTTTTGAAGAAGTTGGGTATGATTTCCATAAAAATGGATAAACTTGTCTTTTAATGTAAATGAAAAAATCTTTGAACGAGAACCTATTTGATATGCAAGAACTTGAATTTTTTCTCCTAAACTTCCTGATGGNACTGTTTCTTCAATAACTAAAATCTTTTTATAGTTTTTAAGTAATGTAATTATTTTTTCTNTATCAAGTGGTTTAATTGTAGAACAGAAAAATAAAGATGGGTTTTTTCCTGATAATTCTAAATTATCTGTAACTTGTTGAGCAATTGATGCTATTGCACCGTAAGTAATAACAGCTATTTTTCCACTTGTTTTTCTTATAGTTCTAATTTTTCCAAACTTCCAATTTTCATCAGCAGATTGAGAAAGATTTGGTTCTCCTGCTTTTCCTAATCTTAANTAAACAGGACCTTTTTTTTGTTTTGCACACCATTTAGTAGCTTCAGCAGTTTCATTAGGATCGCATGGAGCTATGATATTCATATTTGGTATAGATGANGCTATACTAATATCTTCCATTGCATGATGAGTTCCTCCTAAAGTTGAATAGGTTACCCCTCCGCCAATTCCAACTATTGTTACAGGTAAATTTTGATAACAAAGATCATTTCTTACAAATTCATAAGGTCTAAATAATGAAAAAGTTGCAATAGTATAGGCAAAAGGCCTTAATCCTCTTTGGCACATTCCGGCTACCATACCAATCATGACTTGTTCAGCAACACCAGTATTAATAAATCTATTTGGAAACTCTTCCCTNAATCTCGAAATAGAACCCGCAGGAGATATATCTGCAACTACAAGATGTAATTTTGAATCATTTTTACCTAAATTATAAAAAATATCTGCAAATTTATTTCTCATTTAATTCTTTCATTGCAAGTATAAACTCATCTTTGCTCGGAGATCTATAATGCCATATTGGAACATTTTCCATATAACTCACACCCTTACCCTTTATAGTTTTACAAATAATGACAAGGGGTTTTTTCATATTAGATCTATTTAAAATTACTTTTTTCATTTTTTCAGTTGAATGACCATCAACTTCATATACTTCCCAACCAAAAGATTTAAATTTTTCAGACAAAGGATGAAAAGCTGGATGACCTTCACTCATTCTTTCTAAACCAGAAAAATCATTCATATCAACAAAAGCAATTAAGTTACTTAATTTTAAATTTCCAGCCATCATTGCTGCTTCCCAAGTTGAACCCTCTTGACATTCTCCATCACTTAAAACTAAATAAACAAGATTTTTTCTTTTTTGGGCCATATCAGCAAATGCCATTCCAACGGATATTCCCATACCATGACCAAGTGAACCCGTTGATGCTTCAATTCCAGGCACACCATAATCTGGATGAGCACCCAGGCGACCATTTGGTTTGCAATAAAACTTCAGATCTTTTTCAGTTAGTAGCTTTCTTTCTTTNAGAATAACATATTGAATCATACAGCCATGACCTTTTGACATTAAAAAAACGTCATCAGGCTTACTATTTTTCCATTTAATTAAATGNTTATAAATTAAATCACAAATCTCAATACATGAAAAAGCAGGTGCAATATGCAAAGCAGGAACACTCTGAGAAATTTTAAGAATTTCTTTTCTATAAAAATTACATCTACTCTTAGAGTTTTTTGGAGAAAGATATGATCTTTTATTCATAAAAACTAAGCTCTTAATACATAATTAGTTGGATAATCTTTAATTTGATTAAAATATTTTTTACCCCACTCTACCATCTCATCAAGTCCCTGGTCCCACATAATTTCTTGCTCCCATCCAAATTTTTCTTTTATCAAAGAAGAGTCTAACCAATATCGGCTATCTTGACCTAGCCTATCATCTGTAATTTCTGCTAATTTATCTATTGAAATGTTTAAAGAGTTTGCACATCTTTCTACAACTTCTCTAATTGAAGTTGGGTTTATTGGTCCTACATTAAAAATTTCACCCTGTGGATCAGACTCAGAAATTAAATGTATTGCTCTAGCTAAATCTCTTGCATGAAGAAAAGATTTTTCTGCTTTACCACCTCCGTGAAGTGGTAATTTATTCCCAGTTAGACCACACCAAATAGACTTAGGAATAACTCTATGAAGAAGTTGACCAGGACAATAACAATTAGAAGGACGAACAATAGTCATTGGAAAATCTAAAAATTTATTAATAGACATTAAATACATATCAAATGCTACCTTTGATGCTGCATATGGACTTGTAGGTTTAATTGGCTCATTTTCTTTAACTGGATATTCAACTGAACCATACATTTCTGATGTNCCTATTTGTATAAAATGTTTTAACCAATTTCTTTTATTNAATTCNTCAGANAATTTAGCNAGAGCAACTGANTTAGTCTCAAAAAANCTCCAAGAATGTTTCCATGATACAGCTCCTTCTCCTTGTGCAGCNAAATTTATTATTACATCAGGTTTTTCTTCATCAAGTAATTCAAAAAGTAAATCTTGTTCGTGATAAATATGTCTTGCGTGATATTCATACCTTTGTAATTTATTAATATTAAGTGAAAATGGTTCTTCTCTCAGTGGGTTTCTTCCAATACCTATGACTTTTTTAGGTTCAGCATGTTCTAAAAGATAAAAGCATGTATGAATTCCAAATGAACCGCCCGCTCCAATAACTACGTATTTCTTTCCTGACATAATAAATAACCCTTCTTTTTATTTTTTAATTAATAATTGTCCAATAATAATCTCCCTTATAACCAGCTTGTTTAAATATTTCAAGCCAACCATTAGGGTAATCATGACATTCAGCAGTTAAAACCCAGTCCTCAAAAACCTTTTTTTCTTTTTCATTTCTATAACTATCAACCCTTATAAATGAATTTTTTTTTGTAACTCTTTGAATTTCTTGAAGAGCAACTATAACTCTGTTTTTAGTTAAATTATGAATAGTATCTAATGAAATAACTAAATCAAAAGAATTGTTTGAAAAAGGTAAATGATCTGCACTACCTTTATGTATTCTACCAATAACCTCTGGATGTGAATTTTTTATTGCATAGTCTGAAACATCTAGTCCAAAAACTTCTAAACCAGGAAGAACATTCATTAAATCATTCACTAAGAAACCTTTTGCGCAACCTATATCTAATACCCTATCTTTTTTTTTTAATCCATAATATTTAATTATATCTCTAGCTACACTGACCCATCTACCGTCGTATTTATAACCTCCATATCCATATTCTCTGGGACCATCAAAGTACATTTTTCCGTATTGTTTTGAAATTTTAATTATTTCTAAGCTTTTTTTTACTGTTCTATTACTTAAGTTTCTTTTTGACTTTGGCAAAGAGCTTAACAAGTTTATTTGATTTCCCATTTTTACTCTTTAAATTTTTTAAAACCATCTACCGGTTTAGTATACTTAAAACCGGGAAATAAACTCTTTGTATGTTTTATATTAAATGCTCGATAACCATTATGTGGCATTTCACCAACTCTTTTAGTAAAAATAATATTGATATCTTTTTTATATATTTTTTTTAATAATTGAGCACAATCGTTAAAACTTTTTAAAATTCCTGTGGCTATGTTCAGGCTGCCATAACTTTTTCTTAAAATTACATAAAGAATAATCTTTGCTACGTCTTCAACAAATACATGATCTCTTCTCTCTTCTCCTTTTCCAAATAAAATGATATCTTTATTTTTCTTAATGAGTCTATAAAACTTATTTGGACCATATCCATCATGAGGGTCATTTTTTCCATAAATTAAAGTTGGACATAAAATAGCTAATCTTTTTCTTTCAACATTTTCTTTAAGTAAAGTCTCGCGCGTTAGGTGCATTAATCCATGAAGAGAATTAGGAGATTTTTTTGAATTTTCATTCATAGGTTTTAAAATATCTTCATAAACCGCATCAGAACTAATGTTAATTACATGTTGAACTGGAACAATATTTATAGCCTTTATCATTGAGTCTATAATTGAAAGATTTTGTTTGAACATTCCAATATTTTTAACAGGAACCTTGGCAGAAATTAATATTAAACAATCATCTTCTTTTAGGTTTTTTGATAATTTTTTATATGAGTTTTCTTTTTCTAGATCGATATCTTTTTTTCCAAATGCTTTAAAATTTATTTCATGTAGTTTTAAAAATCGAATTAATTCTTTTCCGATAAAACTATTTTTTCCTAAAATAATTACTCTTTTAGGCTTTAAATTTTTTTTTAATTTATGCTCTAACATTTTTAAATATTAATTTTTTTTCCTAAACAGTAATAATCAATTTCTTTCATATTTTCTAGCTGATCTTTAAAAATGTTATAAGGATCAATAATTATTGGCTTTTTTAAACCTTTTATAATTCTTTTAACAGAAAAATTTCTGTATTGATCCCATGGTGTTAAAATTGCCAAAAGATCAGAATCATACAAAGTTTCATCTAATTTTGTAAATCTAAAAATATTTTTATTTTTAAAATCTAATTTTTCAACAACAGGATCATGAACAAGTATTTTTTTTATATTTAATAAATTAATTGTTATTAATGATGGTGAATTTTTTATTGAATTAGTATTTTCTTTATATGATAATCCCCATATTGCAATTTGATTTATTTTTGTATACTTTTGAATTTCTTTTATTTTTTTGACTACCCACTTTTTTTGATAAATACTATTTTCAACAAAAGCTTTTATTAAGTTCACATTAGTTTTTTTTGTTTTTCCTAACTTAATTAATGAACCAAGATCTCTCTCTAAGTTACCTCCAGAAATACCAAGACCTGGTTTTAAATATGCATGCTTTCCTATTCTTTTATCAAGTTTTAAAGAGGGTGAAATTTCATTCCAATCAGCTCCAATAGATTCACAAATTTCTGAAAGAGTATTTGTAACACTAATAGAAGAAACTAAAAAAATATTGATAGAGATTTTTGCTAACTCAGCACTCTCATATTTCATTTGTAAAATTGGACATTTAAAGGTTTCTAAAAAATCTGTAAAAATATTTTTTACATTTTTTTTATAACAACCAATTATAAATCTTTCTGGGTTTGATGCTCTTTCATATGCTTTTCCAAAAATTAATGTCTCAACTTGATAAAATAGTCTTTTTTTTGGAAAATTAATATTTCTCGTAAAGCCAGGTGATACTTGTGATAATATAACCAAGATTCCTTTTTTTTTAATAACTTTAATTACATCATTAATAAGACTTTTTAGAGGTAATAAATTACTATTTCCATTCTTATCTGTTAGAACATCCGAAGAAATATATACTAAATCGCAGGTTTTTAATGCATTTAAATCAGAAGAAAAAAAGAGCTTAGATTCATTTTCTTTTTTCTTATCTATAATTTTTGGTTCAGATATTGGAAAAATATTTTTTTTAATATTTTCAATTTTATTCTTACTTTTATCATAACATACAATGTTAAAACCTTTATTTGCATATGAAATCGAAGTAACAAGACCAAGATGAGTCATACCAGCGAATCCTATTATCATAAATTCTACCTATCTATTTCTGATTAATCTATTCAGTGCATCTAGTATAAATAAATCATTACTTAAATCTGTTTTAATAATTTTTTTTACATTTTTTTTAAAAAATTTATATTCTTGCTCCCAAGTAGGATCATCTTTAATTAATATTTTTGATTTCTCTTTTGGTTTACCACTAGGCAAAACTCTTTGTCTAAATATAAATTTTGATGGACCCCATTTACAAAGAGATTCAATATGAATACTACCTTTTTCACCAATAATATCGCAATAAAAAGAATTTCTCCATGATAATAAAGTCATTTCTAATTGTATTCTTGGTTTTTTCATTTTAGAAAATATAACAACATGATCTGGTGATTTATTTTCATATCTGTCGGAATATAACAGTTTCCAATCATGCTTTTTAATATTAAACCAATAATTTATTGTATCAAGAAGATGACTTCCTAAGTCATGCAGAACTCCTGAGCCCTTATCTCTCCATTTAGATTGTTTTACTAGTTGTGCTGTACCGTTACCATAAAATAACCTACAATGATAAATTTTTCCTAATAATTTTTTTTTTAAAATATTTTTGACCTCTATAAAATGAGGTTCAAATCTGTGATTGTAAGATGTATACAATAATACATTATTTTTATTAGCAATTTTCTCAAGATTGATAATATCTTTTTGTTTTTGAGTCCAAAGAGGCTTTTCAACTAGACAATGTTTTTTATTAGTCAGAAGATATTTAAGAATTTCAAACTTAGGTTTATCGGGTGTACAACACAATGCTGAATCAA
Source organism: Rickettsiales bacterium (assembly GCA_002710765.1). Lineage (GTDB taxonomy): Bacteria > Pseudomonadota > Alphaproteobacteria > Methylaequorales > Methylaequoraceae. The sequence goes on along the minus strand of PALK01000040.1, from coordinate 27,888 downwards.
AACTATTTAAATCAACATCGTAGATACTTTTATAATCAGAATCAGGATTAAACGGGTCAACTGTTGCAACACAATCGTCTTTTGCGAAAGTTTTTCTTTTTTTTCCTTGAACTCCTAAACCAATAATAATGCAACGCAAATTTAATCTCTATTATGAATGTTTAAAATTTATGTTATCTTCTATTTTCTTTAATTTTAAAAAAACATCTTCTGGTGTAACTGGAATATTTCCATATTTTTCACATTCACATGCTGCAGCAATAGCACCTAAAATCGCAGCTATAACAATTGAACCAGATTCTAAAATAGAAAGTGTAGAGTAAGCAAGTAAAGCATCCCCAGAACCTACGGGATCTATTGCATTATCAGTAAAACTTTCTAATGAAAAAAAATTATCTAAATTACTTAATTTATTTGATGAAGATGCCAGCAAACCTCTTTCACCCATTTTAAAAATAATATTTTTACATTTTGATTTCTCTATAAGTTTAGCTGCCAATGGTCTCACACCAGTATCTTGGTCACCAAGTGAAAATCTTGCTTCTTTTTCATTGGGAGTAATAAGGTCAAATCTTTTAAAATCTAAAATATTTCCCCATCTAGAAGCTACTTGACTATCGGCAACTTTAAATACATTTTTAGAAATAGATTCTGAAAGATATTTAATTGTATTTGAATTAAAAATTCCGTGTCTAAAATCCGAGAATATTACAGCCTCAGCTTTAATATTTTTAATATTATTAATAATTCTTGCTAAAATTTTTTCATTAATTGAATTATTTTCTAGAGTATCAATCTTTAGAAGTCTATAATTATCAACAAGAATAGCGTTTTTATTAGTAGTTGGCCTTGATATATCCTTGACTACATTAATATTAACTTTCGTTTTTGAAATATCGTCTACTACAAATTTTCTAAGTTCATCATCTCCAAGCACAGTAGTGAAATTTACACTTGCGCCAGCAGATGCTAAATGTTTAGCAACAATACCCGCACCCCCAACAAAATCAATTTTGTTTTCATATTTAACACTCATAGTTGGAGTTTTAGATTGACCCCCTAACATTGAGCATTCAGTCAAAGAATCAACAATTGTATCACCAACAACGTGTATTTTTTTATTTTTAAAATTTTGTAAAGTATTCTTTAAATCTTCAATTTCAAGATTAGCAGATTCTAAATAGTTTAATAATTTCTCATATTTTAATTTAGGTAATTTGGATTCAAGAATTTTAGATGAAGAAAAAACTATATCACCAGGGGTATATAAAGTTTCACCGCCGTATTTATTAATAATTTTAAGTTCATTATTAGTATTTATACTACCAGAAGTATATTCATAACCTTTGGCAAATAAATCTGGTTTTAATTTTTCAATACTATTTAAAGGTGTTTTATTATCATCAACATATGCAAAATCAACTATTTCAAATGCTGCAAGGTTAGCTACTCTCAAATCCTCAGGAACATGTGGTCTATATATACCTTTGTCAATATATTTATCTGAAGTAACACTTACTACAAGATAATCGGCTTTACTTTTAGCATAAACCAAATGTCGGAGATGTCCTGGATGAACAATATCAAAAACACCATGACATAATATTAATTTCTTTTTTCTTGGAAATTTACCAGTAATTTTAATAATTTCATTAATAGACTTGATTTTATGCTTGAAGTGATCTGTTATTGTTTTTTTCATATTTAACCTAAATATTTAAACCAATTCTTTGTAGCTTCATTAATATTTTTTTTATTCCAAAGTGGTGCATCTGACCAATTATTAATATTTTTAATCATTAGTTCAACACCATCTTCAAAGCTTACTTTAGGTTTCCATTCTAAATCCTTCGTGATTTTTGTTATATCTGCCCATGTGCAGTCAGGCTCACCTGGTCTTTTGGGAATATAAACAACTTCTCCACCAATTAATTTAACTAAATAATTAATGGATTGTGGATTTCCAGCACCTAAATTCCAAATTTGACCTGTAAGTTTAGTTTGATAAGCTCTATAAAATGCTTCTGCAACATCAGTAACATATAAAAAATCTCTTTTTTGCTCTCCACTTCCAACAACAGTTAATGATTTTTTAGATAATCTTTGTTTTAAAAAAACACCAAAAACAGCACCATAAGCCCCAGTTGTTCTAACTCTCAATCCATAAGCATTAAATATTCTAATTGAGTTTATTGGAAGTTTATAAACTTTGTTCCAATGAAAAACAGCTCTTTCCCCCAAATATTTGGATAATGCATAAGGATATTGTGGATCAATCATATGGGTTTCATTTGTAGGAGTTTTAGCTAATCCGTAGCACGATGAAGAGGCAGAATAAACAAATTTACTTGCATTATTAAACCTTGCAACTTCAAGCATATTAACAGTACCCTCTATGTTATTCTTCATATATTTTGATGGTTCATCAAGAGAAGGAACAATATCACCAATACCAGCAAAATGAAAAACTCCATCAATTCCTTTAAAAAATTTATCTTTATTGTTAATATTGCAACAATCCGCAAATTTAACATCTAAATTAGGATTTTTTTTTAAATGTGAAATATTTTTCTCATGCCCAGTTGAGAGATTATCTAAAATCAAAACTTTAAAATTTTTTTCTAATAAAAGATCTACCATATGAGATCCAATAAAACCAGCACCTCCGGTAATGAGTAATTTTTTCATTTAATTTTTAATTCTTTTATTTTTTTTACATTATAATACGAGGTATTATTCATTGAATCATCAAACATATTATTTTGAAATGCATTACATATATCCTCAATTGCGTTTTCAATTGATTTCTTAGGTTTAAAGCCTAAGGCATTGTAAATCTTATCAGAATTAATATGATAAGATCTATTGTCATTTGAAGATGTTTTTTCAATTGAAACATTAAAATCTTCAAAATACCTTTCCACTGTTTTCTTAACAAGCACAGCAAGATTAATAATTGTCATATTTTGAAATCCTACATTAAATATTTCATTTTGAATTTTTTCTTTTTCAATATTAATGAATAAATCAACAACATCACAATAATCTTGTATATGCAGATTTGGTCTCATTTGATTTCCCCCAAATACTTTTATCAACTTATTATTTATTGCATGATTTGTTAAAATATTTACTGATAAATCAAATCTCATTCTAGGTGCAAAACCACAAACGGTTGCAGGTCTAAAAATGACCCCAGTAAAATTTTCATCCGTATAATCAAATAATATTGGCTCACAAAGACCTTTAAACTTATTATATAATGTAAGTGGTACTAATGGATGATCTTCTTTTACATCTTTTTTGTCTGAAAGACCATATACTGAACTTGAGGAAGCATATACAAATCTCTTTACACCTGATTCTTTTGATTTTCTGACCAATGGCTCAAAGGCATCAAGGTTTATTGTTGTACTTAACTGTTCATCTAATTCGAAGCTAGCATCATTTGAAATACAAGCTAAATGTATAACAGTATCAATTCCTTGTAGTGATTTTTCTAAAAGACTTAAATCTCTGATATCACCTTTAATTAATTCAAAATTTTTATTATCATGAGGCAAAAAATCATATCCAAAATAGCAAGTATCTAAAACTCTCAAAGAATGACTTTTATTTAATAAAAAAGGACAAAGTAAACTTCCAATATAGCCAGAACCTCCTGTTATAAGTATTTTCATATAATTTNTTAAATCTTAAAACCAGCTTTTAAAGCATCATTTCTGAACATTTTTACTGTTTCATTAGAAAATTCTANTAAATCCTTTCCGACAAGTTCCAACTTCTTCAGAATATCGCTAGTAGCCGTTATAATATCACAATCTATAGAATCAGCTTGAAAAACATTTAGTAGTTCTCTTGGACTTGCCCAGAGTAATTCAGCTTTTTTTTTATTTTTTAATATTTCTTTACATTTTATCATATGAGGAACAGGGTCAACACCAGTATCTGCAACTCTCCCAGCGAAAACTGAAATAATTGATGCAACATCATCATTTAAAACATCTATAATTTCTGAAACTTGTTTAGTAGTCATTATAGCAGTGATATTTAGACAAATACCTTCATTTGATAATTCTCTAACCAAATTTATAGAACTTTGTCCTAATGTATTCATTATAGGTATTTTTACATATATATTTTCACCCCATGAATTAATTTTAAATGCTTGCTTTTTCATTTCAGAAAAATCATCAGCAAAGACCTCTAAAGAAATTGGCTTATTAGTTATTTTTTCCAATAAATCTTTTGAAAACTTTTCATAGTCGTTTATACCAGCTTTTTTCATTAAAGTTGGATTAGTAGTGAAACCTTTNATAAATGGATTTTTATCTAAATCTAAAATATCTTCAATATTTGCTCCATCAGCAAACAACTTAATTTTCAAATCCTTAGTGAGTTTCATAAANAAAACAAAAAATTAAAAAATAGTTATAGCAATTAAAATATCAAATGTAATTATGTTTTTTCAATTTCAAAAATCCAATTAGCTGCTTCAGATAAAGTGCTACAGGAATAGTCTTGTTTTGTTGGGGAAGTCTCACTAGTGTAATTATAATCAATAAAAATATTTCCTTTACAACCAGCTTTTATTCCTGCCTCTATATCCGAGAATCTATCACCAATAAGGTATGACTCTTTAATATTAATATTCCATTTTTGTGCAGAATCATNTATCATTCCAGGGTTTGGTTTTCTTCTAGGTGAACTAGCTATTTTGTCATAACAAACTTCAATATCATCATAGTCAACTTTTTTTTTTAAAATAAGATTCATTTCATCAACTATTTCTTTAGTTAAAATATTATCATGAATATCAGGTTGATTTGTGATCACTATAATTTTGAAACCAAGCATTTTTAGTTTTTTTATTGACTCTTTTGCATCTGGAAAAACTTTAAAGTCATTTAATTCTAATGGTGCATAAGATCTACCATTTTTAAAAATTGGGATAACCAAAACTCCATCTCGATCCAGAAAAATAGCCTTTTTAATTACCATTTGGTAGCATTTTTCTTTAAATATGGATGAGATACTAAACAGTGCCACACTACTGCCTGAAAAGCTTCAGAATATGGAGTAACTAAATCCTGATTTATCAGAGGAATCCAAATTTTAATATTAGATTCTTTATATGCAAAACCATCATTCTTACCTACTATAGAAAATACTTTAACATTTTTTGATTTTGCAAATTCTATTGCCTTAACTAAATTCATACTCACATTTTTTTCAGCGTTACCTCCACCTACGGAAAAAATAAGGAGAGCATCCTTTTCTGTTAGGTTGCTACATTTTAACCAACCAGCAAAAATAGTTTCCCAACCCTCGTCATTTACTCTGGCAGTTAATTCAGAGACATTATCAGTTGGTGCGTAAGCCTGAACATTACATAATTTTCTGAAATCATTTACAGCATGACTGGCATTTCCTGCACTCCCTCCTACTCCAAGAATAAACAATCGACCATTATTATCTCTTATTTTAGCTATACTTTGCGCTAATTTATCAACCATCTCATGATCTATTAAATTACTAATTTGAGAAGCGCCNTCAAAAAAAAACTTAGAAAATTCCATTTATTTATGAAAATTAAAATTGTCAATTACTTACGCAAGATAACAAAATTTAAAAAATCAAACAAGTGTTAGAAAAATGTTTTATATTTGATTTCACTAAATATTTTGTTGATTAACAAGTAGTAAATATATACACACTTAGATTATTAAATAATTTTAAAGTAAATGATGAAAAGCAATTGGCACCAACATTTAAAACTAAAAAATAGTAATTATTCAGAATTAGCAAAAAGAGATCTATTAGATGGTTTTAAACACTGGAAGGTTTGGTTTTATTTCTGTTTTCAAGAGCTTAAAAGAAGATATAANAGAACAAAACTAGGACCATTATGGGTAACACTTACAATGGCTTTCTTCGCAGGTGCAATAAGCCTTGTATGGTCAAATTTGTGGAATCAACCTGTAAAGCAATACTTACCTTTTCTATTATCAGGATTAATACCTTGGCAACAGTTTGCAATGAACTTAGGTGAGGGTTGTGTAGCTTTTGTTGCAGGAGAAAATCAAATAAAATCTAAACAATTTCCATATTCAATTATAATTTATTCATGTGTTTTTANAAATATATTACTATTTGCNCATAATTTTTTAGTTTTTATCGCGGTTTTTTTTATTTGTAACGTGGATTTTAATTCTAACTCTTTTTATTTTATACCTGGATATTTTCTATTTATTGTTAATTTAGGATGGATAACTTTTCTAGTTTCGATGATAAATTTGAGGTTTAGAGATTTTCAACAAGTTGTTACTGTATTTCTGCAAATAGCAATGTTAATNACTCCAATTTTTTGGCCAATTTCTCAATTAACTGGCTTAAGATCCCTTTTGTATGAACTTAATCCTTTATATCATTTAATAGTAGTTATAAGAAATCCTTTACTAGGCGAAACCGTTGCAACTCATTCTTTTATTATTGTCATACTTATGGCAATAATAGGTTGGATATTATCAGCAAGTATATTTATTAAAATAAGAAAATCTATTATATATTGGCTGTAAAAATGACTAAAATTATCAGTATAGAAAATGTAGTTGTCGAATATAAAACTCCAATTGATGATAAAAATTTAAAAATTTCCATTATAAATTCAGTTGGTGGGTATATGCGTAAACAAAATAATAATTTTTTTGTCAAAGCACTTGATGAAGTATCTTTATCTATAAATAAAGGACAAAAAGTNGCTCTAATTGGGCATAATGGTTCTGGTAAATCAACTTTATTAAGAGTTATGGCGGGAATTTTNCCTCCTACTTCAGGTCATCTAAATATAGATGGTAAAATAACCCCATTATTAAACCAATCATTAGGATTAGAATCCGAAGATAGTGGTTTTGATAATATAGTAAATATTGGACTAATGTTAGGATTAACCAAGGATGAAATAGAGAAAAAGTCCAATGAGATAGCCAGTTTTTCAGAATTAGGAGATTATTTAAACCTCCCTGTGAGAACATATTCAAGTGGTATGGTAAGTAGATTGTGTTTTTCTATTATTACTATAATTAATCCCGGAGTACTATTATTAGATGAGGGAATTGGTGCGGCTGATGCAGCATTTCAAGAAAAAGCAGCAAAAAGGTTAAATAATCTATTTGAACGTTCTGAAACACTTGTTCTTGCAAGCCATTCCGATCAACTAGTTAAATCTTGGTGTAATGAAGGATATTTGCTCAAACAAGGAAAAATAATTTACTTTGGAACTATTAATAAAACAATGAAGGAATATACCCGTTTAAGAAATTTAGGTACTTGATATGCCGCCAATTTATTTATTTCTTACAATGTGGGGTTTAAAATATACNAATTATTTTTCTGATTATTGCATACCCTCATTATTATCAAAAGGAAATATTCCATCAGTTAAAAACCCTAAAAATAGATTATTAATTGCATGTCCTAATAATGAGTGNGGTTTACTTCAAAAAAAAAAGTCTTTTATAAATTTAAAAAAAATTATAAAAGTTGAACAAATTAAGATTAAATATCCAAAAAAAAATGAAGTAGCTTGCGAATACATGGGCAAAGGTCATTTAATTGCTACTAATTTATGTTTTAAAAATAAAGCATTAGGAATTGCACTTACACCAGACTTAATTTTATCTGATTCATGTTTAAGAGAAGTAAAAAAAAGTTATTTAAAAGGAAATGATACTTTACTTTTAGCNGCAGTAAGATTTGAAAAAGAAAATTTTTTCAAACATCTTTATAAGTTCTTAGAATCACAAAATAAAAAAATTACAACTCAAGATATTAGTTCGAGAGANCTTACTAGAATTGTAATTCAATCACTTCATAGTCAAGCTAGATACTATCTTGAATCTAGTGAAAATATAATTTTTGGAAGTCAGATTCCATCTATGATTTTTCATGGAATCAAAAAAAATGATCTTATCATACATAATATGTCATGGATGCCACTTTTCATAAATTATGCAAAAATNAAAAAACATGATACCTCTGCTATTGAAAATTCAACTTTAGATGCTGATTATTTATCTAAAAATTTTAGTGATTATAGTAAAATAGAAGTCATTTCAGATTCTGATAGAGCAATGGTAGTCAGTTGGTGTGATAAAAATGAAGGTATAATTCCTGAAAATAAATCAATACTTTTTAGATTTTTAAAAAAATATCCAGTCATAATAANCAAACTTAAATTAATAGTTTTTAGAGCCAATGCTACTTCNAATTTTTTTGACGACATGAAACGATATTTTTTGTCAACTCCAGTATTTTTTCATTCAGATGGAATTGATTATCAATTAAAAGAAAAGGCTGAAAAAACAAAAATACAAGTTGATTTAAAATTTAGCAAAATAGAACAAATATTTTTAAAATATTTAATTGCCTTAGAACACTCATATGACTTTTTTTATAGAAGAGAGAAAAAAAGTCAAAGAGATAATTCTCTGCCTCCACCTAAATATCCATTTTTAAAGTATTTGAAATTATATTTAAGAGGATTTTTTTTGCGAGATAAAGAAGCATGGATTAAAGCAACGAATAAATATAATGAACTAAGAGAAAAAATAAAAAATAGAATATATTCNGAAAAGGCAAATCTAAGTAAAAGAAACTATTCTTTTATATTTTTACTTTCCACAACTACAATAGGTTTTTTTATTTTACATTTATTTATTTTCATTTTTTCCATATTTGTTTATTTTTTACAATTATTTAAAGAGCTAAGAATTTTTTTCAAATCAAAGCATTAAATTAATGTATAGATAAATGGTGCTATAAAAGAAGATTCAGCCATAAATAATAGTGTTCCAAATATCAGTAAAACTAAAATAATTGGAAGTAAAAAAAATTTTTTTCTTTTTAGAGTATATTTAACTAACTCAATAATAAAGCTCATTTTTAACTCTTCTTTTTTTTACATAAATAATTACCCATTACCAAAATATCTATTTCGGTTTTAAGAAAACATTTATAAGACTCCTCTGGCGAACATACTATAGGTTCATCTTTTATATTAAAACTTGTATTTATAAGTATTGGACATTTTGTTTTTTGTTTAAATTGAGANAATAAATTATATAAAAGCTCATTTGAATCTTTTTTTAAAGTTTGAACTCTGGCTGAATTATCAACATGAGTAATAGAAGGGACTTTTGAATTATTAATATCTAATCTATGAAAACCCTCTATTTTTTTTTCANTAATTGTTAAATCTCTAAGTTTATTTTTTTTTAATAAAGAGACTAAAAGCATATANGGACTTTCACATTTAAGATTAAACCAATTTGTAAGATCCTCATACAAAATTATAGGAGCAAAAGGTCTAAAAGATTCACGAAATTTAATTTTTAGATTTAAAACTTTTTGCATATTAGGATTCCTAGGATCTGCTAAAATTGATCTATTTCCTAGAGCTCTTGGCCCAAATTCCATCTTTCCTTGCATCCACCCTATCACATTACCTTGACTAATTAATTTAGAAACTTCTCTACATAAACTATCGTCGTTCAAAAATTTATATTTAATTTTATTATTATTTAAATAAGATTTAATTTCATTATTTGTAAAAGTCGGCCCAAGATAACAATTTTTCATACTATCTTTTTTTTTTATAATTCTCTTTTTATTTAAATGTATATAATAAAATGATAAAGCCGCACCAAGAGCACCNCCAGCGTCCCCTGCAGCTGGTTGTATCCAAATATTTTTAAAACCACTTTTTTCTAAAATTTTTCCATTTGCAACACAATTTAACGCAACTCCTCCAGCCATACATAAATTATCAAGTTTATAAGTTTTATNAAGATTTTTTGTTATCTTTAAGGTTATTTCTTCCAATACACTTTGAATTGATGCCGCTATATCCATGTGAATATTTTTAATAATTTGAGATTCGGTTCTTTGATTATTAAAAAAAAGTTTATCAAATTTTTTATTAGTCATTTTTAAGCCACCACAATAGTCAAAGTATTCTTGATTTAATCTAAAAGAACCATCATCTTTTACATCAATAAGGTTATCTAAAATTTTTTTTTTAAAAATTGGTTTTCCATATGGTGCTAAACCCATAACTTTATATTCACCATCATTAACTTTAAAACCTAAATAATAGGTAAAAGCTGAAAATAAAAGACCTAGAGAATTTGGAAAATTTATCTCTTTATGTAAATTTAAAGTATTACCTTTTCCAATTCCAACTGTTGTTGTTGCCCATTCACCAACCCCATCCATAGTTAAAATAACAGATTCTTCCAAATTTGAAGGAAAAAAAGCTGAAGCAGCATGACTTAAATGATGTTCAGAAAAAAAAATTTTATTTGCAACATTATTATTCTTCTCAATTTCGTTTAATTCATTGATTATAATTTTTTTTTGGAATAATTTTTCCTTTGACCAAATGGGTATAGCTTTTTTAAATGACTTAAATCCTTTCGGTACTATAGATAAATAAGTTTCAAGTAATCTTTCAAATTTCAATAAAGGTTTTTCATAAAAAACAATATATTCGATATCAGAAATCTTTAAATTAGAACTATTAAGACAAGATTTTATAGCGCTTTTAGGAAAATGAGGGTCATGTTTTATTCTTGTAAACCTCTCTTCTTGAGATGCTGAAATAATTTCATCATCTTTGATGATACATGCTGCACTATCATGATAAAAAGCTGAAATACCTAATATATGTGTCATTATTTGAATTTTAGGTAACGTTTATATAATTCATTAAAAACAAGTTTATGAGCATACTCATTCATGTGACCATCATCTAATCTAATTTTTTTTCCATTCTCAATTTCCTTTTTAAAAACATCATACATATCAATTAAAACTATATTTTCTTTTGAAAAATATAGTGATAGTTTTTTTGAGATGGGTTTCATATCATTAAAATTTAAATAATTAGGAATATATATTATAAACAATTTACCATTTTTTTTTTGGACAAAATTATTTAATTTTTTTAACACAAATAAAAGGGAATTTTCTTTATAAACCTTATCATTCAAAAATTTAGATAAATATTTTTGTTCAATTTTTTTCCTATTTTCACTAGATTCATTCCAATACTTAATTGATTTAATCTTTTCCTCGCTTTCACCATAAAGTTTTGAGTTATAAAATAGAACTTCATCTTTAAATGCTTTTAAAGAACCTGATACAATTTTAATTTTCTCCTCTTNCATATTAACAAAAGGTTGTGGAAAACAAATTGGAATACCTGAGTTTAAACAAGGACTAATATTTCTATTTAAGTGATCCGCCCATAATCCATATAAAACTATTGCATTCTTGTCTTTAATTTTTTCTTTTCCTATTAAATATGAAGCTACAGTTCCCGCCCCATTAATTGAGAAATTTTTTAAAAATATATTTATTTTATCGGAAAATAAATATGAAAATGTTTTAGAATTTTCNACTCCCCACCCAAAAGACTGACTTCCACCAATGGTATAAATTATTTTATTTTCTTCATATTTTTTTTTATTAATTAATTNTTTAGAAGAAATTCTTGAACCTTCATCATTGGTAATTATTGAAAACTTTTTATTATTTAAAAATTGTATTAAATGTAAATTTCTTTTTGTTTTCCAACCAATGCTTTCATCTAAATCATTTAATTGAGAAACTTTTATTATTGGAGGATAAACTATAGAAAAAAAAAATTTTTTGAAATAAATTCTTGCTTCAGCATTAATTAATAAAAAAAATAAAAATCCTAGAACAGTNCCAATTAAAACTTTTATTATAATTTCTAAACTTATTTTCATTAAAATTTTAAAACATTATATATATGAAAGGCGTAAAAAAAGTCCCTTCAAAACTAATCAATAAAAATCCAAAAAATAATAATGCTACTATTAAAGGAATTAACCAATATTTTTTTCTCTTGTAAATAAATTTAGTTAATTGAATAATTAGTTCCATCATTTAAAATTGGTCTTCAAAATTTATGTTTTTATCTTCAACTTGAGACCAGTATGTACTTAGCTTCTTATTGAAATTCATTTTTAATGGTTTTTTTTTTAATATTTTTAAAAAAATACCCATTATTAAAAAAAGAGTAAAAAATAAAATCGCTAAAATAATAGGATTAGTAACTTTAGCTAGATAAAAAGAAAGTTTCATCCAAAATGAATAGATGGGTTCAATTAATTTTGGATATAACATCGAAGAAAGAAAAAAAAATAAAAAAAAAAATAAAAAAAAAAAATTTATCTCATTACCAAAAAAAGTTGGAAAAACTAATAAAATTAATGATAGAAATGAAAAAAAAAGGCCAAATTGAATATACTTTATTTTTGAACTATCATTTTTATTCATTATNTACTCAAATTTTTTTATGTTATTTTTACAAAAAGAAATTTTACTTAATTTATGTTGAAAAATAATCAAAGTAAATATATTTTAAATTTATAAAAAACGCATATATATATATATATATAAGTATATGAAGCAAAACTCATCATTCATTCAAAGATACAGTATATATAAAGTATTTAAAGATGCTTTTTTAATTTATCAATCTAAAAGTGAAAGCTATAAGGTAACTTTTTTGCTTCTATTGGTATCATCCTTACCCTTTGGAATTTATCTTGTTCACACTTTGGCAAATGGAACGTTTTTAACAAATATGATATTATCTTTAATGGGTACAATAAGTGGGACTCATGTTTTTGCTACACTTTATCTTTATTTTTCTGATAGAAATATCTCAAAAGGCGTTTACAAACCAAAACTCACATTAATAATAATTCCTTTATGTATAATTATATTTACAATATTGGCTGCAATGACTTTTTCAATGAACTATCTTCTTATTTTTATGATTTTTTATGCACATTATGCAATAGTTCATTTTGGAAGACAAAATTTAGGTATTTTTTCTTTCTTTACTCTTTCTGAACTCGGAAGACCACTGAATAAAACAGAAAAGTTATTAATTAATAGTATGGTTATTTGTGGTTTATTTGGAGCAATGAAAATTTTTTCTCCAAATTACATGTTAGATCCAAATCTTTTTGCTATAAATTCTGNAGGATTCAGTGATTATGCAGATTTCACTCATGACATAGGAAAAAAACTGTATCTTATACTTATAATATTTTCAGGCTATTATCTATTTTTAAATAAGAAGAATTTTTCATTAATGACAGCTTCAATGTTTGTCATATGTATTTTATGGTTTTTTCCGATATTCTATTTATTTGAATATCCACTATTAAGTTTTGCTAGTTGGTCAGTCTCTCATGGTTTTCAATATTTGGTAATATTATTTTCACATTCACTGAATTTAGTTAATAAAGAAAAAAGTATAGAAAACTTTAGTTTACAAAATTTAGATGAAAAAAAGAGTAAAGTAATAAGATATATTATATCTATAACACCTTTTATTTTTTTAATTTTTATAATGTTTATTGGAAAAGANCTTTGGGTGAATCAACCTGTATTATTTTCAGGTCTAGATATAATTTTTAAAAATATTGAGGAAAATTCAATTTTAAAGCTGGGAGTTGGATTAATTCTTGGAATTACTCTTGCACACTATTTTGTAGATCAATTTTTATGGAGACTTAAAGATCCAGAAAAGAGACATTGGTTTAAGTCAAGATTTCCCTATATTTCAAACAAATAAAATATAAATTATTTTTTATGCATTCTGCTAATCTCATTTTTATTATGGTTATTGAGTTTTTTTAAACATAATAGCTTAAAAAATTAAACGATTTTCAGTCGATATTGGAAGTAGATATTTTATTTAAAAAAACAATTAATTTAAAATTTTTAGTTACNAATAAAATTAGCATTTTATAACCATACCGTCAAATGCAGGTTCACAATTGTTTGGAAGAAGAGCTTGAATATCATCGTAATCAACTTCAAAATTCATGTGTGTCAAAACTGATCTTTTTGGCTTAACTCTTTTTATCCATTGTAGTGTTTTTTCGAGATGTGAATGCGTTTGATGTGGTTTATATCTCAAACAGTCTACTATCCAAAGATCTAAATTATTTAACTTACTGAAGGCTTCTTCGCTAAGATTTACAACGTCAGACGAATAAGCCATATTATTTATTCTAAATCCAGTACTTTCACTATAACCATGATCTTGTTGAAAAGGAGTGATATTTAAATCNTTAATATTAAAATCACTATTAATTATATTGGGTTTTAAATGTGGTTTATAAAAAAAGCCTTTAGCTTCAGGAACTAATTCTTTTAATACATAACCAAATCTATTTTCAATTTCTGCCATACATTTCTTGTTTGCATACAATTCGATTGATTTCTTCATTATTACATTTAGAAACCTAAAATCGTCTATACCATTTATGTGATCAGCATGAGTATGAGTAATTAAAACTCCATCTAGTTTTTGAACATCAGCATTAAGTAGTTGTTGTCTTAAATCTGGTGTAGCATCAATTAGAATTGAAGTTTTATTGCTTTTAACAAGTATAGAAGATCTTAACCTTCTATTTTTTGGATTCTCAGGATTGCACTTTCCCCAGTTATTTCCTACTGCTGGAACACCTGAGGAACTTGCACATCCTAAAATAGTTACTTCAATTGACATTTTATTTTTTAATTTTTGAAAAAAGATTAAAAAAATTATTAGTTGTAATTTCTGTAACCCGTTCAAAACTCATATTTTTAATTTCAGCTATTTTTTTAATTGTATGAACTAAAAAAGAAGGCTCATTCCTTTTACCTCTTTCTGGTATTGGAGCAAGATAAGGTGAATCAGTTTCAACTAATAATTTGTCATCAGGAATGTATTTAATTATNTCCCTTATCTCGTGAGCATTTTTAAACGTTACAATACCTGAAAAAGAAATATAAAAATCACAATCTAAAGCATGTTTTGCTANTGCTTTAGTTGAACTAAAACAATGAATAAGTCCTTTTGAATTATACTTTTTCACTTTAGTTTTTAACATATCAATTGTATCTTTTTCNGCATTTCTAGTNTGNACNATAACAGGAATATTAGTTTTTCCAGANAGATTTAAATGAACATCAAAAAAATCTCTTTGAACTTTTGATTTATCTTTTGTTCTATAATAGTCTAGACCAGTTTCACCCAAACCAACAACTTTCTTATTTGCTAAATTTAATTCCANCGTCTGAAAAATTTTATTTAGTATTTTTTCTTCAGACTGCATAGGAACATTATTGGGGTGGATTCCAGTAGTACACCAAACATTAGGAAAAATTGAGGTAAGTTTTTTAATTTTTTCAAAATTTTCAAGATTAATAGAAATAGNCAAAAAATATTTTATATTATTTAAATTAGCTCTATTAACTACATCATCAATATCATCCTTGTAATCAGGAAAATCAAGATGACAGTGACTATCAACAATATTATATACTAATTCTTGGGAAGATTTGTTTAGGTTCATTTATTTTTTTACCTTTTTTAATAAGATACTTTTTACTATAAAATTTAAAACTTCTTTTATCTTTATCAATATTTAAAATATTTAGAATATTATTAGAAGACTCTGGAATTATTGGTGCAATCAAAATACCAATTAATCTGAGAGCTTCTATCAATATAGAAATATTTAATGCCGTTAAGTTTCTATCTTTTTTAATTGTAGCCCACGGCTCAACCTTATCAATAAATTGATTAAGCTTATAAATAAATTTCCATATTTCTTCAATAGCTTTATGAAATTCAAANGCTATCATTTTTTTTTCAAAATTAATAATTAAAGAATAACCTTTTTTTAAAACTTCGCACTCCAACGAATCTTCATTTAATTCTGATGGAAATTCACTTTTAAAGTGTTTATTAGAAAATTTGATAGTTCTTTGAACAAGATTTCCTAATGAATTTGACAGATCAGCATTAACTCTATTTATAAAAGCATTTTCTGAAAAATCCCCATCTTGNCCAAGAGGNACNTCCCTTAGTAAAAAATATTTAANTTGATCTAGTCCATATTTTTGGANTAATNANTTTGGATCAATTGTGTTNCCAAGAGATTTAGATATTTTTTTTCCTTCATTAGTCCACCAGCCATGAGCAAATATTTTTTTTGGNGGATTTAACCCTGCTGCCATTAACATTGATGGCCANTANATAGCNTGAAATTTTAATATATCTTTTCCAATTANATGAATTGAATTTTCCCAATATTTATNTGAACTTTCGTCAAAATTTGGNTAGCCCAAAACACTNAGATAGTTTGTAAGTGCATCAATCCAAACATAAATAATATGTTCAGGNTTNTTTGGAACTTGAATTCCCCAAGTAAAACTATTTCNAGAAATAGATAAATCCTTTAAACCCTGCTTAACAAAACTTATGACTTCATTGGATCTAGATTTTGGTAAAATAAATTCAGGATTTTTTTCATAGTAATCTAATAATTTTTTTTCCCACGCAGATAACTTAAAAAAATAACTCTCTTCCTTAATCCATTCTACTTCACCTCCATCTTGTGTAAAAAATTCACCATCTTTTTTAATTAGTTCTTTTTCTTGATAAAAAGTCTCATCTTTAACCGAGTACCACCCCTCATAATTATCNAGATATATTTGATTGTTTTCTAATAATTTTTTCCAAAAATTTATCACCGCATTTTTATGTCTATTTTGAGTGGTTCGAATAAAATCAGTATTTGTAATTTTTAAAGTTCTGGTTAATTCCATAAAATTTGAAGAAATCTTATCAACAAAGCTTTGAGGATTAATTTTTTTTTTCATTTGCTGCCTTTTCAACCTTTAATCCATGTTCATCTGTTCCAGTTATAAATTTTACCTCATAGTCTTTTAATGAATAAAATCTTGCTAGTACATCACATACAATTGATGTATAGGCATGACCTATATGAGGAATATCATTAACGTAAAAAATTGGNGTTGTTATAAAAACTTTCTTCATTTTATTTTAACTAAATTAAAATATTCAATTAAGATAACACTAATTTGATCATTAATATCAATATTTAAACCCAACTTAAAATCATTTTTTAATATATCTAAAAAATCAAAAATATTACTATATAATTTTATATCTTTATGGTTATCTAATAAAATTTCTTTAGTTTTCTGATGTAAAATGCTTTTAAATAAATTTAAATAAAAATATTTATTTTTCGACAAAATTTCAGATATTTTTCTAATTTTTATGTAATTAATTCTCTTTTCTTCAATAACATCTTCAATTAAACTTATTAATTCAAAGCCATCCTTAGAATGAATATTTAAAAAAAATCCAGGACTTCCATATGTTAAATTNAATAGTTTATTTTCAATTTCTCTATCTAAAAAAATATCTTTTGATTTTAATACCTGATGAAAACAATCTTCATTTAAAGAATTAAATCTCAATTTAACACATCTGGATGTTAAAGTTCTGGGTATCAAATTAATAGCATGCGTAATGATTATAATGATTGTTCCTTTGGGNGGNTCTTCTATCGTCTTTAGTAAAGCATTAACTGAATTAAGATTCAAATCCTCAAAATTATCAATAAGGATAAAATTCTTATTTGTTTCTGAAAAATTTGTATAATTAATTTTTTTAATTAGATCTCTTACTTTATTTATATTTGATGGTTCATCAGAATCAAAGTTTAAATGATGGCAACAGGCAATAAATAAATTATTCAAACTTTTAATTTTATTTTCATCAGAGAAATTCAAAAACTGATTATTATTTAGAGAAGTATCATTAAAAATAATCCATTTAATAAATTCTTTTGCAACAAAACTTTTACCAATTCCTTTAATACCATAAAAAATCCATGAGTTTGGAAAGTTATTATTATAACTTTTTTTAAGCATTTCAAATTGCTTTTCATGACTTATAAATTTATTTTTTATCACTTTAACTTGAATATGGAATTTTACTTGACAATATTTTGATTTTATTAAGAAAATCGATAATTTGTTTATGAATTTTCTCTATACTTAATTTGCCATTTATCAAACGAATTCTTTTTTCATTTTTAGATAGATATATATAGGCTTGTCTTACTTTTTTATGAAATTTTAAATCTAAACTTTCATACTTTATTTCATTGTTTTTCCTTGAATTAGTTCTATTTAAACCAATTTCAGGATCTAGATCAATATAAAAAGTTATATCAGGTATAATGTTTCTTACAATAATCTTATTAAGTGTTTTATAAAGATCTTCTCCTAATTTTTGTCCAATTACCTGATAGGCATAAGTTGAATCAATATATCTATCACATAAGACAATGTTATTTTTTAATTTTGGTAAAATTATGTTCAAAATATGTTCATTTCGAGCAGCACTAATTAGTAGTAANTCAGTTAAAGAATCTAATTCAAATTTTTGCTTTTGAACAAGTAGATTTCTAATAAGTTCAGATTGTAATGTTCCACCAGGTTCTCTAGTAATTAAAACATTNTNTGTTATCTNAAAAATAGATTTATATAGAAGATTNATTTGTGTTGATTTTCCNGAGCCTTCACCTCCTTCGAATGAAATAAAATTTTTCATTTAATTATTATANATNCTATCACCAAATACTANGTANTNAAATTTAAAAACAATTTTACTAAAAAAATTTATTTCNTCTATATTTTGAAATGAGTAAAGGGGAAATTCNTTTAATNNNACTTTTTCATTATTTCTNATAAGCAACTTTGCNATTTCCTGACCTTTTTTTATNGGTGCGTTNACAGGTGATTGGTANTGAATAAAAACTTTTAGTTTTTTTCTAAGACTACTTGGAATTGTAATAGAAATATCAGTCGGAGAGTAAACATCTAAATTTTTTTTCTTTCCATTCCAGACCCTAATGTTGTCAATAACTTTTTCTTTTTTAACAAAATGAAAGTTCTTAAATTGGAAAAAACCTGCATCCATCAATCTTTTTGATTCAAATTTTCTACTTTTATTAGTTTCTAAACCATTGATAATTAATATTAAACGTCTGTTATTTCTTATTGATGAAGCAGCAAGACCATAGCCACCTAAAGAAGTATGCCCTGTTTTCAAACCATCTGTATAATTATCTGAAAATAACAAAGGATTTCTATTTATTTGACGAATTTTATTGTAAGTATATTCTTTCTCGGAATAGAGCTTATAAAGTTCAGGAAAATCTTCAATCGTTTTAACAACAATCTTTAATATATCTCGAGTAGTCATTAAATGGTCTGGATCTGGCCATCCAGTAGAATTTGTAAAATATGAATCTTTTAGTCCAATCTTATTCGCTAATTCATTTAATTGAATTGCAAAGTTTTTTTCAGAACCGGCAAAACCCTCTGCTATAGTTATACATGCATCATTTCCAGACTGAACGATTATACCCTTCAATAATTCTTCGATAGTCACAAAGGAGTTTAAGTTCAAAAACATTCTTGAGCCACCTTTTTTCCATGCCTTTTTACTTACTTTAAATTTATCATTAATTGATATTTCACCTTTTTTAATTTTATCAAATACATAATAGACTGTCATAAGTTTACTCATGGAGCTTGGAGACATAAGTTCGTCTGCATTTTTTTCAAATATTATGGATTTAGTTTCAAAATCATATAAAATTGCTTGTTTAGCATTTGTATCTAATGAAAAAACAAAACAAGGAAAAAGTACAAACAAAGAGAATAACCTTAAGAAAAATTTCATTTTTATTTAATTCATTACTATTTTAGTATTAGTAAAACCTTTTGATTTTAGTTGTTCAATTATACTATTTACAAAAGAAATGTTTTTATATGGACCTATTCTCACTCTATAGAAAAACTTTTTATCAATAAATTCTCTTTTTATAAAAGCCTTAAAATTAGATAGTTTTTTTTTTAACATATTAGCATTTCTTATATCATTAAAAGCTCCAACTTGAATTAAAATATTTTCTTTATCAAGAATTCTTGATTCTAAATCTTTATTGTTTAATTCAACATAATTATCTTCTTTTTTGTTAGCTGAATCAGAAATTATTTCTGTCTTAATTATTTTTTCTGGTGGTGATAGATTTGAAACATAACCTTCATATTCATCAAAATCTTGAGCTAATATTCTACTTTCATGCTCAACTACCTCAACTCTTACTTTAGCCGTACCATTGATTAAAACTCCTAATTCTTTAGCTGCTTGTTTGGATAAATCAATTATTCTTCCTCTAACAAAAGGACCTCTATCATTAACTCTTAATTTTAAAGTTTTATTATTTTCTANATTNGTAACCTNNACAATACTTGGCAAGGGAAGTGTTTTATGTGCTGCGGAAATTTTATNNTGATCAAATNTTTCTCCATTTGCGGTTTTTTTTCCATGAAAGTTTGGTCCATACCAAGATGCTATTCCANTTTCNTCATAATTATAATTNACNGCAGGATANAACCATTGACCATTAATTTTATANGGTTTNCCAATTTTATATTTAGGATCCTGNGCNATGNTTGTAANTTTNTTNGTGACTTTTTTTGCAGAATTAATAAGGAAAGTTGTTTCTGAACAACTATTTAAGAAAATAAATAGTAAAAATAGAATGACTTTATTTTTCATTGTTTAAAACCTCATCCATTAATAAAAAAACTGATAGTGCAAAATAATTGGATCTATTCCAATTTAAAATAACATCATAATTTTTCGAAACTAAAAAAAATCTTTTTATTTCATTATCTGGAATTATAATTTTTAATTCTGTATCAGAATGATAATTATTTTTTAAATCAATTCCCATTTTTTTCCAAAATTTTGGTTTTTTATAAATTTTTTTCTTAAAAAGAGATTTTAATTCTTCAGTATTTTTAACTACTAAAAAAACTTCTTCTCCCCATTTAATATTATCATCCCATCCAATTTTTGTTAAATAATTTGCAGCTGATGCTAATGCATCTTCTTTACTATTTAATAAATCAATTTTTCCATCTTTATTAAAATCTTGCGCATAATTTATAAAAGTACTAGGCATAAATTGAGTTTGCCCTATAGCACCAGCCCATGAACCTTTTAAACTATTTCTATCGATTAATCCTTTATCAATAATATTCAAGGAGTGCTTTAACTCCTTAAAAAAAAAATCTGCTCTTCTTCCATCAAATGAAAGTGTTGCTAAAGAGTTAAGAACATCAAATTTTCCAGTATGTTTTCCAAATGAAGATTCAATTCCCCAGAGAGAAACTACTAAGGCTGATGGTACATTATAGTTCTTTTCAATATTATTAAATAATGTTCTATTAGAAACCCTATATTTTATTGCATTTTTTATTCTACTTTTTGGAATAACTTTTTTTGTATATTCATCAAATGTAAGTTTAAATTCCGGTTGTTTGCTATCTAGTTCAACTACTCTTTTAATATAACTTAGATTATCAAAATGTTCTAAAGTTGATGGTTTGAAATTTAATGTTTTAAGTTCGTTTTTTTTTTTTACTAATCCATTTATTCCATAAATTTATATTTTTNTTNTTATTATTAATTTTAGGTNCATCGTTNGCAATTGCATACAAATTATTAAATGANAAAAAGATTANACATAAAATAGATAAAGATATTTTCATTCNCGAAACCTTAAATTTTTTCTAGAAAGTTCTGAAATATTTTTACACCCCATTAATTTCATATCTCTAANNAGTTCATTTTCNAGATTTTTCAATGTTTTAANAACACCNGNATATCCNCCTGCAGCCAATGCATATAAATATAAACGCCCNCCAGAGCATGCGTTAGCACCCANAGATANTGCTTTTAATATATGTGTTCCCCTTCTTATTCCTCCATCACATATTACCTCGATCTGACCTCCAACATTATCAAGTATTTCTTTCAATTGATCGAATGGTGAACGAGATCCATCAAGTTGTCTTCCACCATGGTTAGATATCATGATAGCACTTGCTCCAATTTTTACTGCATTTTTTGCATCTTCTGCCGACATTATTCCTTTTAAACAAAATGGACCATTCCAATATTTTCTAATATTTTCAGCATCACTCCAATTCATCTTCTGATCAAGCATTGTACTAAAATAATCAGAGACAGAAATTGCAAAATTAGTTCCTTCTCCGACATAATCACTTAAAAANGGCAAATCAAATTTCTTACCAAGCAAATAATTCAATGTCCAACTTGGAGAAGTCATATAACTTAAAATACTTTTAAGATTGAACTGTGGTGGAGAAGTAAAACCTGATCTTAAGTCTCTTTCTCTATTTCCACCTGTAATTGTATCAACAGTTAAGGCTAAAGCATCAAAATTCTCATCCTTACACTTATCAATCATACTTTTTGTAAGTTCTTTATCTTTGTGAGAATAAAGCTGAAAAATCTTTGGAGATGATAACTTTCCTATTTCAGAGGCTGAGACTGTAGATAATGAGGAAATTCCAAAAAATGTATTAAATTTTTCTGCTGCTTTTCCAACAGCCATTTCTCCTTCATGATGAAAAATTCTCTGCAAAGCAGTTGGAGATAAAAAAAAAGGTAAGTTTANTTTTTTCCCCATTAAAGTAATTGATAAATCAATTTTTTCGACACCCTTTAAAACGTTTGGAACTAAATCACAATTGTTAAAAGAATTTACATTTCTNTGGGAAGTAATTTCATCATCAGCAGCTCCATCAATATAATCAAATATAGGAAATGGTAGTTTTTTTTTTGCTAATATCCTAAAATCGGAAACGTTATGGCAATTATTCAGATTTGAATTCATAATATTCATTAATTCATTTTAAAATTTTATATTAGATTAATATATAAACAACATGGAAAATACAAAATAATAAATTAGAAATATGAATTTAAATTTTGAAAAAAAAAGAATACTGAGAATAAAAAAAGATTTAGTTAGTCTAGTAAATGAAGTTAATGATTTAGATGAAACTTCAATAACTTACTCAGGAAATTTAAAAGATAATTTTTTTTTAATTATCAAAAGTTCTATAGAAAATGCTTTAGCTTTAAAATCAAAGTTACCGAACTGGATTTTAAATTTAGAAGGTTTGTCGGGAAAGAAATATAGATATCTTATAAATAATCTAATTCAAGATTTTTTTGAACCAAGATATATCGAAATAGGTTCATGGCTGGGTTCAACAGCCTGCTCAGCTTCATATCNAAATAACTTAAAAATTTTATGTATTGATAATTGGAGTGAGACATTTAAAACAGGTCTTGATTCCAAAAAGATTTTTATAGAAAATATTAACAAATGTACTAATAAAAGTAATTTTAAAATAATTGAAGAAAACTTTAAAGAAATTGATTACTCAAAAATTGGTAAATTCAACATATATTTTTATGATGGACCACATCACGAAAAAGACCATTTTGATGGAGTTAATTTAGTTCAAAGTTGCTTAGAAAANAAATATATTTTGATTATTGATGATTGGAATTGGTTNCANGTTAGAAAAGGNACTCTANAAGCATTAAAAAAAGAAAAAATAGAATTAATCTCCAAAATTGAAATTAGAACAACTCAAGATAACTCTAGGGCTATCNTAGAAGGAAAGTTTAGTGAATGGCATAATGGTTANGCTTTTTTTGTTATTAAAAAANTATAAAAAACTTATTTTTTTTTTAAAGCCTTTGAAACAACTGATGAAATATCACTAGTATTATTTTTAGAAATATATTTTAAAATAGCTAACTTATCTTCGTAGGTATTAGCACCTGTTTTTAAAATTTTTTCGAGATTTATATTTTTTTTTTTCATAATAACTAATCTCTAAAGTTTACGAACTGTAATGGTTGTAGTATTTTCATATCTTTAACAATTTTTATGACATTTTGCAATACATCCCTTTTGTTCCCAGATACTCTGAGTTCTTGTCCTCTAATAGCTACTTGAACTTTTAATTTAGCGGCTTTGATTTCTTTATTAATTTTTTGCGAAACTTCTTGTTCAATTCCTTGAACAATTATTGCTGTTTGTTTTAAAGTTCCTCCTTTTGCATCGTCAACCTTAGAAAAAGTTAGCGCACTAGTATCTAGTTTTCTTTTAACAAAATGAGTTCTTAATATTAACTGTACTTGTTCTAACTTATATTTTTCATCTGAAATAATAACTATTTCATTATCNTGTCTTNNNATGCTTGATTNACTATTNTTAAAATCAAATCTATTATCAATTTCTCGCATAGATCCATTTATAGCATTATCNACTTCAGCTAAATCAGTNTTTGANACAATATCAAATGANGGCATAATAAATCTTNATAAAGTTATATTTAAAAAGTAATTAGTAATATATTATANTAATATAAATTTTTATCCTATTTTTTTAAAAATTTCAAAATGAGTACTAAATTTATATTTTTGATATTTGTGATTACTTTTTTTAATACAAAACTTTTATTTTCAAAAACTTGTGAACCAAAGATAATAAAACATATTGATGATATTAAAGATAACTTAAAAATATGTAATCCAGGCGATAGAATAATTATAAAATATAAATATTCTCTTTCAAAAGAAATATTAATTGGTAACATCTGTAATCTAAAATATTCAATTGTATTTGATTATGAAAGTGAAACAATAAATGTAAGGTCTTCAAATCCTTCATTTGTTTGTATATATTTACCTAATTAATTTTATAATAAGGTAATTCTTCAGCTTTAGTTACACCTATTGCGGCAATTCTCTCTATTATTTGAAGAGCTTTTTGAAACTTTCTTTCGTTTACATCTAAATCATTATCCATAAAATTTCTTCCACAGATTGCTACACCGTAATTTGTTTGAACTGGTCTTATTACTCTTCCTTTTGAAAGCCCATCAGTTAATGCCGAAAAAATAAATTCGTCTTGCTGCATAATTGTTGTATCTTGTTCTCTTAAAAATTCTCTTACTTTTTTCTCCGCTTCCAAAGTTAAATTCCAAAATTCAGTTTCTGATTTTGTGATATCTCCTGAAACAAAATCNAAAGCCAAACAAAAAGATAAAAATAATTTTTCATATATATTTGCATCTTTCCAAGCAGATTTTTCCATACTTTTCCATATATCAACATTCATTTCTTCATAAACTTTTGGGACTCTCTCAAAAAATATTTTGTGTAAGCTATGATCATTTGTTGGTTTATCAATTAAATCATCTTTATATAAATCTTTTGCTGCNTAGCTTTTACATGGACAGGTAGTCTCTGATAATAATTTTTTCTTATAAACCCTTGAACACCTTTTACCATTTTCTAACAAACCTTCACATAACATGTAAGTAAAATCTCTATCTTTGACAAACTGTTGTTTGCTAATCCAATTAAATCTATTTTTAAATTCTAAATATGATTTTCTATGGTTCCATAATTTCCATGTTAATTTCTCAACTGGACCAAAAGTTAGAAAGTTTGAACTTACATCTATAACTAAACAAGAATCTTTATTTTTTGCTGACCTAAGACCTCTTCCAATGGATTGACCCCAAAAAACCTTTGAAAGGGTTGGCCTTAAATGAACTATAATATTACAGTTTGGATTATCCCAACCTTCAGACAAGACTCCAACAGATACAAGACATTCAAGTTCACCTAATTCGTGTTTTTTAAGTATTTCCATCCTATTTTTTAGAGGTGTCTTTGCAGTAATGAGTTCTACTTTAAGATTTAAATCTTTTATCTGTCTCTGAGTTTCTTCAGCTACTAATACATCTGGACAAAACCAAGCAGATATTGGTTTATTCTTTTTTTTTACTTGTTCTCTTTCATCTTGATAAATTTTACATGCATATTCAATCATTGAAGACTTTATAATTGCATTCGATAACTGTTCGACAGGAAAATCTCCAGTAGATATATCCATTTGTTGTAAGTCTAAATCATGAATAAAAAAAGACTTGTATTCTGCAGGAACTAAGACTTTTTCTTTTATTAGTTCCTCAATATCTGCACAATCTATAATTGCATCAAANGCNAAGCCTAACTGATCCTTTTGATCACCAGTACGTCTTTCAGGTGAGGCTGTTAAACCTAAAAGTTTAGAGCTTTCCTTGCTAAATTGATTAAACTCATCAAGTAATTCTTTATAAGCTTGTCCATTTGGAGAAACTCTATGTGCTTCATCTATAATTAATAAGTCACAAGCTTTTATTGCTTCTATCAAAAAGTTTCTGGATCTTAAGTTAGTTGAGATTAANACATCATAATTATCAAATGGTTTTCCAGTTTCTGATAAGCCTAATTTCTTAACTTTGTGTTTACTTGATAATCCTTTCTCCAGTTGTTCTAAAAGAACAAGACGATGACATAGAACTACAATTTTTTTGTTATTATAAAACTTATTAATAATTTCACTTGCAAGTACAGTTTTACCTGCACCAGTTGGAGCTTTTAAAATAAATCTCTTATAGTTATTAATTATTTCAGGAAATTCCTTTATAACTTTATCTTGCCAACGTCTTAATTCCATAACTTGTAAAGTTTATATTATTTTCTATTGATTATCTATCTGTCTTTATGTAATAACTAATAAAAATTTTTATTACATTATTATGAGATTAACTCTCCTGAAATCAAAATTACATAGAGCAATTGTTACTGATACAGAACTTGAATATGAAGGATCATGTGCCATTGATGAAAAAATAATGGAATCCGCAGATATTTTAGAATATGAAATGTTGCACATATATAATTTAAATAATGGTAAAAGATTTACTACTTATGCAATTAAAGCTGAAAAAAATAGTGGAATAATATCATTTAATGGTGCTGCTGCTTATCAAGCTGAGAAAAATGATTTAGTAATAATTTGTACTTTTACAGAATTAGAAAAAAATGAACTAGATCAACACAAACCTAAATTAGTATATTTTAAAAAAGATACCAATAAAATTGATCTTATTAGATCAAATATACCAACCCAAAAAAAAATATTAAAGTAGTAAAATTTTAAAATGGGTAAAGTTAGTTGGATAATCATATCACTAATATTAATTCTAACAATTTCTAGTTTTTGGTTTGGTAGAAATAGAGAAATTCCACCTTGGATGAAATGTAAGGAATCTCTTTTTGCTCAAGTTGTACTAAACAAATGTACTCCGAGCGAACTAACAAGGCCGAGCATAAGTAATAGCAATTCAAAAGAAGAAATTCTTCCATTAGAAAAACCTAAGTCAGATAATTAGATATAATTTTTTATCAAATACATTTCCAAAGATAAAAAACTCTATCTTGATTTCCATTTTTCTCCAGTAATTCTGTCATAAATAAATTTATTACCTCTTTTATCTTTAGATTCAGCATATCTCAAAGCATCAAAATTAGAAACTATACTAATCCCGAGAACTGAAACCCATGTTAAATGCATTAATGCTTTTTTTTTCTTATAAGCTGGTATAAAAATTAAATAAAAAATAGACAATATATTAAATAAAAACAATAACTTAAATTCCTATCTTGTTATAACAGTTAGTATCTGGTCAAGTGAAAAACAATTAAACTTGGATAAAATTAGACTATAATTATTACAGTATAATGTAAACGTCTAGATAAAAAAAAATTTAATATATTTACTTTTATATGTTGAATTAATTTAATTGTTATTATACTTTTTATTGATTTTAGCCGGTTTAGCTCAGTTGGTAGAGCAACTGATTTGTAATCAGTAGGTCGGGTGTTCGAGTCACCCAACCGGCACCACCCACAAAGAGTTTCAAGGATCATAGCTATTTAACTAAACTCTGGGGCTCCACCGGGGCTCCACTTTTTACATATCAAAATTTAAATTAATACGTATTAGTTCTAATGGTACTTAGAATAACTTATATAGGAAGTTTTGGTTAAAATAAGGTAATCGATTGAGTTGGGATTTTAAAGTTTGATTTAGACAAAAAAAAAGGCCCACAGGGACCTAAAAACAGAATTTCGATTTTATAATATTATTAAACTCGAACTTATCTGTC
>PALK01000039.1 GCA_002710765.1 Rickettsiales bacterium | reverse complement strand
CCTTGATGGTCTTAAACCATTTCTATCTAAAACACCTCCAATTTTTCTACCATCCGTAAAACACATTGCTGCAGGACCATCCCATGGCTCAATATAATTAGCATAATAATCATAAAATGTGGTTAATTCTCTTGAATGAAAATTATTTTTTTCCCACGCCTCTGGAATTAATAGCATCATAGCTTTTTCAATATCATATCCTCCAATAATCAAATATTCTAAAGCATTATCAAAAGCTGCTGAATCAGAAACTCCTTCAAAAATTAGTGGATTTATATTTTTAAAGTCATCAGAGAAAAATTTAGATTCTGAAATTCTAGCCCGAGCATTCATCCAATTTAAATTTCCTCTTAATGTATTAATTTCACCATTATGGCACAAAAATCTGAATGGTTGAGCCAGCTCCCAACTTGGAAATGTATTTGTAGAAAATCTTTGATGAACTATGGCAAGAGAAGAGATGAAACATTCATCTTGAAGGTCAAGATAAAAATCTTTCAAATTATCTGACATGACCATACCTTTATAGATTATAGTTCTTGGTGATAGAGAAACAGGATAAAAATCAAATGATTTTAATTCTAATTCAATGTACCTTCTTACTATAAAAAGGATTGATTCAAACTGATTAATAGTTCTCGATGGGTTCTTTTCTTTTAAAAAAAATTGAATTATTGAGGGCTCATTTCCCTTAATTGACTCACCTAAAATTGATTTATCTACAGGCACATCTCTAATAAAAAGCAATTCTAAATTGAATTTAGAAAAATATTTTTTTATTACTTTTAAGCAATAGTTCTTTTCTTCTTGATTCTGAGGTAAAAAAAACATTCCAACAGCATAATCATCAGGTCTAGGAAGTATTACGTTCTTGTTTGCTAATTCTTTTTGAAAAAATTGATGTGGAATTTGGGTTAAAATTCCTACTCCATCTCCAGCTTTAGGATCTGCACTTACCGCACCTCGATGAGTTAAATTACACAAAATATTTAAACCATGATCAATAATTTTTCTTGAGGGAATGTCATAAATATTTGCAACAAAGCCTATTCCACAAGAATCTTTTTCATTTTTTGGGTTATAAAGCCCTTGTTTTTTTGGCAAATTTTTACTCATAGTCTAAAAAATATCTAATTATTTTACACAAAATATCAACACCAAAAAACTTTTATTGCTCAAAAGTCCTTACTGTATTAATTTGACCCATTATTTCAGAATCAGATGTTTCAGATCTAATTGTCTTNACAAGGCCAACTCCAGGAGCAAACCAATCAGTATTTATTACTTCAATATTAATGTTTCCNAATGGAGGACCAACATTATAGCTTGTAANTCCTTTACCAACAACTTTTATGCAGTTCTTAAAAATTTTATTTTTTATTCTTANATTTTCTCCAACTGCATCAATTTTATTTGTTAATTCAAAGGGTATCCAAGTTTCAAAAACTTTGTCATANCCTATTATCATTTTTAATCTTGTTAAATCATTNANTNNCCAACTTGTACCTATTTTTATAGGAAATTTTATTACATANTGATTCTCTTCTCTGTCAATCTTATCTTTGGGCAAATCAAAATTTTTATATTTCTTTATTTTGCCATCATTATTTAAAATATACTCGCTTTTTATGTAATCTATTTTCTCTCTTTTAATGCCATCAGAATTTTTACTATACTTGATAAATTGACCACTATTACCTAATACTGAATATGTATTTTTTTTCTTATCTAAAACTGTATAAATCTGTTTTGAAAAAGAAGTTTTATTTCCTTTGTCAGAAAATTCTATATGGTATTTCATCACTTTTCCCTCAAATAAAGGAAAATAATCTTTTTCTGAACTACAGCCTATAATTAGGATAGAGATTATTATTGTGAAAAGTCTCTTTATTTGAATGTCTCAATCTCCACAAAACTTGATAACTTAAGCTCTACCTCTATTGCATTACATAATATTTGCCCAATTGTAATATGCATTTCTTGAATTCTAGCAGTATTTTTTGCAGGAATTGAAATTATCTCATCAGAGCAAGCTTTGAGTTTATTAGTAAATTTACCAGTAAAAGCTATTGTATTAAGCTTTCTATTTTTGGCTTCTCGCAAGCCCAAAATTATATTTTCACTTTTTCCTGAAGTACTAATACCGATCGCAACATCTCCTGAATTCCCCAATGCTTCTATTTGTCTTGCGAATAAATATTTAAATCCAAAATCATTACCAATTGCAGTAATTGCTGAAGAATCAGTAGTTAAAGCAATTGCTGGAATAGCTGATCTATTTTTTGAATACCTGACTGTTAATTCAGTTGCGAGATGCTGTGCATCAGCAGCACTTCCACCATTACCAAAAAATAAAATTTTTCTGTCATTCTTAATTGCATTTACACAGATATTAACAACTTTTTTAAAAGTCTTATAAACATCATCCTTAGTTTTTTTTGCGACTTCAATATGTTCTATTAGTTGTGAATCAAANAAATTTTTCATATATTTTTATTCTTAAATAATTTGGTGATCTCATCTGGATTTGAACCAGAAATTAATCCTTAGGAGGGAATTGTTATATCCAATTTAACTATGAGATCACATTAAATAAATCACCTTAGTTTAAAGGTATTTGATATTTAAGAATCAGTGTTTCTGATCCTGGGTTTCTATAGCCACTGTCTGCATTAGAAATATGGAAAATACCACCTCCAATTCTTACATTGTTCTTAAATCTATAAAATAGATCAACACCTATATAAAACTCCATTGGATTTCCTGCTTTAATTTCTCTTCCATCTTTATAAAAACCACATGCAACATTTGGGGTAAGAATCCAATTTTTTCTTTTAGTGTAATACATATCAAATCCAAAACCCCCATAACCATAGTATGTACCTTCATTTGTTCCCAAAAATCCAGCAAAAGGTTTTATGTATTTAAATATTTTTTTTCCACTATACAGCTCAAGATTCATAACCCCAGACTCATCATTATGAGGAGATGTTCCATCTTTCATAAAATTAAAGAGACCAGCTCCAACAGATAACCTAGGTTTATTATCCTTTGCACTTAATGAACTAAAACTTAATTTGACTAGAATTAAAAATAAAAAGAATAATTTCATAGAAATAAATTACCTTAATTAAATGGTATTTGATACTTAAATATAAGTTGTTCTGATCCAGGATTGCTATCACCTAAACCGGCATTTGAAATATGAAAAGCTCCCAGACCAACTCTGACGTTATTTCTAAATCTATACATTATATCTCCTCCACTTCTAAATTGAACATGATTTCCTAGTTTAATTTCATCACCATCAATATACCAACCTGTTGCAAGACTAGGNGTTANAACAAGACATTTACAATCTCCAAAAAAAAGATCTCCGCTAAGACCAAAGTATCCATAATAAGCATTTTGAGANGTTCCCAAAAATCCAAAAAAAGGTTTAATATACTTAAANATATTTNTTTCAGTAAAATATTCAATATTATAGCCGAAAGAAGTAGATTTAAATGTTTCAATTTTACTGCTTGCATTTAAGTCACCACTGGAATTATCACATGTTCCACTCCTACAAATAGCCTCCCCATTTTTCATAAAATTATAAATTCCCATTCCCGCTGAAAATCTTGAATAATTATTATCAGCTTTGAGAGGTTTAAAATTCATTAATAAAATTATAAAAATTAAAAAAAAAAAATTCATTTTAAAATTTCTTTGTATAAATATAACTTCTAAGTAANTAAACATTTTAATTAATTAAAATTGAATATAAAATATATTACATATCATTTAACAATTATTCTAATAATTTTTTTTTCTCTTACTAGCTGTCAAATCAACCCTGCCACTGGAGAAAGTGATTTTTCTCTTATTTCTGAAAGTGAAGAATTAGAAATTGGTAGACAGGAAAATAAAAAAATTATTAATCAATTTGGGGGGATCTACAATAATAAAAAAATTCAAAACTATGTTTCATCTCTTGGGAACTTTTTAGTGAGCACTTCTGAACTCCCCAATTTAAAATTTACATTTACCATATTAGATACAGAATTAGTAAATGCTTTTGCTTTGCCAGGTGGATATATATATTTAACAAGAGGNCTACTTGCAATTTGCCAAAATGAAGCTCAACTAGCAGGAGTTATATCCCATGAAATTGGTCATGTTACTGCCAGACATACCGCAAAAAGATATACCAAGACCATCGGTACAGGTATTTTGGCTAATATTTTAGGTAGCCTAGGAAATAATATTCTCATTGAAAATTTAATAAACCAGTCTGCAGGTCTTTATCTTCTTTCTTATTCAAGAGAACAAGAATATCAGGCTGATAAATTAGCAATAAGATANATGAAAAGAGCAGGNTTTAAAACTANAGAAATGGCNAATTTTTTGAGAATCATGGNAGANTACTCTAATTTTGAAAATAGAAAATCAGGNAATATAAAANNAANTACAGAATCAGATTTAATGTCAACACATCCATTATCAAAAAAAAGAGTTAATGAGGTTAAAATTGCATCAAAAAAAAACACTCCAGCTAACCCNATAATTGGAAAACAAGTTTTTTTAAGAAAAATTGATGGGATTGATTTTGGTCCACCTGAAAAAGAGGGAATATTGCTCTCTAATAAATTTATACACACTGGTTTGAAAATCAAATTTGATTTTTCTGAAAACTTTAGGTTCAAAAACTTTCCGACTCATTTAGTTGGAACTTACATTAATAGTAATGAAAAGATCGTATTTGATATTGATAATTATCAAGATTCAAAAAATCTATTAAATTACTTAAAAAAATGGACTCGAAACAAGAATTTTATAGATTATAAAGAATTTAATATTAATAAATTAGAAGCAATTACAACTGTAATAGTTAAAAAGAAAAAAAGATTTAGACTTTTTGCTATAAAAAATAGAAAAACTATATATCGATTTATTTTGACTACAGAAAAAAAAGAATTTTCAAAAGTTGAAAAAAAATTTTTTGAACTCGTTAATAGTTTTAGATTGCTTAAAGATAATGAAATTTCAAATTATAAAACAAGTAAAATTAGAATTTTCACTATAGACCAAGAAGAAAGCATCGAAAGCTTCTATAAAAAAAGAAATATAACCGATAAATTTTCTAAAGAATTATTTACTATCATTAATGATTTAAAATCAAAAAAACTTGAAGCTGGTGATAAAGTTAAAGTAATTGTAAACGAATCAATTTAAGCGTTCAAAAGTTCTTCAATTTTCTTCTTTGATAATTTCTTATCTATACTTTCAACAGCTGCATACTCATTACTTAACCTATTTAAAGCTGTTAAATAAATTTGTCTTTCTGAATATGATTGTTGTTCTAACAAATCATCTTTCTTATGAAGATCTCTTACTACTTCAGCTATAAGAACAGGATCGCCACTATTAATATTTTTTTCATATTCTTTGGCTCTTTTTATCCACATATCTTTTTTTAAATTAGGTATTTTTCCCAGAACGTCTAAGGCTTTTGATAATCTTTTTTTATTACTAAGTTTACGTAATCCAGAATCAGCAGTTTTATCCATTGGAATTCTTAATTTCATTTTATCTTGCTTAAAATTTATAAGTACAAAATTGTGGTCATTTCCATCGATATGGTGTGTATCAAACTCTTCAATTTCACCTACACCATATGTTGGATAAACAACTAAATCACCAACTTCAAGGTTTAAATCATCACTATTTTTTTTCAAATTTTTCTCCATTAGTTAATCTTTTGTAACAGTTTAGCAGAACTGGATATGGGTTAATCGCCCTTTCCAGGGTTTGGACTAAAGTGTTTTTCGAATTTATTTTTTATATCTTTCCAATCATCCCTGTCATCCGGTGGTTCACCAGCCTTTGTTATATTTGGCCATTTTTCTGAATATTGTCTGTTAATGTCAATCCACTTTTGAGCATCTTCACAATTATCATCACTTATTGCTTCAGCCGGACATTCTGGTTCACAAACTCCGCAATCGATNCAT
Source organism: Rickettsiales bacterium (assembly GCA_002710765.1). Lineage (GTDB taxonomy): Bacteria > Pseudomonadota > Alphaproteobacteria > Methylaequorales > Methylaequoraceae. The sequence goes on along the minus strand of PALK01000039.1, from coordinate 9,308 downwards.
TCGTCAGGATGAATAGCTAAGAAATTTTCTCCTTCATAAAAACAGTCCACAGGACAAACTTCAACACAGTCCATGTATTTGCATTTTACACAAGCATCTTTAACAATATAGGTCATATGATTAAATATAAAAAATCAACATATACATAACAATTTGTCTAAAAANATTCAATGTTTTATATATTTATGCAATTTAAAATTTCAACGAATGAACTAACAGAATATAAATTATTTATTTTTGATTTACACTTCTAATTTTTTCCATCACGAAAGGTAAAATACCATCTCTTTTAAAGTATTCAATTTCTTTTAATGTATCAATTCTTGAACAAACTTTAATTGATTTTTGATCCCCACTTAAATATTTTATTAAAACATTGCTATTAACTTTAGGTTTTTTTTCAAATTGTTTTATATCTCCAATACTAAAGGTCTCAGAACCATCAAGGTTTAGACTTTCTAGTCTTGTTCCAATAATTTGTAATGGTAAAACACCCATTCCAACAAGATTAGATCTATGTATTCTCTCAAAACTTTCAGCTAATACAACCTTTACTCCCAATAACTTTGTTCCTTTTGCAGCCCAATCTCTCGATGAACCAGTTCCATATTCCTTCCCTGCTATTACAATCATTGGTATAGATTCACTTTCATATTTTTTTGCAATGTCAAAAATTTCACCCTCATCTTTACTCGGAAAATGGCGAGAATATCCTCCTTCTTTATTAACTATCTTATTTTTTATTCTAATATTTGAAAAAGTACCTCTAACCATTACTTCATGATTTCCTCTTCTTGCACCATACGAGTTAAAATCTAATTCAGAAACTTGTCTTTCAGATAAATATCTTCCACTTGCACCGTTTTTCTTTATCACACCTGCTGGAGAAATATGATCGGTTGTAACAGAATCACCGAGAATTAATAAAGGTCTTGCTTCATTTACAATTTTCATCTTTTTCTTATCTTGAACTATAAAAGGAGGTTTTTTTATATAAGTTGATGACATTGACCACTTAAAAGTATCTGATTTTGAAATATTAATTTTTTTCCAATTTTTATCTCCTTCAAAAATACTGGAATACTTTTTAATAAAAATTTTTTTCTTTAAAACTTTATTCATAATACTTTCAATTTCTCCTTGTGATGGCCACAAATCTTTTAAAAAAATATCTTTATTATTTATTTGTAATATCGGCTCTTTGTAAAAATTTAAATCAACTCTGCCTGCAAGAGCAAAAAGTATTACTAAAGGAGGAGAACCAAGAAAATTTGATTTAATAAGTGGATGAATTCTTCCTTCAAAATTCCTATTTCCAGAAATAACACTACAGACATTTAAGTCTTTTTCTTGAATTTCATTTTCTACATCTATATTCAAAGGACCTGAATTTCCAATACATGTAGTACAACCATAACCAACAATATTAAATCCTAGTTTATTTAATGGACCAATTAAATCTGCTTTTTCTAAGTATGTTTCGACAACTTGACTTCCAGGAGCTAGCGATGTTTTTACCCAATACGGAATTTTTGCACCGAACTCTACAGCTTTTTTTGCTATCAGACCAGCTGCTATGAGCACTGAGGGATTAGAAGTATTAGTACAACTTGTAATAGCTGCAATGCAAACACTACCATCTTTTAAACTCTTTTTTTTTTTGAAATCAGAATCATTAGAAACTTTTTTAGCTATTTGCCTTAAAAAAACTTTACCAATATCTTCTAGATTAATTCTATCTTGAGGCCTTTTAGGTCCTGCTAAAGAACTTTTAATTGAATCTAAATCAATTTCAAGTAAATCACCATAATCAATTTGATTAAAAGTTTTATTATGCCACGTGCCTTGTGATTTTGAATATTCTTCAACAATTTTTATATGTTTTTTATCTCTACCTGTGAGTTTAAGATAATTTAAAGTTTCATTATCAATTGGAAACAATCCACATGTTGCTCCATATTCAGGTGCCATATTAGATATTGTAGAACGCTCTGATACAGAAAGATATTTTAAACCTGGTCCATAAAATTCGACAAATTTTCCAACCACATCTAATTTTCTTAATTTTTCTGTTATAAATAAAACCAGATCTGTTGCAGTAATACCATCTCTTAATTTTCCATAAAGTTTCACACCAACAACTTCTGGAATAAGCATAGAAACTGATTGTCCGAGCATAACTGCTTCAGCTTCAATTCCACCTACTCCCCAACCTAACACCGATAATGCATTAATCATCGTTGTATGACTATCTGTCCCAACAACTGAATCAAAGTACAAAAAACCTTTATTCTTATTAACTACCTCTGCTAAAAACTCTAGGTTAATTTGATGACATATACCNGAACCAGGAGGAAATACTTTAAANTTTTTNAATGATGATTGGGCCCANTTCAGAAGTTTGTATCTTTCATTATTTCTTTCNAATTCTCTTTTTATATTATTTTTTATNGCATTCTGAGTTCCAAAATCATCAACAATTATTGAATGATCTACAACNANNCTAACTGGNACAAGAGGATTAACTATTTTCGGGTCTTTTTTTTCATCATTCAATAAATCCCTCATTGCAGCTAAATCTGCAACTGCCGGAACTCCTGTGTAATCCTGCATCANAACCCTTGATGGTTTAAATTGAATCTCACTTCCGACATTACAATTAACAACTTTCANAACGTCNTCTTCATTTACTAGTAATTCATCATGATTTCTTATGAGGTTTTCAAGTAAAATTTTATAACATACAGGTAAGTTACTTATATTAGAAANCCCATTAGACTGAGCTTTTTTTAAACTATAAAAGTTAAAAGTATTTCCATTAACATTTATTTTATCTAAACTTTTAAAATAATTAGAGTGATTGTTCATAACTTTATCTTTATCTTTATTTTTGTTATTAATTAATTATTTTTTTTGACTAAACAATACCCAAAAACTTATGTTTTTAAAAATTGACTCAATAAGCATTCAAAGAAATAAGAAACTACTGTTTCAAGATTTTAATTTAAATTTAAAGAAATCTCAAACTCTGATTTTAAAAGGTTCAAATGGAATTGGAAAATCAACATTATTAGAGACTATAGCAGGTATATTAGAGACAAAAAGAGGTAAGATTCTAATAGATACAAATAAATTACTTTCGGGTGTACAAAAAAAAATTCTTTTTATTGGTCATGAAAATTGTCTTAAAGATTCATTATCTGTTTTTGAAAACCTTAATGTGTGGTTAAGATTAAACAAAATTATACTTTCCAAGAGACAAATAACTAAAAAATTAAGTTTTTTTAAAATCGATAATTTATGTGATTCTTCCTTGAAAAGTTTATCCATGGGGCAAAAAAGAAAAGTTGCACTTAGTAAATTATTATTTACTGAGTCATTTGTTTGGATTTTAGATGAACCAACAAATGGATTAGATGCTCAATCAGAAAGAAAATTTCTTTCACTTCTCGATGCTCATCAAAAAAAAGGAGGTTCTACTATACTCTCCTCTCATCTCAAGTTTCAATTTAAAACTGCGCTAATCATTGATTTGAATAAATTTGCATTCCAAAAAAAAACACACCCAGAATTCAACTCATGGGAAATGTTATGAAAAAATTTATTTTACTATGCCAAAGAGAACTTAATATTAATCTTAGGCATATAAGTAATTTATTAATCAATGTATTTTTTTACATAATGGGAGCTTCAATTTTTATGATTGCACTTGGTTCAGATCCTGAGTTACTATCTAAAATTGGTCATGCAATAATTTGGACAATAATTTTATTTACAATTATTTTGAGTTCTGAAAACTTTTTTTTACCTGATTTTTTAGATGGGAGTATAAAAGAATTAAAAGTAACTGGATTCTCATATGAAATTATAATTTTGAGCAAACTATTTATNATGTGGGTTTTTTTGATAATTCCAATTTTATTTGTTACNCCATTCTTAAGTTTAATGATGCAATTAGATANTACAGAAATTANAATTCTTGCAATATCAATATTTCTTGGAAGTCCAACTCTTTTACTTATTTCAAGTTCAATGGTATTAATTTCTATTCAATCTAAGAATAATAAAATATTACTAATACTTTTAGCATTGCCTTTATATTTACCAATTTTAATTTTTGGTGTCGGTTGCATAGAACTTTTTAGAGAATTAATTAGCCCTTTGCAAAACTTTTTTATTTTAATTGCCATTTTTTTAATTACATTACCAATTACTATTTTTACTGGAAAATTAGCAATTAAAGAGATTCATAGATGATGTACAGATTTTCAAACCCATCAAATTTTCAAAAATTATCGAAATCAATTTATCCATGGATNTCATTGAGTGGTCTTCTTTTTTTTGTAATTGGGTTATATTTNTCTTTTTTTGATTCTCCNCCAGACTATCTTCAAGGAGAAACAGTNAGAATTATGTATATTCATGTTCCATCTGCTTGGTTGTCTTTACAAATATATCTTATAATGGCTATTTGTAGTTTCATTTCTATCGTTTATAAACATACTTTAGCAGATATAATCTCAAGGTCTTGTGCGCCTATTGGTGCCAGTTTTACATTAATAACATTAATAACTGGTTCTATTTGGGGGAAACCGACTTGGGGTNCTTGGTGGGTTTGGGATGCAAGATTGACTTCAGAGTTAATTTTATTNTTTATTTATTTGGGTCATATTGTAGTCNCAAATTCATATGAAGATATAAAAAAAGGGGATAAAAATGCTGCAATTCTNACTCTTATTGGAGTAGTAAATTTACCAATTATAAAATTTTCTGTTGACTGGTGGAATACTCTTCATCAACCAGCAAGTATAACAAAACTATCACCAACTACTATTGATACATTAATACTTACTCCACTATTAATNATGNCTTCATCATTCTTATTGATTTTTTTATCTATTTTGCTAACTAGAATTAAGGGAGAAATTTTGATGAGNAAAATCGAAGTCATAAAATCAAATTTAAATTAAGTACTTATGGAATATTTTTTAAATTTTATAAATTCAGNNGATTATTTTTTTTATGTTATTTCAGCATATTTCATTACTNTATTGATTGTAATAATTTTAAAAATTAAATCTGTATCTAGAAATAGAAAATTAGAAAAAGTTTTTAAACAGGCAAGTAATAGAAATGAAGGCTAAACATAAAAGATTATATTTTGTTATTCTAATGATGTTATCTTTTTCNTTNGGTTGTATAATTCTCTTTTTTAATTTGAGAGACAATNTAGTTTTTTTTTACTCACCAACAGAAGTTTTAGAAAAAAAATTAACTATTAAAGAAAAAATAAGGTTAGGTGGAATGGTAAAACCNAATACATTAAAGAGGACAATTACAAAAAATGATAAAGATAAAATAGAACTAATACAGTTTGAAGTTTCTGATCTGAATAATTCTATAATTGTTACTTATATAGGGATTCTTCCTGATTTATTTAAAGAGGGACAAGGTGTTGTTGTTGAGGGTAAAATAGCATCGGATAAAACCTTCACGGCATCAAAGGTTTTAGCAAAACATGATGAAAATTATATGCCTCCAGAAGTTAAAGATTTGCTTTCTAATTCAGAGGAAAAATTATGATAACAGAACTTGGACTATGCTTTTTAATTTTTTCTGTGATATTTAGTTCAGCGCTATTCTTTCATCAGATCTTTTTAATACATATTAATAAATACAAAGATTATGCATTGTCTTTCTTACCAGAAAAATTAAGTAAACTTATATTCATTTCAACTTTATTCTCTTTTATTTGTTTGACATATAGTTTTATAATTTCAGACTTTTCTCTTAAAATAACTTCAGATAACTCAAATAGTCAGCTACCAATTATATATAAGATAACTGGTGTTTGGGGAAATCACGAGGGTTCAATATTGTTATGGCTTTTAGTAATGACATTTTTTGGATATTTGTTTTCAAAAAATGACGTTAAAAATAAAGACTTAAAAAATGATATATTGTGTATTCAGGGAATTTTATGCTTCTTAATAGGGATATTTATTTTATTAACGTCAAATCCTTTTACAAGAATATTCCCTCCCTCAGTTGAAGGCAGAGACTTAAATCCTTTATTACAAGATCCTGGTCTTGCTATTCATCCACCTTTTTTATANCTCGGATATGTTGGTTTTTCGATTGTTTATTCTATAGCGATTGGGATTCTATTAAAAAAAAAGATTAGTAAGGAATTTATTATAATAATGAAACCTTGGGTTTATTTTTCATGGATTTTTTTAACTTGTGGAATTGGCCTTGGAAGTTGGTGGGCCTATTATGAGTTAGGATGGGGAGGTTTTTGGTTCTGGGATCCAGTNGAAAATGCNTCATTACTTCCATGGTTAACTGGGACAGCTTTACTTCATTCTATTATTGTTTCTGAAAAAACAGGAAAATTAATTTCATGGACATTATTATTATCAATAATAACTTTTTCTTTAAGTTTATTAGGAACTTTTTTAGTTAGATCTGGAGTATTAGTTTCAGTTCATGCATTTGCTAATGACCCTACTAGAGGTGTATTTATTTTGTTCTTATTAACTATAATTGTTGGTTTTGGAGTTCATGCTTTTTTAAGAAATTTTTCTAGCTTTACAAATACTGAATTCATAGAACCAATTTCAAAGGAAGGATCAATATCTTTAAATAATATATTTATGTTAACGATAGCTGGAACTATTTTCTTCGGTACAATATATCCACTAATATCTGATCTTTTCTTTGACAAAAAAATTTCTGTTGGTGCTCCTTTCTTTAATTCAGTTCTTATCCCTTTTATGTTTCCCTTAGTTTTTGGTATGATTATTGGTCCATTTCTTAAATGGAAAAAAGATGACTTAGTAAAAATTTTCAAAAAATTGAAGGTTTTATTACTAATTATCTTCGTTTCAACGCTAGTTTTTTGGTACTATCAATATGGTGGGCCAATTATATCAATTATATTTATTACCTTATCAATTTGGTTAGGAGCCAGTTCATTATTTGAAATATTAGATCAATTAAAAAAAAATTATTTTTTAAAAAAGAAGTTACTAGCCCTTCCATCAAATTTACTTTCTCAANCTTTTGCTCATTTTGGNATAGCNTTACTTATTCTTGGAGCAACAGGTGCATCAGTATTAAAAAAAGAAAAAATACANTTTCAACAAATAGGAGAAAAAATTAATATTGATAAATTTACAGTTGAATTTATGGGCGTTGAAACAAAAAAAATTGCAAATTACAAAAGTGTTTTTAGTTCTTTCAACCTATATAAAAATGATAGATTTATTAAAACACTTCATCCAGAAAAAAGATTTTATAATGCTGGCAATCAAGTCACAACAGAGGCTGCAATTCATTCAACATTACTTGGAGATATTTATATTGCCATTGGCGATAAAAATCAAAATACCAAAGATTTAAAATCTTGGACAACACGAATATGGTTTAATCCTTACGTAATTTGGATTTGGACAGGTATTTTATTTATGGCTCTTGGAGGTTGTATTGCTCTAATAAAAAACTTNAAAGGAAAANGATGAGGTATATTCTACCTTTTACACTAATTTTNGTAATGATTTATATTTTCTTTCATGGACTTTCTAAGGATCCTAAAATAGTTCCTTCTAACCTTATCAATACNNAATCTCCAGATTTNTCATTAACAAAAATTNCTCCNTACAAAAACTTTGATAAAAAAATACTCATTGAAAANAACAAGGAAATNAAAATTNTTAATTTTTTTGCCTCATGGTGCACNCCTTGTGCCATTGAAGCCCCCCAACTAAAATACTTATCTAAAAGTTTTAAAATTTATGGAGTTAACAAAAAAGATTCTAAAGAAAAGTTACAAAATTTTTTAAATACATATGGNAATCCTTTTGAATCAATAGGAGGAGATCCTTTAGGCAAAGCAAGTATAGAATGGGGGGTGTATGGACTACCCGAAACTTTTATTTTAGATAAAAATGGAATGATAAGATACAAACATATAGGCCCAATTATGAAAAGAGATTTAAGTTTGTTAGATTCCATTATTCATGAGATTAAAAATGAAAATAACTTTTAATATTATCTTCATTATTTTTTTGCTCCCTATCGTCTCAATTGCAGTAGAACCCGATGAAATTCTCAATAACGAAGCTTTAGAATCAAGAGCAAGAGATATTGGTAAAAATATTAGATGTTTAGTTTGTCAAAACGAAGATATTGGAAATTCTAATGCTGATATTGCTAAAGATCTCAGAGTTCTAATAAGAGAAAAACTTCTTGAAGGTCAAACTGATTCTGAAATTACAGATTATATTCATAGTAGATTCGGCGATTTCGTATTATTCAAGCCACCATTCAAAAGCTACACTATTATTTTATGGGGTCTTCCTTTTTTTCTTTTTTTCCTATTATACTTTAGTTTTTTTAAAAAAAAATAAATAATGATTTACTTTTTTTTATTTCTTTTATTTTTTATTTCTTTTATTTTTACAACTTACATATTTGGTTTCAAAAATTATAAAATATTCTTAATTTCCTTTATTTTAATCACATCTTCTTGTCTAGGATTATACTTCTTGAAAGGTAGTCCAAAAATTTTTAATTACCAAGAAATTTTAGAAAACGAATTAAAAAATTCGAAGGATATTGATCCTCAAAAACTAATTATCTTTTTAGAAGGTAAACTTAAAAAAAATTCTCAAGATCCAGAAGGTTGGCTGATACTAGCCAGAACTTGCTTGCTTGCTGGTTACCTCCNAAAAGCGGACCTTTACTATTCTAAGGCAATGGAAATTTACCCAAATAACAATAAAATAATAGAAGAATACAAACTTTTTAAAAAAGAGTTTCCTTAATTATTTGTATTCTAATAATTTTTCATTTTTAATTTCTTTTATTAGATCTCTTATTGCTGAATGTATTTTATATTTTTTTTTTTCTAATTTTTTTACCGGGACTATTTTAATAATAGAATTTGTTATAAATACACTATCTGATTCTAATAAAAACTTAACCGTAATTTTTTTTTCTATAGTTTGTTTAAAATATCCACAAAATTTTTCTAATATCACATCTCGCATTATACCTTTTATCCCTACCTCACTTATATTAGGTGTATATAATTTTGATTTCTTAATACAAAAAATATTTGTCATTGTTCCTTCAACAATACTTCCATCAATATCAGTAATTATACCTTCAAAAATATTTTGATTTGTCCATTCCGATCTAGCAACAACTGAGTCAAGTCTGTTTAAATGTTTAAAACCTGCAATATTTTTATTTATTGAAAGATTTGAACTACAAAATTTTAAATTAACTCCATTTTTATAATT
>PALK01000038.1 GCA_002710765.1 Rickettsiales bacterium | reverse complement strand
AAATTATGCTTTGGCTATTCAAAAATCTCTAGAAAGTAAAAAAATAAACCTTAAGCATGAAATTCAAAGTGCTTGGAAAAAAATTGAAAGTTTAAAGTCTAGCATTAAATCCTTAGAAGTATCTGTTGAATCCAATATTGTGGCACTTGAAGGTGTTGCAAAAGAGGCAGGTGTTGGAACAAGAACTACATTAAATATCTTAGATGCAGAAAAAGAACTCACTCAAGCGGAGGCTAATCTTGTAAATTCAAGGTTTCAATTGATTACTTCTTCATTTGATCTGCTGAAATCCTGCGGTTTAATGACTTTAAATGATCTTGAAGCAAACTAATTTCGATTTAAACACGATATATTTTTATTATAACTATATAGATAATTATTAAAAAATCCTTTAGTTAAACTATTAGATAGAGGGTTTTTTATTTGGACATTCTATATATATTTAATATTATTAAAAAATGTTAAGAGGTTCACAAAAGTCTTTGATGCTCCTTGCAAGGCAACTTGGAGTTCACATTGGAGCAAATGATATTCCTGAACGCTTTAATCTTGATGACAGAGAATTAACTCTTCCTGAAATGTGTCAATTAGCAAAACATTTTGACTTAAAAGCTAAATCAAGTGAAATATCTTCTGACGAATTAACTAAACTTTTATCAAAAAAACAACAAATACTTCGTTTAAAAAATGGAAGATATATTATAGCTTTGAGGGTAATGGAAATAGAAAAAGAGAAAGGTATTCTTTTTCTAGACACTGGAAACCCTGCACCCAAGCCTCAACAAATTACATTAAGTGAGCTTTCAAAAGCCTGGAAAGGTGAAATTTTATTATTAAAGCCTAAATTAAAACTTTTCGAAGAAACAAGTGAATTATCAATTGGATGGCTTTTGGGAGAAACATTAAGAAATCGTTCAGTACTAATTCAATTAATTATCACAGGGCTAATACTAAATATTTTTGCTGTTGTTCCAGCAGTATTTATGATGCTTGTTCTTGATAAAGTTGTAAATTATGAAGCTTATTCAACATTATATGTAATTACATCTGGAGTTATTGTAGCTTATCTTTGTAACGGTGTCCTTGGTTATCTCAAAAGTTATCTACTTGATTTTTTATCTCAAAAAGTTGAAGCAAAACTATCAATTAAAGCCTTTGAAAAGCTTATTTCACTTCCTATGCAGAGATTCAATAAAGAGTCTATTTCTTTCGCGAGGTTTACAGGTCAAATATCTCAAATAAAAATGCTTTTAACACAAAAAGTTTATTCAACTGCACTAGATTCAATAGCACTTGTTGTATTTGTTCCAATACTTTTTTTTTATAGTCCAATTTTATTTACTGTAGTATTACTATTCAGTTTAGCTGGAGCATTAGCTTCAATGTATTTTAGTAAAAAACAAAGAGATGCCATTGGTCCAATGGGAAAGGCTGCTAAAATAAGAGATCAATTTGTTTCAACCACAGTTAATGGCATTGAAAATGTCAAAGGATTAGCTTTGGAACCTGGATTAAAAGATGCTTGGAGAGATATAGAAGCTAATTATATTATTGAAGCTGAAAAGGTTCAAAAAAAAACTGGTGTTCTTCATAATGTAACTTCTACTATTAATCAATTAATGACAGCAATGGTAATTTTTGTTGGAGTTCATCTTGTTTTTGGTGGTGGACTATCAGCTGGTATTTTAGTTGGTTTTAATATGTTAGCTTCAAGAGTTTCTTCACCAATTATTGCTTTAGTTACTCTAAAAACTGAAATTTCTAAATTACTCACATCAATTCAAGTTGTTTCAGGTATTATTGATGCTAACTCTGAAACAAGTGTAAAAGGACAAAAGCCCCAACTAATGGGTCAAGTATCATTTAAAAACGTAGCTTTTGGTTATGATGATCAAACAAAAATAATAAAGAACGTAGATTGTGAGATTAACCCAAGACAAATTNTAGGTATAACAGGGAAAAGTGGTTGCGGAAAAAGTACCTTAGCCAAACTTATTCAAGGTCTATATAGACCTCAATCTGGTATCGTAGCTCTAGATAACGTTGATTTGAGACTTNTAGATCTTAGTCATATAAGATCTCAAGTCTCACTTGTTGGCTCTGATAGCTATTTTTTTCCAGGCACTATCAGAGAAAACATCGCAAAACCAATGCCAAATTCATCTATGGATAGGATAATATGGTCAACAAAAAAAGTTTTTGCTCATGATGAAATTGAAAAGTTTCCTGATGGATATGAAACCTTTTTAGAAGAAAATGCTTCAAATGTTTCAACAGGTATGCGTCAAAAACTTGCAATTGCAAGAGCTCTAATAAGGAATCCAAGAATTTTAATTCTTGATGATGCCATTAGTGGTTTTGATGTTGATAGTGAAATTAAATTGTATGATGCGCTACCAGATATCTCTGTTGGAAGAACATTAATTATAATTTCAAACCGACTCTGGCATCTCAGATTATGTAACAAAGTTTTAGTTCTTGATGACGGTAAGATTTCGCAAAATGGAACTTTCGAAGAGCTTCAGGGAAATGAAGGTTTCTTTAAAGANCAATATGAAAAACAAATGAATATGATTAGCTCAAATAATTTAAGAAAATTGAGATAGAAAATGACAAAACCAAATCAACCAGCTTTAAGAAATTTAGCATCAGGAGATGTTCTCTTTAGAGAAGGAGAAGTTGGTGATTTTGCTTATCAGATAGTTAAAGGAAAAATTGAAATTTGCAAATTTACTGGAGAAGAATATGTAACTTTGTCCTTATTAAAAAAAGGCGCTCTTTTTGGTGAAATGGCATTAATAGATAAACAACCAAGAAGTGCAATGGCAAGGGCTACTGAAGACACTATTGTAAAAGAGATTGATAAAGGCGCATTATTATCATACTTAAAGAACTCTCCACAAACTGCTTTTAGCATGATGCAACAATTAGCGAGTTATGCAAGAAATGCTAATGAAAAATTAACTGTTGATGCATTTGAATCTTCAGATCAGGAAGAGAATAATGATGATGAGAAAAAGAATACTGAATCAAAAAAATTAACAAAAGAAGAGATAGAAAAGCAAGAGAAACAACAAAAAATGAATGAACTACTTGATGAGTTCGATTCAGATATCGATCAAATNANTTCTAAGCAAGTNCCAAAACCNGTNAGATATACAATTTATGCATTTGCATCTTTAATATTATTTCTTATTGCTTGGAGTACAATTTCAGANATAGATACTACAATTACTGCAAAAGGTAAAATAACTACAATTGTTCCAAATATTGAAGTTCAATCAAATTATAAGTCAGTAGTTAAAGAAGTTTTGGTTAAAAAAGGACAACAAGTCATAGAAGGTGAAGCGCTTGTCATTTTTGACGATATTTTACAAAAAGCTGATAAAAGAAAATTAAATTATCAATTAAATGTAATAGAAGCTAAACTAGACCGATTACAAAAACAATCGTTACTTAGAAATGATAATGATGTAGGTAATCCAATCGATAATAGGCAAAATACTATTTTTAAAGATAAAAAGGAACAATACTTGGCAAAGTCAGCTTCACTTAAAAAAAGTATTTCGTCTACACTTGATGATTTAAAATTTATTGAAGAGCAATTAGATATTCAAAGAAAACTTGAAGCTTCAAAACAAAGTCTATTTGAACTTGATTTGGTCTCTGAATCTCAGGTCTTAGCAGAAAGAAATAAAACTTTATCACTAGAAAAAGAATATACAAAAACAAGTAACAAATTAAGCGAACTAAAATCAAGTAAAGAAGAATATATGAGCAAGTGGTTTGGTGGAATAAACGATGAAGTTGTTACTTTAGAAGATCAAAGAATGGCTCTTCAAGAAGATATTAAAAAACTAGAAAGACAACAAACTGATGTAATTGTTAGAGCGCCCTCCTCTGGTATGGTCTTAAATTTACATTCATTATACCCAGGTTCAGTTATTAATCCAGGCAATGCAGTTGTTACATTAGTCCCTACCGGAGTTGAATTGTTAACCATATTTGATGTTGATCCTTCAGATATCGGAAAACTAATTCCAGATACTTCAGTAAAAATTCAATTAAGTGCTTTGCCAGCTACTAAACATGGAGAGCTTAAAGGTAAGGTTACATATATTTCTGCTGATACTGTAGACAAAGATGTAGATGGTAAAGACGGAAATTTTTATAGAGCAAGGGTTGAAATAACCGAAAATGAATTAAGAGATACTCCTCCTGGTTTTAATTTAATGCCTGGAATGAAAGTTTCTGGAAAAATTAGAGTTGGTAAAAGAAGGTTAATAACTTATTTTATCTATCCTTTAGTTAGAACTCTTGGTAATAGTTTCGAGGAACCATAAAATATAAAAAAAATATGAATTTAAAACTTAAATTTAGATCTATAGTAACGATTGCTGCTTTGTCCTTTTCAATATTATTTGGTTTAGTTAGAATATCAGATCCAGAAATTGTTGAAGTTTTAAGGCTTAAATATTTTGATACACTGCAAAAATTCACTCCAAGAGAAACTAAAGGCCATACCTATACTGTGATTGTTGATATAGATGAAAAGTCTTTAGAAGAAGTTGGACAATGGCCATGGTCAAGAACAGTTTTAGCAGATTTATTTAAAAAAAGTGCTGAAGCAGGCATGCTAGTTCTTGGATTAGATATTTTATTTGCTGAACCCGACAGAACATCTCCAAACTTAATTGCTGAAGATATTAAATTAAGAAATCCTGTTCTATCTGAAAAGTTATCTCTTTTACCCACCAATGAAGAGGTTGCAGTAAAATATATGCTTAAAAAAAATGAAAAATTTAATCCATCAAATCCTAAATTAAAGATTGTTTTAGGTCATTCTGCTTTAAATAGCGAGGGAGACGCAAAAAGAAAAGATGTTCAAGAAACATCTGTTAAAGCTTCACTTGGAAAAAATCCAAAAGAATGGCTTAATCCCTATATAGGTCTTTTGGCAAATGTAGGTGAATTTGAAAAAAATGCTTTTGGTGCTGGAACCATCTCTCTNGCTCAAGAACCAGATGGAATTATTAGAAGAGTNCCTTTGATTTCAAATATTGCTGNAAAAATTAGACCAACTCTAGCACTTGAAATGATAAGAGTNGCNTTTCAAGGTAACAGTATTGCAACTAAAACCGGAATNAATGGTATTGAAAGTGTTCTTATGCAAACTAANGCGATTGGNAAAGCNGCTATNCCAACAGATNCATCAGGAAGAGTTTGGATNCATTATGGGAGTCCAGATGANGGAAAAGGNNATAATTCAAGATACTATGTNAGNGCNGTTGATATNATNAAAGGTAGAGTTGGAAAAGANAGATTACAAGGNAAATTAGGNATTATGGGGACNTCTGCAACNGGTTTAAAAGATATTAANCCAACTTCTGTTGAGGAGAGAATGCCAGGAGTNGAAGTTCATGCNAATTTAATTGATACTCTCATTGANGCAATNCTNTANTACACAAGTAAAAAAANATCTGATGATATTTATAATGCAGCAATCAAAAAAGGATTACCNCANGAAAAAGCNATTTTNGAATCNCAAAAGGTAAAAATAACTGGTTCACCTTTTCTTCGTTCNGGAGTAAANATGCCTTTCTATGANGCTCTTTTTNTAATTTTNTTAGGATTTTTATTTACTTTATCAGCTNTGAAATTTGGTCCTATTTTAAATATCTCATTTTTAGGTTTAATTTTGGGAAGTGCTTTTTACTTNAGTATNANATTNTATCTTGAAGATAAGATTCTCTTTGATCCAACCTTTGCTTCATTTTCAACTTTTATTATTTATTTTAGCACAACCTTTGCTAATTATTTAAGAGATGCAAATGAAAAGAAACAAATAAGAGGTGCATTTTCTCAATATCTATCCCCTGCTCTCGTTGAACAATTAGCAGCAGATCCAGATAAATTAGTACTTGGTGGCGAAACAAAAAAAATGACTTTTCTTTTTTGTGATGTAAGAGGTTTTACAACAATTTCTGAATCATTTAAATCCGATCCACAGGGCCTAACAAAATTAATAAATAGATTCTTAACCCCATTAACAAATGAAATAATTAGTCATAATGGAACAATTGATAAATACATGGGAGATTGTATTATGGCTTTTTGGAATGCCCCAATAAGTGTTAAAACGCACGAAATGATGTCTTGTGATGCTACATTAAAAATGCACTCAGCATTATATAAATTAAACAAAGAAAGAGAAATGGAAGCCAAGGAAAATAATAATAAATTTTTAGAACTAAAAATTGGTATCGGTGTTAATACTGGTGATTGTGTAGTTGGAAATATGGGTTCAGATCAAAGATTTGATTATTCTGTTTTAGGTGATGCCGTAAATCTTGCATCAAGATTAGAAGGTCAGTCCAAAGGCTATGGTGTTAAAACTGTTATAGGACCGGAAACATATGAGGCTGTAAATATTGATTATGCAACATTACAATTGGATAATATTGCTGTCAAAGGTAAAAAAGAAGCAGTTTCAATCTATACTCTTTTAGGTAATAAAGAATTTAGAGAAAATAGTGCCTTTAAATTACTTGAAACTAAACATAAATTAATGCTTAAAAATTATTTTAATCAAGAATGGGATCAAGCTATGAGAATAATACTAGAATGTGAAGAGTTAATGGATAAAGTAATGTTTGAATACTACAGTATAATTAAAATTAGAATAAATGAATTCAAAAAAAANCCTCCTCCCCAAGATTGGGATGGAGTATTCGTTGCTACTAGTAAATAATTTTTAAATTTAAGTTGTGGATAACTAATAGTTTTTCTATTGATATTCCAAAAAAACTCATTAAAATAGCTAATAATATGTTTACTATTTTGTGGATAACTTAGATTTTTTTATAATCTTTAATTAAATAAATAAGTATGCTTAATAAAATAAGAGTACTACCAGATCAGTATATATTTAACCAAGGTGAAACAGGAGAAGCGGCTTACTTAATTGCTTCTGGATCTTTTATAGTTGAAATAGATCAAAAGAATATAGGAAAATTATCCGAAGGGGAAATTTTTGGAGAACTTTCCCTTATTCTAGGAGAACCAAGGAAGGCGAGTGTTAAGGCAGTNGTACCTTCTGAAATAGTCGAAATTAAACCAGCTGCTTTAAAAGAACTTTTGTTATCCTCAAGCTTAGATTTACATAAAACAATCAAACAAATATCTAAAGAACTTGCTAAATCTTCAGAGCATGAACTTCCCATATCATTGGAAGAACTTAAAGTATTACTTAAAGATCAACCTACAGTAATAAGTTCTCTTGCATTACAACTGCACCATAGATTATCTGGAATGATTTTTTAAATAAATAATTTTCATTTTTTCTTTCTTTGTTTGAATTAATCTTAAATTATGCTAAATTCAAGTAATGAAATACTCTGATTATATTCATGAATCTGAGATTCAACACAAGACAATAAGTTATAATCATTTAACGCCAAAGCCTATCAAAGGCGATTTAAATGCACTAAAACCAAAAAAAATAAAAATAGGTCCTTTTAAAGCATTAAATTTACTTGGACCCTACACATACATAAGAATTCTTGAACAAATTAAAGCAGTTTTCCCACTTGCTGCATACTTATTCTTATTTCAATTATTAATTTTAAGACAACCAATTGGAGAAGCATCTACAATATGTCTTGGTTTGATAGCTGTTATTGTTGGACTAGCAATATTTATGGAAGGACTAAAAGTTGGATTAATGCCTTTTGGTACCATAATCGGAGATCAATTACCTAAAAAAGCATCAATGAAAACAGTATTGGTTATTATTGCTATTTTAGGAGTAGGTGTAACATTTGCTGAGCCTGCAATTGGTGCTTTNCAAGCNTTCGGAAGNAGCGTTGATCCAAATAAAGCTCCTTATTTGTANGAATTACTTAATAATTGGACACAACCATTAGTTCTTATTGTAGGAGCTGGTGTAGGATTGGCAGCAGTACTAGGTACATTAAGATTTGTAAAGGGATGGTCATTAAAACCAATGATTTATTTATCATTAACCCCAGCCATTTTTTTAACATATTATGTTTGGTTGAATCCGGATCTCAGAACAATATTAGGATTAGCTTGGGATTGTGGAGCAGTTACAACTGGTCCTGTTACTGTTCCACTTGTTTTGTCTCTTGGAATAGGTATAGCTGCATCTGCNGGTAAAGGTGATTCATCATTATCAGGTTTCGGTGTTGTAACTTTAGCNTCAATTTTTCCAATAATTGCTGTTTTAAGTTTATCTATTTTTGTTTCTNTTCAAATAACACCCGANGAAATAATTAATGCATATAATTTAAAAGCACAAAGTATNAGTGAATCTTCNGTTGAGNTNACAAAGTGGGATAAAACACCATTAGTTGAAATTGTTGCTGGAATTCAGTCAATTTTACCTCTTGTAATTTTTTTAATGATAGTTCTTTTTGGAATACTTAAATCTAAACTNCCNAATAATTTAGTTACAGGTTATGGTCTAGCNCTTTCAATTATTGGAATGTGTGTATTTAATGTAGGTTTAACTTATGGTCTAGGCGCAATTGGAGCTCAAGCAGGAACAACATTGCCTGCAGCTTTCATGCAAATAGANNTTAGTGAAGTTTCACCAATTTATTCTCAAACATTAGGTTTAACTATCGTTATATTGTTTGCTTGGATTNTAGGATTTGGTTCAACCCTAGCCGAACCAGCTTTAAACGCATTGGGNGCTACTGTTCAGGATTTAACNAATGGTGCATTTAAAAAATCAATGCTTATGTATAGNGTTGCAGGTGGTGTTGCATTTGGNATTGCATTAGGAGTTGGAAAAATAGTTTTTGCTTTTGATTTAGCAGCTGTTCTTATACCCTTGTACATTGTTGCCGTTATATTAACATACTTTTCAACTGAAGAATTTGTTAATGTTGCTTGGGATAGTGCAGGTGTAACAACAGGTCCAGTAACAGTGCCACTTGTGCTTGCAATGGGTCTTGGTTTAGGAAATGCAGTTTCAGCAACCGAGGGTTTTGGTATTTTATCAATGGCAAGTATCTGCCCAATATTAGCAGTGTTATGCATGGGAATATTTATTAGATTAAAACAAAAAATTAATTAATAGAATTTTTANTGGGGGAAGTGAAAAGTATAGATATAAATAATTACAATAGAGAATATAATTTTCTCAAAACCTTATTAAATGATATAAAAATATTTAAAGATAAAGGATACTTNAATGGCTAGACAAATAACTTATTTAACTGACGTATTACTTATAACTTGTGTTGTACAAAATGGCTTAGCAGATAAAATAGTTAAAGCTGCTTCCGAGTCAGGGTCACAAGGTGCAACAATTAACTACGCAAGAGGGACTGGCGTAAGAGATAGAATGGGTTTGGTTGGAGTAACAATTGATGAACAAAAAGAAGTTATTAGGATTATNGTATCAAAAGAACAATCTAATAGAATTTTTGAGGCAATGTTTCTAGCTGGAGAATTAGATACTCCTGGAAAAGGTATAATGTGGATGAGTAAATTAGATAGAGTAGCGACCCATATACCTGCTGACGTTCTAAAAAGAGTTGGAGGAAAATAATGTTTGTTGAAATTGGTGGATTAATAAAAAAAGGATTAGGNCACAATNTAATAGNAAAGTTTTCTAAATTAAAATCTGTTAAAACTGTTGGAATTGCAAATGGAAGAACAAGTGATCTTTTTGATNTTCAAGAATTTGGAGATTCAAGTGAATCTGAGATACTAACAATGATTGTTGACGAAAAAGATAGCTCTAGAGTATTTGATGACTTATATAAATTCTTAGATTTAAAAAATAAAAAACAAGGAGTAATCTATCAGTTAGCTCCTTTAGTTAAAGGNACATTTTAATTTTTATCTTTCTGATAATGAAAAATTTATTTTAGATTTAAAAGGAGATATAAAGTAATCAATAAAACTTCTTTTGCCAGTTATNATTCCCACTATTACTGGTACNCCNGAGTATANCTGAAAAGTNTCATTTCCTCTGCTAAAAAAAGATGAATCTTTAGTTTCAACTTTTACTAAATAAAAGCTCTCTCCTTCTTCCGAAGAAATTCTATCCGCTCCTACAAACATGACTTTACCATTGATTGGTTTATACCTTGATCCCTCAGGAGAATTNAANCTTATTTTAGCTTTTAAACCTTCTTTTACATAACCAATTTCAGATAATGGNAGATTTGCTTCTATTATTAATTTTTCATTTTCAGGCACAATTTCTGCAACTGTNACNCCTGGNGCAATAATTGCACCTTTTGAATTTACTGAAATTAATTTAACNATACCTGAAACNGGACTCTTTAAAATAGTTCTATTCAAACTATCTGAATATTTTTTTATTCTTTTTAAAAGTTCTGATTTTTCTTTATTTAAAATAGAGAATTCATTATTTAATTTTTCATTAAAGCTAATTATGACATTATCTAATTTATTTTTTTGTTCATCTATTTCTCCTTCTATATTTGAAAGTTCTCTTAGAAGCTCAAGGTGCTTAAATCGATTGGTTGCTTCAACTTCTAAAAGTTTTTCACTAATTGATATTTGTTCTTTTATTAGTTTATTTTTTTTTTCTAAATTCTTTATATTTTTAATAATTAATTTCTTTTCTAAATTTAGACTATCCTTCCTACTTTTTAAAAGTTCATTCTCAAATTTTATTTGAGTTTTATCAAATTGACTTAAATCTTTTTTAGTTATTTTGTCCTCAAATTTTTTTTCGCTATCTATTCTATATATTGAAAGTTCTATTGATTTNAGTCTTTCATTAATTTCTTCATATTCAGATGAAGCTTTAGCTTTAGACAAAACAACTAAAGGCTGATTTAAACTTACTTTTTCGCCTTCTTTTATTAAAATTTCATCAACAATTCCTCCTTCAAGATGNTGAATATACTTTATTCTTCCTTGAGGAATAACTTTTCCATCTGCCAAACTTAAAACTTCAAGAATTTCTAAGTTTAATAAAAATGTAGAGATGATAATAAAAATGAAAATTAAAAACTTAAATCTAAAACCCAGAAGTGATTTTTTAGAATTATATTCAGAATCTAATTCATCTTCAATATTCCAATTTTTCCAACTTTTTTTTTGTTCTTTATTCATCTAAATTAATTACCTTATCAGATATATCTATTATTTCATTATCATTACTCATACAAATTATTGTTTTATTTGCTTTTTTNAAAGANAATAATAAATTTTTAACATATTTCTTTCCCTGAATATCAAGNGATTCTAGGGGATCATCGAAAAGAAATATTTTTGGGTTNAGCGCCAAAACTCTNGCTAAATGAATTTTTTTATGTATTCCTANNGAAACATTTGAACTAATAGGATCATCTAAATTTAAATCAGATTTTTCTAGATCTTTTGTTAAACCAACAGTANNAATTAATCTACTTATTTCTTCCTCATTTAATTTTTCATTACCAATTGCTATATTATCAAAAATTGTTGCATTCAAACTAAATGTATTTTGAGGAACAAAGCCAACTTGATTAGTCCACCAATTCATTGAAAATTTTTGTAAATTTACACTATCAATTAATACCTCTCCAGAATCTTGACGAATTATACCTAAAATTATCTTACATAATGTTGTTTTTCCTGTTCCATTACCACCTGTAATTGATGAAATTTNTCCTTCATCGAATTTTGTTGAAAAACGTTTAAATAGCATAGTGGAACTGTTTTCATGATTAAAGTTAAGATTCTTTATTTCAATATTTCCATTCATTTTTAATAACTTCATCCCTGAGTCATTTGATTTTATTTGTTTGAAAAAATCCTGAGTTTTACCTATGTACTGATAAATTTGTTTAAAGTTAATAATTGATTTTTGAGCACTNAATGAAATTTGCAGAGCTCTGGTTGAAAAAATATTAAACCCAATNAGTGTTCCGATTGANAAATCTCCATTAACAACATAAGTGCTACCAATACCAATTATAATAATTGAATTTAGAATTATNATAAAATGAGTAAAATTGTTAATACTACTATTAATTTTTGAAATTTCTGCACTGTCATTTAGTTGAACTGAAGCAAAATTAGAATAATTGGAACCAATAAATTTGAATGAATTTGTTGATTTCAAGAAATCACTTTTATCTTTAATATCAAAAATAACATTATGATTCTTTATGCTTCTTTTTTGTTTTAACTTTAAAAAATTATTTATTTTTTTAAGATTTAAATTTTGTATTATTAAAGTTGTCATTAAAATAAATAAAAAAATTGATGCTAATTTCANATTAAATAAAAATAAAATTATTATTATTATAATTGCAAAAAAAGAATCTAAGATATTAGATTGATTTTGAGGATTTAATATTTGATAAATATTGTTATTAACATCTAAAATTTCTAAGAATTTAGCATTAGTTAACCTTTTTTTCTTATTTAAAAATGTATTATCGAAAAATGTTTTTAAAATACTAATTTTTATACTTTTAATAGGGTTAATAATTATCTTTGAGCAAAAATTATGTCTAATATTTCTAAATATAAACTCAAAAATCGCAACTGATACTGCTCCAGAAACAAGAAAAAAAAGTGTACCTTCTAATCCAAAGGTAATGTATCTATTAAAAATATGTATGATAAATATTGGACTTAAAAGTCCCATTGTNATAATTAATAGTGACAAAAAGAATAAAACTCCTAAGCCGTCACCTTCTTTAATTATTTTTAACCAAAATTTCATAGTTTTAAATTATTAATTATAAATATTAAATTTATAAAACTGAAGTCGTTATTTCAGTTCCAGTAAATGAATCATTATCAAATTCTTCTAAAATAGCCATCATTGTAAGTTCTGTATCATCATAATAAAAACCACCATCCATATCACTATCTTTCCAGTGAAAAAATGCTGTNTCATGTCCATCTCCAGTTACAATTATAAACTCATTTTGNACAGAGTCAGNCATATCATAATAATTGTAAGAATCATAAAATTGGAAATCAAAAGCTTTGCTTACCTCTACAGGTAGTGAAAAATCGTCATTTGGAATATCATCAAATTCTAAAGTAAAGTTTATAACCGTTGGTAAAGAAGTACCTGCATTTTCTGTCCAAGGATCCCATATTTTGGCGGCTGAAAAAACTTCTATATATCCAGTTCTACTATAATAAGGGTGAGCTGGTTCATAAACAAAAACCATAGTATCACCGGTAGTAAAGTCATAAATAACATCACCTGCATCAATTAATTCAGTGTAAATAAACTGATCATTTGAATCACCACCATAAATAGTATCAACACCTCCACCACCAGTAATTTTATCTTCTCCGAGCCCACCATAAATTACATCATTTCCTAAACCACCTGTTATTGTATCTTTTCCAGTTTTTCCATATATTGCATCCGTTCCAGATCCTCCAGAAATTATATCATCACCAGAATCGCCATATAATATATCACTACCGTCACCCCCCTTAATTTGATCATCTCCATCATTGCCATGAATTTGATCATTACCTAAATCTCCATATAAAGTATCATTATCATCTCCTCCACTTATATTATCATCCATCATCCCACCATAAATAATATCATTCCCAGCTAAACCAGTAATTGTGTCTTCTCCATCTAAGCCATAAATTGTATCTGCTTCGCTTGTTCCAACAAGAGTGTCAGCTAATAAAGTTCCTGTTATTGATGAGCCAGAACTTTCTTCAGAGGAACTTTCTTCAGATGAAGTCTCCTCCTCAGCCTCTTCTTCTGAAGGTTCTTCATAAGTTTCATATAACGAAGCGTCCTCATAAAAGTTTTCTGTATAACTTTCTTCAAAACTTTCCTCATATTCAATAATTGTATCGAATATTGATTCAACCATTAATTCACTTCCAAAAAATTCTCCACCTAAATCTGGTCCAAACATTACTCCAGAAAAAATATCAGTTGGACCAAAAATTTCATTTGAAGGTCCACCCATAACTGATATACCTCCACCAAAATTTCCTGCTCCAAAAGTAGCTGAACCAGTCCCAAATGCATTTCCTCCTAAATCTCCTCCTGGAACAGCAAATGTTTCACCTCCAAATGCTCCACCTGGGTCTANTTCTTGAACACTAAATATTTCACCTCCAAATGCTTCGCCTGTTTCTCCNCCTGGAATATCAAGTATTTCTCCTCCAAAGGCTTCTCCTAAATCTCCTCCGAAATCCCCAGATAAATCACCACCAAATGGATCACCAGGTAATGCCTCTAAAAGTGGTTCTCCAGCCACATTATTTTCCGTATCAATTCCTTCTTCGAAACCACCTGCAGCAGCAGCTTCTGCCATAGCCTCTNCAGGTGATGCACCGTCAGCCATTGCTGTTTCAAATGCTTCATTAGCATCAATTTCATCAATTGCTTCAACTGACTCCTCTCCAGGTTCTTCTCCAGGAACTTCCTCATCTAGTTCTTCTGTTTCACCTTCAGCTAATTCATCAACTTCATTCTCAGAAACCTCTTCTCCTTCAGCAACACTCTCCCCTTCTTCTCCTTCTAATTCTTCTGATGACTCTTCGGAGTTTTCTTCATCCTCCTGATTACTTTCTTCTTGTTGTTGTTCTTGTGGCGGAGGTGCCGATTGAGGTTGGGGGGCNACCACTGGTGTTGGAGGCAATACAGCTAATGCTGAACCATAATTAGCTTGGATTTCAGCAGCTGATAAAATAATTGGTGGCGGTGGGGCTGCATTAATACTGGCTATACTTGTAGTTGCACCAACCTGAGATAAAGTTTGTGTTCCAGCCGAATTACTGACTGAAATTTGACCAACCCCCCCTTCTGCATCTTGTAATAGAGTAAATGAATTTTCATTACCTTCAACAGCTGCTTTACCAGCAACTGTGGTACCTCTAATACCAATTGTTGCTACTGGAGTACTAACACTCATAGCATCAGGTCCTGTTTTAGCAATTTCTCCACTAACAAAACTAAAAGCTCCTTCAAGCATATCTATTGCCATACTTCCATCTCCAGTAGATGGGTCATAAACAAGCTCATCTAAAACCATTTTTCCACCATCAGAGAGAGACATAGTTGTTTTGTCCNAGAATACTAAACCTACTGACCCACTTCCTTCAGTTTCTATTAAGTCACCTTGAAAAATTGGATCACCTTCAGATAAAGTAAAAATATTACCATCTAATCTTGTAGCTTTTGCAGTGCCTTTAATACTTGAAACNTCNCCAATTGAAAGAATATCATCCCCACNACTTAATCCAGCATATTGACCAATGACTAGAGGACCAGCTAAAGCTTTTAGAAGTGAACCCTTTAAAAGCAATCCATTTTCAGTCTCAATGGATGGTAAGTCATGATTAGTAAAATATTCAGAAAAAATAGCTTTAGAACCAGACTTATCTGTTGCGATTAAATCAGTTTCTGTTCTTGTAAAATTAGATTTTGGAATCCAAGAGGGAATATTTTTTGTATTTGTAGAGTTTCCAGAATAGAAATATATTGTATCAGAGGTATCATTAGTATCAATTTCTGATTCTGTATTAATAAATGCCTTTTTCCAATTTTGATTATGAGGGTTATAGTTATCTAATTTGATATTTGAGAGCTTTGATTGAGAATAACTGGCACTTTCATGTAAATTTTTTGTATTTATTGATTCTAAATTTTTATTTTCTTCAATATTATTAGCTTTATCAAGATCAACTTTTTTTGAGTTATTATTGAAATCTATTTCTTTACTATTCTTNTCGAAATAAGCTTTCCATTCATTATTGTCTTTTATTTTATTTTTATCTGAAATATTAGAATTAATACTTTGAGAATTATTAAGTTCATCTTGATTAAGTTTTTTGCCAATCTCTACTTTTGCAGAATTAACATAATTTCTTTCACTAAAATTTCGTGTTGAGTGATTCTCATAACGACTATCAATTAACTTATCTAATAGTTCGTCTAATTTTATATTTTTTTGAATATCATTTGTAGATAGATCACTTAAAGAAGTATTCTTGTCACTAAGGTCAGATTTAATGGACTTNTTATCATAACTATTAACAACTTTTTCTATTAATTTATCTATTGATAAATTTTCCTCTATTTTAACAATTTCTGAAACATTATTAGTTTCATTTTTTGCTAAATCATTTGAAGAAAAGATAACCTCCNCAAAATAATTTGGCTGATTAGTNTTATCAACATTATGATCATCTAAAACCTTGTTGATTAAGTCATCTATGTTAGTTTTTGTGTACACGATTTAAAAGAGCAAACTGTATGCCATTTAAAGAGATTTCTTTTTTTACATGTTACTAATAAAAGTATTTAAAATCAATAGTTTAAATATTATAGTTAATTTTAAATTAAAATAAAAAGTTTAAATAATTAATTTTACGTCAATTATTTAATTATATAAAAGCACTTCAAAAATTACCGAAGACTAAATAAAAAATATTTATTAATTTCAATTGCTTAAAATTTGTTTTTAATATATTTATCATACACCTGAAATTGTATTAAATGCAAATTCCACTCCTGAAAGTGTATCATTGTCAATTCCAGTTAAATTAGCCATATGATTTAGTTCTGACTGAGCAATAACACCATTACCAGTATCTTCCCAAACGTAAACAGATGAATTTGTTCCGTTACCTAACAATAAAAAATAAGATTCAGTAGTTGAAATTGCATTTGTTCCATCTGTTGTAACTTTAAAACCTGATAAATGTGTAGCAACATTCGCTGCACTATTGTAGTTTGAAGTATCTGCGGTAAAATTGATAATTGTTGGTAAAGTATTATCTGTACTTATATTATATGTGCTCCCATTAGTACCACTGTCTGCATGCATTGTTTTCCTTGTATATGAACTTGCTGGATTTGCTCCAAATAAAAGTGTATCAGCATCACCTGACTGACCAAAATCCGAAATTGTGTCAATACCATCACTGTAATCTGTAAAGTAAAACTGATCATCTCCTCCACTACCAGTTAAGGTATCAGAACCTAAACCACCAAATAAAACATCACTACCAGATCCCCCAGTAAGGGTATCATCCCCACTAAACCCGCTTAAAGTCCATGAGGAACTTTCAGCACTTTTATCAATAGTATTTGCATTATTATCTCCACTTTGTGAAAAATCAGTTGTTTGAATTGACTGAGATGAAATAGAGGAGTCAGTTCCATAATCATCATAAAGCGCTGGGTCATCATAAAAATATGGTGTATCACTGTAGCCAACATCGCTAATCGCAGGAGCAAAGACACCGGCTACGGGTCCATATATTCCAGTAAAACCAAAAGAACCACCAGCAGGTCCAGAACCCATAGGTCCACCAAATCCATCTCCCCCAGCAGTTCCAGATCCCATAGGCCCACCAAATCCACCTCCCCCAGCAGGTCCAGATCCCATAGGTCCACCAAATCCAACTCCTCCAGTAGGTCCAGATCCCATAGGTCCACCAAATATACCTACGCCAACAGGTCCAGATCCCATAGGTCCACTAAATGCTACTTCACCACCAGCTCCAGATCCAACAAATCCACCGAATGAACCAATTACTTGAGTTCCAAAATTACCACCAATATTACTACTAATTAAATCTCCTCCCGGACCAGAAAATGATCTACCACCAGGATCTCCACCAAATGGAACATCGCCAAACTCACCTCCAGGTCCAGGTCCACCAAACGTATCACCGGCAAATACACCACCGCCAGGACCACCAAATGGACCATCGCCAAACTCACCTCCAGGTCCACCAAACGTATCACCGGCAAATGCACCTCCAATAGGCCCGCCGGGTAAATCTTCTGCTAAAGCAATAGAATCTGACCCACCAAAATCACCTCTAAATTCTTCAGGAATACCGGCAAACCCGCCAGGTGGAATATCGAAA
>PALK01000037.1 GCA_002710765.1 Rickettsiales bacterium | reverse complement strand
AAAGGTTTCAAATTAATTAACTTAAAAACTTGCGGGGGTGGTTTAGGATGTAATGAATTTACATTTAAAAAAATCTCATAATTTTTTGGACTAAATTATTAGTAAAATAAAAACTTAAAATTTCTAGTTGAAAAAAATAATAATCATAATAGAATATTAATCGTAAAAGCTTAATTATAGTACACGCACAAATAACAATTTAAATTAAAGGATATATTATGCCACCAGAAATGATGGACAATATGGCTGACGGCGCAGGTTCTGCTGCGACTGAAGCTTATGAAGCTGCTATTGAGGGCGGAGCTGACCCAGCTGATGCTTTTGCTGCTGCAACTGAAGCAGCCTCCTCAGTAATGCAGGAAATGGGCGCACCAGCTGAAATGGTTGAAGGAATGGTTGATGCTGCCTCAGAGGGTTTTAATAACGCAATTGAAGGCGGAGCAGATCCAATGGAAGCATTTGATGCTGCTGGAAATTCTGTTGATCAAGCTATGGATATGGGCCCTGATACAGCTCCACAACCAGGAATGGAAGGCGACATGGCTGGACAACCTGGAATGGAAGGCGACATGGCTGGACAACCTGGAATGGAAGGCGATATGGCTGGACAACCTGGAATGGAAGGCGATATGCCTCCTCTAGGAACTGATATGGATGGAGACGGAATGCCTCCCCCACCTCCAGGAATGGAAGGTGATATGGCTGGACAACCAGGAATGGAAGGTCCTCCTGTAGATCCTATGACCGATATGGCTCCACCGGATCCAACTGGCGAATTAGCTGGTAGTGAGAATATTGCGCCAATGCCTGAAGGAATGGATGATATGGCTTCTCATATGGATCAAGCAAGTGCTGATACAGCACCTCCTCCTCCTGAATTTGACGATCCAAATCCAGCGGGTGGTTTTGATGGAGATGTTCCGGACGCGGCACCTCCTCCACCAGAAAATGATACTGGAGATGATATAGTATAACTATCATTATCTTAAAAACTAACCCTTTGAACATTACTACTGTTGTTCAAAGGGTTTTTTTTATTTCTTGTTATATTTTTATTAATATTCCTAATACTATTTAAGTTTTAATGGATATTCACAAATTAATGAATCAGAAAATAAGAAAATTTTTTCATTGAATATATTATTTTCTTCAGTAAATTGAGCAAAAAATTCTGTACCCTTAATATAAAATTGTGAGTAAAAAAAATCAGTACCAATTTTCGTTTTTTTATTACTCAATATTCCATTTAAACGCCCCCATCTAAAAGTTAAGTTTTTACTACTACTAAATTCACTAAAATCAAAATTGATAATTGTTAATTCAAAACCCTTCGTATTAACTAATATTTTTTCAGCCATTCTTTTAGTTTCAGTTTTTCCAGCATTTTTTTTCACTAAATCTAAAAAGTCATTATAAAAAAGTAAAGAATTAAGGCTACAAAATTCATTTGTATTAATTTTAATAAAATTATCAACATCAAGTTCAAAAGTATTTTTATTTTTTGAACATGAAATTAGAAAAATAAAAAGAAAAAGATATGAAGAAATTTTTTTCAAAACTAATTATTTATTTATTAACATTTAAATTCAAATTACTTTTTAAAATTAAACAATACAAGTAATGATATTTATAAACTAATGAATGAAATTTAACTGTCATATTAAAATCAAGGTAATTTTGAAAAGTTTCTAAAAATAGTATTAATTTAAAAAAAACATATAGAAAGTTTAAAAAAATTGGGTTCTAGAATAAAATAATAAAATATATTTTTAACTTTATTCATAATCAACAGATGTAAAAAAATAACGTAAAAGCTCTAAGTAATTTTTCTAATTTTCTTTATTTATTTCTATTATTTATAGTATTTTTATTAATTTTTTATAAGATTGATTTTTCAGCCTTGATTTTATTTGAATAAAATATAATCTTATATTTAATCGTTCAACCATTAATGGTCGGAAGTAGGTAAAGACACCGAAGGAACGCCAAGTAAGTCCAGATTTGTCTCTACCTCTATATAGAGGCAATATGTTTAATGAAGTATATAATAAAAGTCAGATAAGAAGTCCATATACTAAGATTATGGATTGGGCTAATTCATTACCTAAAAACATAATAGTTAGAAAAAAAAATGAAGCAGAAAACTTATTTAAAAAAATAGGTATAACTTTTTCTGTTTATAATAACTTTGATACATCTGAAAGATTAATACCTTTTGATATGTTTCCAAGGATATTATCTAGCTCAGAATGGAATAAGATAAGAAAAGGTATTCTTCAAAGATCCATTGCGATAAACGCCTTTATTAGAGATATTTATCACTCTGCAGAAATTATTAAGGCTAAAATAATTCCAGAAAAACTTATTTATAATAATCCTGCCTATGAAATAAAAATGGTTGGTTTTAAGGTTCCAAAAAATATTTATAGTCCTATTATTGGAACCGATATTATAAGAACTGATGAAAAAAGTTTTAAAGTTTTAGAGGATAACTGTAGAACCCCTTCTGGAGTTTCTTACATGATAGAAAATAGAGAAATAATGATGAGAATGTTTCCAGAATTATTTGANAATTTAAAAGTTGAAACAGTTGAAAATTATCCATCATACTTGCTAGAAATATTAAAAAGCTTAACACCAAAGAATTGTAGTAAAGAACCAAATATTGTAATTTTAACCCCAGGATCTTTTAATAGTGCTTATTATGAACATAGTTTCTTAGCAGATATGATGGGAGTTGAATTAGTTCAAGGAGATGACTTATTTGTTGATGAGGGAATTACTTATATGAAAACAACAAAAGGTCCAGAAAAAGTAGACATAATTTACAGGAGGATCGACGACCAATTTATAGATCCTATTACCTTTGATAATACATCTTTAATTGGAGTGCCGGGATTATTTGATTCATACAAGGCCGGTAATGTAAATATTTGTTCAGCACCTGGTGCTGGAATTGCAGATGATAAAGCTATTTACACATATATTCCAGAAATTATAAAGTTTTATCTTGGTGAGGAACCAATTTTAGAAAATATTAAAACTTGGAGATGTTATAATGAAAATGAAAAAAAATATGTATTAGAAAATATTAATAAACTTGTTATCAAAGAAGTTCATGGTTCAGGCGGATATGGAATGCTTATTGGAAATAATGCTTCAAAAAGAAAGATAGAAATTTTTAAAAAAAAAATAAGGTTAAATCCAGAAAATTTTATCGCTCAACCTATATTATCACTATCATCTGTTCCTATTTTTTCAAAAAAGTTACTATCTCCAAGACATGTTGATTTAAGACCGTTTTGCTTAATTGGTGGAAATAAGAAACATAGATTAGTTAGTGGAGGTCTTACTAGAGTTGCTCTTAGAGAAAATTCACTAATTGTTAACTCTTCGCAAGGTGGTGGAGTTAAAGATACTTGGGTTTTAACAGAATAGTGATGATAGATGTTAAGTAGAACAGCAGCAAATCTTTATTGGGCAGCTCGCTATATTGAAAGAGCTGATTCAATTGCGAGACTTTTAGAGGTGGGTTATAGAATTTCACTAATCCCAAATACTAGTTCGGGCTATAATAATGAATGGGAATCCATATTAGATACTTCAGATATTAAAAATGATTATTTAAAATACTACAAAGAATTGAATAAAGAAAATATTGAGTTATTTCTATTATTTGATTCCAGAAATAACTCTTCTGTAAAAAGTTGTATCGAAAAAGCTAGAGAAAATATAAGAATGGTTAGAACAGCAGTTACTTTAGAAGTTTGGAATGCTATAAACTCTAGCTTTCAAGAACTTCAAATGTTTACAGAAAGAAAATATAAATCTCGAGAATTACCAGAGATTATTGATTGGATAAAAAAACAAGTAAATCTTATTCGGGGAACAATTTTAAATACGCAACTTATAAATGACGGTTATGATTTTTTAATATTAGGAACTTATTTTGAAAGAGCAGATTTTACAGCTAGGATTATTGATGTAAAATATTTCATATTATTACCAAGTGCCGATTATATTGGAAGTGAAATAGATAATTTTCAATGGAGTCTAATGTTAAGGTCAATTTCATCATTTAGAGCATTTAAATGGGCTTATGGTAGTAAAGAAATAAATTCAAATAAAATTATTGATTTTTTAGTACTAAATATGATGTGTCCTAGATCACTAATTTTTTCAATTGAAAAAATAAATCATCATTTAGAAAGATTAGAAAAATTCTATGATCAAACAGAAATTAATCAGATTAATATTAATAAATTTTATAAAAGTTTCAAAAAACTCAATGTTAATAAAATTTTAGAAATTGGATTACATAATTTTTTAAAAGATTTTATAAAAAAATTATCTTCATTTTATATAAATATAGAAAAAAAGTATTTTATAGGTATTGAAAGATGAAAATAAAAGTTAAACACCAGACCATATATCATTTCAATCAAATTGTTCCCAGATTAGTTCAGTCAATTAAACTTTATCCATCAAAATGTAAAAATCAAAAGATCATTGATTGGAATATAACCAGTGACAAGGGTATTTTAACTGAATCACATGAAGATTCCCTGGGTCATAAAGTTTATAGTATTTTTAACAAAAATTTAATAGGAAAACAGATCATAACTTCAAAGGGAGTTATTGAAACACGTGATTATTTAGGAGTAATTAAAGAACTAAATGATAAAGTAAATCCTTTGTGTTTTTTAAGACAAACTCAACTAACTGAACCATGTACAAAAATAAAAAATTTATCTAATAAAGTTAAAAATAATAAAAAAGATCTAATTGAATTTTGTCATGATCTTAATTTGATTACTGCGCAATCTATTAAGTATGTTTCCGGTTCTACTTCTATAAATACAAGTGCAAAAAAAGCAATAGATCAAGGTAGAGGAGTTTGTCAGGACTTTGCGCATATTTTAATTAGCTTAGCAAGAATGAATAATATACCAGCTAGATATATAAATGGATTTTTATTTGAAGATTTAAACTCACAAGAAAACTTCACACATGCTTGGGTTGAAATATTTATCAAAGATCTGGGATGGGTGGCATTTGATCCTTCACATAAAAAATGTATTGATGAGAATTATATTAGAATAAGTTGTGGTTTAGATTTTTTAGATGCTTCTACAATTAAAGGGGTCAAAACTAATTATACTGGTCTTGAAGATTTAAAGGTAAAAGTTTCAGTTAGTTCATGTCAGTAATTAACTAAAAAAATAAAATAGTCTTTAAACGTACAAAAATATTTTTTGAAATTTTCACAATGTCCATAATTATAAAAAATTTTCTTTTGATCTTTGTAATTATATTTTTATATGGGTGTGTAAACTTAGATGCACTCTTTTCAGATACTAATAATTATGATCATGATTTAGCAATGAAGAGATTTGCAAAATCAATTGGAACAAAAGCATATATACCAGTAGGAGGATGTTCACTTGTAAATCAAACAAATTTATATAGAAAAGTTTACAGAGTTTGTAAGATTGATGAAAATAAATGGGAATCAGATGATAAAGATGATAATAATTTTTATTCATTCAACGAAGTTGGTACTCTAGTAGATTATAACGAATCTGACTATAACTATATTGGAAATAGCTTTGCCAACAGTGCCCTAATAAAAGAAAATTATGATAATCCTTATAGAAATCCAGCAACAACCAGAGCCATTTTCAAAATAGTTGAATCTCAGTTATTTTTTTTAGAAGCATTAAACGAAAAAGAAACTGCCCAAGCTTTCAAATATTATATTGAAGATTTACATACAAGTTCAACTCTTGGCAAAGATAGACTTGAAAAAACAATAGTTAAAACAAAAGAAATTCAAAAATTAATTAATAAAAAAATTTCAGAANGCTTAATTTTAGATGAACGTGCAAAGAAAACTTTTTCAATAGGAATTTCTAATTATACAGAGGGTATATATTTATTATCTCAAGTTGGATTTTCCAATGCTATGAAAGTTCTTAATATTGGTAGTGGTTTCTNAGCTATTATAAATGGAATAGAAGTATTTTTTGAAGTTAAAGACGTTCTGATTGCAATCCCTCTTTTTTTTTCCTCAACAAATTATCTTCTTGATTTTGGAAAAGAACAAAATCTTGAAAATATTGAGGAGTTACAATCAGCCAAGAATTCACTNGGAGTTTAATTTTTCTTTTGAGTATCAAACTGTTTTTTGCTTATAGTCCATATCAATTTTGCATGAGATTATTCATCCAAATATTTTTTGCCCTAATCCTTCTCATAAAAAATGGATATTAGTATATGAATAAGTTTGAAATTAAATCATATAAAATTATTTCTGAATTATTCTCCTAAAGACTCCTTTGCCTTTTCTAGTTCATCGGTATTAATGTCATTCTGCTTTGCAAATTTAATAATTTTACCAGAGGAACTAAAAAATAAGGGTATTGCAGTTAGTGCATCTTTAGCAGTAATGGCTAACCCAATTGCTGAAAATACACCGCTAACTCCTCCTGAAAAACTATCTATTGTATTTGAAACAGAAAAACCACTCGATACCAGTGACGCAACACCAAGAGAATAATAAGGAATTCCTTTTGCAAAAATTATTTTTGCTTCAGAATCTAATTTTTCAACTTTTAACATTTTTTCATTAATTATTTTCTGATTTTCTTTGGATTGAAATAAAAACTTTTCCATGTCATCATCACCTAGAACTTTTCCACTTTGAAGGTTTGCAACATAGTTTTTATTCGCTAGAGCTAACTCATCTTCATCTAACGCTTCAAGAAAACTTATCTGAGCCATATTTAAGTTAATTAAAGCTGATTGCATCATATTAGCCGATTGACTTTGCGTACCAAGTCCAAGTAAAGAACCACCGAATCCAAGTAAATTACTATTATTTTCATTCTCAGTTGATTGTTTATTATTTAAACTTGAGATTTCAGATTCATTATTAAGTGACGTAATACCCTTGCTAATATTACCTAATCCTGAGATAAAAGAATTACTAGTTTTATTTGGGTTATTGCATTTATAACTTTTTGTATTTCCAGTTAAAGGGCTGTAATTCTCCTTGTAATATAAATCCTTAGATTTATCGTATTTAATTTCACTATTTTCAAACATTTTTTTACATAATTTTTTATCGTCTCCACTTAAATAAAAGAAACGATCAACTTCTTCCCCATGGGTAACATTTGATATAGTCAATAAAATAAAAAGAAATATTATATTAATATGATTACTCACTTATTCTGATTTACATAGATATGTTACTCTGCAACATCCATCGCAATTAACCTGATTTTCTTTTGCAATCTTAAATCTTTTTTCACAATATTCATTTGCAATTTTTTCAACCTCATTTTTATTATTTAAACTGTATTCAATTCTAATTGTATCTCCATAAGCCCTTAATATTCCAGTTTTAGAATCACAATCACTTAAATATTTAACTTCATCAGTTGTAGAACAACTCATAAAAAATAAAGTTAAAATCAAATATAAATTCCTTATAATTTTATCCATACTATTCCTTTAGGTTATTAATAATTTGGTTATAATTTATTTTATGTCTAAATAATTCATCCTTTGGTATTCCAATTATTACATAGTAAAGGTCTCCTAATTTTCCATTATCAACCAATTGTGATTTTTTAAAGTTAAAACTTTTCTGATTCATGTAAAAATTCCAAAGTGCGTATTTTAATTCTGCATTAATTTTTTTAGGCCAATCAACCAATTTTTTTAGATATTCAATTAATTTTGAATAAGCTAATTGTTTATTAAGCTCTATATCAATATTTTCATTTGAAGTTACTTTTGAGAAGGAAGATACAAAAAAGAAATTTTTTGAAGGAGTAACTGTTTCTGAACTAATAGTATCTTTTATTCCTTCATACTCTTCTAATATATCAGCAGAAAAAGAATTGGTAAATACTAACAAGAAACTAAGAAAAACTATTTTAAAAATCTGCCTCTTCACTCTCTAGAAATAGATCTTCTTGAACAGAAGGTTCATTTGAAATATCTGTATTTTCATTTTGATTATTTGATCCAGAACTAAAATCAGCATCCGAAGCATCAGCTTGAGAATTGAGTGACCACTTCCTAACAACGAATCTTGCCTTGACCTTATTCGCAGGATGCATTGTTATCCCACTATCAAGTTCAGTTATTCCTTCAATAGAAGCCTTTTCACTAAATGCTTTTGTAGAAGCATTTATTTTTTTTTGAACTTCATTTTCTTGTTTTCCACTCTTAAATTCTTCAAAAATTTCTTTCAAAACTGTTTCTGAGTTTGCTGAGATTTGTGCACCAGCAAATAACCTTAAATTTGAATCAGCTTCTTCAATTGCTTCTTTTATAGCTATATCTTCAGATAGTTCTGAGTCAGTTTCGATAGTACTTGTTGCTGTGGATAGAAGATGATAATTTCCGTTTTCATCTCTTTTTATTCTGACTCCAATATTAGCCATAACTTGTTTTGGAGTAAAGTCTGTTATAAGAGGACTTCCGGGCTTACCTTTTAAATTTATTGAATTTTTATTAAGTAAAGCTTTTGCTATATTGCCTTGTTCTAATGTTCTTA
Organism: Rickettsiales bacterium; assembly: GCA_002710765.1. Classification (GTDB taxonomy): domain Bacteria; phylum Pseudomonadota; class Alphaproteobacteria; order Methylaequorales; family Methylaequoraceae. The sequence goes on along the minus strand of PALK01000037.1, from coordinate 7,224 downwards.
AGGCTAATATAGAGACTTTACATTGCTTCTTACCTTCTTTACATTCCTCCCAAATTTTAAAAGACTGTAGTCCATTCATAGTAATTTGAGATGCTGATTGGATGGTTTTTTCAAATACACTTGATTGAGCTAAATTATCTATTTCTTCTTGAATTTTTTGAGTATTTTCTGCTTTTTTTGTATCAACATCTTCAAGTCTTTCATCAACTTCGTTATTAGCTAATTTATATAATTTCTTAAATAGATTGTCTGATTGAGTTTCTTCATCAGCTTGAATAATATCATTGTTCTTTTCAATTGCTGATTTCTCATCTAATCCAAAACCTTTTTGTAATTGTTTTACTATTTGAACCTGTATTTCTTTAGATTTAAATTCACTAAATCTTTTTTGTGCATTAAGCAAAGCATCATTAAATGCAACTGTTCTTGATGACAAAAAATCTTTTTTACTTGGAGCAACTCCAATACCAGATCTTCCACATGCCATTCTGACTTCTTTTCCATTTACATCATTTTTTATAAACTCTTTCCACCCCTTTTCTTTTATATAATCTTTACATTTTTCAAAAGGTCCCTCCTCTGCAGCAATTAACTCTGCTAAACCAGCATAAGGGTCTATTTCAGTATTTTCCTCTTGAGCAGTAACATTGTCAAAGTAAAATAAAATCATCATAACTAAGAAAATAAACTTTACCATTCTTCTTCAGACTCCTTTTTAAGTTTTTTAATTAGTTGAGTTTTTTCAACTGATTGGGATTTAGCTTTAATAGCTTTAGCTTTAATAGCTTTAGCTTTTTTGAAGGGTCTTACAATAAATGCATCTTTATCTTGAATTGCATCTGATAACTCTATTATAGATTCTAGGATCTGTGCTTCAGAAGTTTTGGGCTTAATAGTTTTTATTTGAATTGTAGCAACTTCAATTTCTTCTCTACCAAGGCTTTCTCCAGTATAAACATCTTTTATTCTTTTTCCTAGTTGATATACCTTAAATAAATCTCCAGTTGCCATTGTTTTTCCGCCCTGGCCAAGAGTGACTTGAGTCAATGAAGCATTTACAATTCTAATTGGATATATCGCGTTAATAATTTCGTCACCAATACTTGAAGCTAAATCAGCCGCAACTTTTTCAATTGATGAACTCATAGATTTTTCATATGTGTCTGAAAATTTAATCTGTGTTGTTGCTACGTCTATGATTCTAAGCGTTAAAACAGCGTTGGAAATAAGAGATTTCTTAACTGTATCTGAGACTTTACTTTTTTTTTCAGTTATAAATGAATTTGCTTTTTCTACTCTACCAACTATCAAATAATCGGTTCCAATTCTATTTCCTAATTTAGCAATTTCATCGTTTGACATACTTGTTTTAGCCCCATCTGCAATGAAATTTAATTCATTTGTCTGTTCTTCAAGAAAAGATCTGTCAACTAAGGAAAATCTTCTAGTTTGTGTTAAATAGTTTTCAATCTGAGATGTAATTGAACCTTCAAATTTTTTGACTGTATCATTAACTTTTAAAGTGTTAGATGCTTTAAAAGGAACGACTGCTAATCTTAATCTTTTCGTTTGAACTGATTTTTTAAACTTTGATATTTCGACAGATAACTTTACATTATACAAATTTTTATCTTTGTTAGAAGATAATATTTTGTAACTCCTTACAAAACCATTCGTAAGTTTTGAAACATTTTTATCAAATGATTTTGTAACTTCAGACCCTTCCTCAGTTGTTGTTTGAGAGAGTGAAGTTTTAATTTCAGCTGCAATTTTTGCTCCATTTATTTGAGAAACTGCTTCAACTAAACCTGACTCAATAGCTAACTGTTCAGTTGAACCAATTCCATTCACTACGACACTTTTAATTTCAATCTTTGCGAAAGAAAAAAAAGGAAAAAATAAAAATAAGATAAATAGTTTCTTCATTTTTATATTAAATCACTCTTAATACTAATTTATTCTCTATCTTCCTAAACCTTCTTTAGCTTCTTCAAGAGGTTTTGTATCAATTTTATTCATTGTAGAAAAATCTATAATTGTTCCTGTAGAGCTGGCAAAAAGGCTTATTGCTTGAGGCGTTTCTTTTGCAATATAAAACAAACTACCCACTTTAGTTATAATCATTGGACTTGGGTTGCTTCCAATTGAGTCAACAGTCTGTTTTGCTTTTAATCCTGTTAAAGATAATCCTAATACTCCCTTTCCGTAGGGAGGAATTCCTTTTGCAAAAGTTAGTTTTGCCTCCGCCTCTAAAACTGTTTGTTCAGCGATTTTTTTATCAATTAACGCTTGGGATTCTTTTGTTTTCTCAACTGCTTTTTTTAGGTCATCTTTTCCAATTGCTTCTCCTTTTTTAAGAGCTTCAATATACATACCTGCGGCTATTGCCGCTTCTTTCTCACCTAATCCCTCTAAAAATTTTACTTGAGCTTCAGTTAAATTTAATATAGCTTTAGCCATAGATTTCACTAGTTCAGATTGTTTTCCAGTTAAAGCATCAATATCTACATCTCCACCAGAATCACCTCCTCCAAGTCCAGGAACTCCAGGAATTTTAGGCACCTCTAATCCACCTATACTATAGGCATATGGGGAATAAAATAGAAATATAAATAAAAATATTTTAATAAAATTGTTCATAATTAATTCTCCTTTTTTATAATATCAATTAAGTCCTTTAGCATTCATTTTGTCAACTAAAGTTTTTGCAGTTAATTTGACAGCATTTTTCAAAGCAGATGTAGCAGCTGATTTTTCATTAGGACCCATACCAAATGCCTGTGTAGTAAAAGAGGCAACTGTCTTAGGTCTTTTTTTTTCAAAACTTTGTATTCTAGCATTAATATTAACTACTACTTTTTTATTTCCGGATGTTGGGTCAATAAAAGCTTGATCACTATCAAGAGTTGTGGTGAGTAAATATCTAAACTCAGGCTCTTCAATTCTTATTTCTTTCATCATATTACTTATCGATTTTTTGTTGTTTCTAGATAATTTATTGAATTCAATAAATTCGGTTTCTAAACTTGTTCTTTCAGGTGCACCATAATCGGCTGAAAATTCATCATATTCGGTAACCTCGAACATAAAATCTCCAAGAATATCATTCATATTATCGGCGATTATATCTGGAGAAATTGTATTTGAAGCTTTTTTGTAAGATAGTTTATCACTTTTTTGAGTGGTTGAGCCACCACTTTCTTTTTTGCTAAATGATTCTGTTTCAATTGTATCAGTTGATCTACCAATTGATTCTGAAGCTGATTTAGCATCTTTTGTAGCTGAAATTTCTACTCTTTTTTCATCATAAGTTCTTCTTGATTCAAGTTCTCGTATAATAAATAAGCCGACAATTCCGTTATTATCTCCGGAAGCAGTTTGTCCTGCGGCCGATAAAGTACTAAACTTTACGTTCAACGCCACATCATTAATTTTAATTTTAACAACAGTTTTTAGAGTTTTTGTTCCCTGATCAATAATATTATTTATAACTTCAGAAGAAATTATATAATCAGAAAGGTTTGAATCTATATCTTCTTTTATAAGCATATATTGTTTCATTTTTGAAACGTTAAATTTACTCGTATAACTTTTCCATGCTGTTTCAATTGCTAATTTTTTTGCCTCCTCGGTTTCAATATTTGTTGGGTCACTACCCTTCATTTGAATTGTTCCAACTCCTTTTGAAGTAACTTCAGCATTAACTAAATTGAAAAAACCAAAAATACATAAAAATGTTACATATAAAAACTTTACTTGCATTTGTTAATTATCCCTTCAAATTTTGCTAATTGACTTTTTATATTTGCTGTTCCGGTAATAGATGGAAGAACAGCATCATCTCGTTTAGAAATCTGCCTTGCTAAATTAGAAAAAAGAGCATCTTGCGTTCTTTGGTATACATCCCATTCATTTAAAATTTGCATATTTTCAGATTTTGGAAAGACTAATTCATTCTTGTAGTCAAATTTTGAATTAACATATGAAGTATTAGTTAAGGGTTCCAGAACATTTAAAGTAATAAATGCTGCATATATTTTTACTTCAAACTTCCCTCTGTCCACCGTAACATTTTTAAATTCTCTGATAAGAAGATCCATTACGAAATCAGCCTCTGGTAACGTTAGATCATATTCTAGAGAATCACTAAATCTGGCGATTAGTCCTTTTTTAAAATTTCCTATCTGCCCAAGTGTGTATGGTAATATCGGAACATTTTGTTTGCTTGATATGTGATATTCAAGCTTTTGAGCAGAACGAACCTTTAGTAAATCATTCTTAGAAAGTTTTTCAGGTATTTGATTTGTAACCGCATTATCAAGTTTAACATCTCTAATTTGCAAATGAATACTACCTGCATTTAATAATTTAACGGTTTCTAATTTTTCTGTCCAAAACTTAAATATAGATGATTTACTGCTAGTATCAATATACATAGATTTTAAAATATTAAAGTCTTCAATGGCACTTGGAACACCATTAGTTAGTGTTTCTTTTTGAACTAAGACTGGGTAATTAGTAATGACTTTTTTTTCATTAAAATCAAAAACTAGGATTTGCGCATATATCTTATAAGCATTGGTCACCCCATCTATTGTAGAAAACCTCTCAATTGACTCATCAGTTAGAGCAAAAGCGATAGTAACTGCTTCTCCACTCTCAATTGTTCCTAAATCTTTTATAAGATTTAAATTTTTTCTTTTAAGATTAAGTAATGCTGTATCTAATGGATCTTTGAAAATAGTTGGATTTTCATCAAATAATTTAGCTGCCACTGGGTATCTAAAATCTTGATTTGCATTTCCAAGAAAAGAAAAACCAGCAAAATATAAATTTTGACAAAAGACTTTGTAAGGCAAGTTATTAAAAACAAGAAAAAGGAAAATAAAGAAAAAAGTCTTAAACTTGATTTTTTTAAGAAAAACCATCCTACTTGTAAACAAGAGAATTTGTAAGTTTAACAGTATTAGAGTACTTTGTAATCAGTTGATCCTCAGAAACAACTAGTGGTTCTATTTTAAATTCTTTAGAGTACTCATTTACATAGTAAGTTTTTCTATTATCAACAAAATTATCATCACTTGAAATAATTTTAATAGCCTCAGGTAAAATTGCTAATCCTAATCCAGGCAATGGGCCTAAAAATAAACTTCCTAATCCACCAGTAATGTGACCAATAGTATGTGCACTTAATGAATCATCAGATTTTGAGTCAAACGGAATTATTAAAAAAAAGAAACTAATTAAAAATAAAAATCTCATTGTTATAAAAAAATAAAAAATACAATTAATCTTAGAACAAATTATTACTCTTTCAAATAATATTTTTAATTTTTATTTTTTTTAAAATCTTCAATTCTTTTTAAGTTATCAATTATTGTTTCTTCATCCATATATTGAAACTCATTAATGACCATTATTCTTTTAACATTTTTAGGCAAAAAATTAGAGAGTTCTTCTACAGATTCTTTAAACTGTCTATTATTTAGTCTTATTTCTTCAAGATTATCCCTGTTTATTGAATAATTCGTATCAAATGAGTAATTATTTTTAATTTTATTCTTTTTCTTATTTTTAAACTTGCTATTTTCAATTTCATTCAAGTCTTGAGAATTCGTAGTTAATTTGATTTTCTTTTTTTTATTTAATTTAGAAACCATAATTTCATTATTGGTTATATCTCTTTCCAGGAATGCCCAATTATTCATTACTTTAGAAAAATACATTTCTTTTCTCCATGGAGTGTTAGAGTGATATCTTGAAATTGCTTCTTTCCAATTTTTATGTTTATTTTTCAATTGGATTATAAACTTTCCTGAGTAAAGAACATTCTTTGAAGGATCTAACATCTCCTCTATATTCATAAATTTACTCCCATGGTAATAGTAATTTATTTGCATACAACCAACATCAAAATTATTTTTTTTGTTTTTAAGATTGTTTTTTACTTTGGCAATTACTTGATTTTTATTTTTAAAAAATTGACCTTTTCCTTTTGTATTAATAGTCCAAGGCCAAGGGATAAAATTACCATTGATTTTTTTTCCTGACTCAGTAAGAGCAATAGATAAAAGTAAATTTTTAGGGATATTAAGTCTTTCTTCGGTCTTTCTAATTTCGTTTTTACAAATCAAAGTGTCATTTCCGATAACAGAGTTTGGAGTAAATACTAACAAACTAAAATTTAATACTATTAAAATATAAATAGATTTTAATAAAATTTTAATAAAATAGGCTTGAGTTTTTTTTATAACCATTGCTTTATAGTAAACTAGTTTTATTTTAGTATTTTATATAATATTAAAATATTATACTCCTCTTAATAACTGTCATAATACCAAGTAACATCATTTTTAACAATGACGTGTCATTAGTCATTAGTTACCATTGTTACTAATTTTAAAAATTCTTGATCAATATACAACAAGAGTTGAAAGAAAGATGCTCCTGAATCCTAAAAGTAAAATTATAAAAATAAGATATTTAGTATTCTGCTAACCAAATGTAATATTAATATCTCCAGAAATATTACTTAAATACCTGTACCTACCTGACATTTTCCTTCAAAATAAAATGTTTCCCAAGGTTCTAAAGATAGAGCTTTTAAAGTTTGTAATGATATTTTACCTTTTTCATCATAGAGAGGATATTTTTTATCTTTGTTTTTTTCAATTCTTTTAAGTTTATAATAAAAGTCGCCATCATCAAATCTATAAAAAATCCTTTTTGTATTTCCTGTAATTCTATCTATCGAATAAGAATCTAGAAAATATGCTTGTGATACGAATGTACCAATATTAATGTGAGTTTTTGTCATAGAAAAGTCATCTAACAAAATACCTTGATGATTAAACCACGAGTTTCTCAATAAATATTCATTTTTACCTTTAAATTTCACACTTTTTTTATTAATTTCAACTATATCCTCACAACTCAAAATTCTACAAATTTCAGTTCGGTCAATACTATCATATTTTAAAAATCCAATATTTCTTTGTTCTTTTTTTATTAAACTTGGATCATAATTACAATATAATTTGAGAACATTAGATGGTTTACTTTGAACTTCAAATGATAATAGAAAAATTAATGTGAGTGTTAGTTTGCGCATAAATTGTAAGATGTAAACGTAAGATATAATAATCAATTTTTGTTTATCAATAAATTAAAATATTTAAACCCAAAAATATTAATCTAAAAAAAAGGAAATATAATTGAAATAAA
>PALK01000036.1 GCA_002710765.1 Rickettsiales bacterium | reverse complement strand
CCACGTTGATAGGCTGGATGTGGAAGCGCAGTAATGCGTGCAGCTGACCAGTACTAATAGCTCAATTGGCTTGATTTATGCACTGAAAAAAATTTTTACTTTATCGAAATTAATATTAACTATAATTATTTAAGACTTTTAAGTAAATATTTAAATCTTTTTATAGACTCAACATCTATGTATTTTATCTCTTTTTTAAAATCATAACTTATTTTTTTTGAAATTTTATTTTGTATTTTTTTATTTTTTAAAATTAAGAATATAGTTTTTTCTATATTTTCTATATTTTTAGTTTCAAACAAAGATAAACCGTATTTATTTTTTAAATCATAAATGTTTTGGTTCCATATTTTTCTTTCGCTTTTCGCGTATAGGATTGGAATAACTCCATTAATACCTGCCTCAAAAATGGAACTCGAGCCTATCGTGATCATCACTATTGACCTAGACAAAGTATCATACAAACTNACAGTTCGAGCATCATCTATATTAACNTTTTTTATGATTTCTTTATTAAGTAAATATTTTCCAAAGTTATCTTGAGGATGTGTCCTAATAAGAATTTTGTTAGGTAGTTTTTCTGACAACTTTTTAATGAATTTAACATACTTAATTAGCTCTAATTTTTCAAATTGTGGTGATTTTTGTGGCATTAGAAATAAAATTTTTTTAGATTTATTTTTAATATTCTTTAGATGTGGAGCCCCAATAATATTTATTTTTACCTTTGGATTATATTTTTTGAACATAATCTCATAATTTTTTCCCCATACTAATAAGTTTGAGAAAGTGGAGTTTCTAAAGGAACTTTTAGGTTTATTATAAATCACNCCACCCCACTGAATACAAACAGTTTTTACTTTCTGCTTTTTTCCAATTTGTGAAGCAATTTCATGGTCGACTGAGTCACCTTCATAGAATAGTATTAAAAGAGGGTTGTTAGCTNTAATATTTGTCTCAAAAATATATGTTCTTAAATAAAGTTTATGCATAAAAATAAATGTTCTTTGTTGAGAAATATTCTTAAAATAATTTTTAAAATTTAATTTTAAAAAAAAAACTAAATTGAGTGGAAGTAGCCCTTTGTAGTTTAAAAATATTTTACTATATTTTATATTATTCAAAATATAATTATATTCTTTGATAAATTTTTTGTGGTTTAGAATACAGACTAAACTTTTATTTTTTTTTTTTCTAAAAGAAAAAAAGAAAGCAAATATTATTAAAAAAAAATAAAAAAATAAAAAAACAATATTTATAAAGTAATTTTTTTTATAAGATAAATCTATTTTTTGTTTTCTATATAATTTACATAAATCTTCAGCTATTATTTTGATTTCATAGCATTCAAAACTATAATTTTTTTTTTAATCTTTTGTGTTTAACATCTAAAAAAAAATTATAAAAANTATCTGATGAGTTAATTTTATAATATAAATATTTTTCACATGCACTTGTTAAATCTAAATCTCTAAAATTTAAATTTAATTTTTTTTTATTTTTACCAATAAACCTTTTTATTAATTTTACAGTTATTTCTTCAAAATCATAAAAATCATCATAATTTTTATTTTGAGCAGTTTTCATTTAATTAATTAATTCTATTTTCATTCTTTGGTTTTTTTTCCAGTTAGCTTCTCTAAAATAATTGATTTTTGATATATGATTGTTTTTCTTAAGGAATTTGACAAAATTTTCAGTTTTTTCTAACACTTTAAAGTTTTTGAATATTATTTTTAATAATATTAAATCTTCATTATAATCAAATGTTAATCTTATTTTTTTATTCAAATAAAGATTTTTAATCTTAATGTAATTTTTTTTAATTTTACTTCTCGATATAAAAGGCTCTATCATCTCTGTATCTTTATTTTTTCGACTAATTTTATAAATTTTTTTTAATGAATCAGATTCGATTATATTTGTAAAAATCCCAGTTATAATTTTTTTATTGCTAGCTACTAATCCTTTTTTATTTAAGTTATTTTTATAAAGATTAAAGTCAAAACACAAATCATCTCCATCTATCATGCATGCTCNATGTATTTTGTACTTATAAAAACAATCATNCCATCTTTTAATTTTATCTTTTTTACTTCCTCTAAAAATTAATATATTATATTTTTTTTTCACATAGTTGCATAACCTGTCATCATCAGCATTACTTGATGTTGCTAATATTATTGGTAATTTAATTTTCTTTGCTCTCTTTATTAAAATATCTATAGATTTATATTTGTTAGTGATATTTTCTAAGATTTTACCAGGATATCTACTTGATGAATATCTTGCAGTAATTATAGTTGCTTTTTCTATAATCAAGTTAACCTTTTAAATCCCATTTGTTTTATAGGCCCTTCAAGTTGTTGTAATAAACTTTCAGACTCAAGATGTCTTGAAATATTTTCAAAAATTTCAAAACATGCACTTTCGTATTTTTTTAAAGATAATTCATTCTGACAAATATTTGAATAACACCTGTCTGAAGCCATAATTCCTTTTTTTAACATTTCTTGATTAAAATAAGTAATAATTACAGGCCAAATATCACTTATGATTTTGAATTGAGATAGAGGTAGAATACCACTTATTTCAATCTTAAGATTTGAATTTTGTGCTGCATTTGACCAAATACTTCTTATTTTTTTTCCGTTCTTTTNAAGTATATTTCCGACTTTCATTTTTTTGTGTTTCTTTAGGAACTCTACAGCACAAGCAGGACCCAATCTTTCTGTCCAATTAGTGCTACTAATAAAAGTCTTATTAGCAAATTCCATTATTGATTTCTTACCCATTAAAACTGACATAGGAATTCCATTAGCTATAGTTTTGCCAAATGTAATTAAATCTGGATTTATAGATAATTCTTTATGTATTCCAGAGGTATCATTTCTCCACGCTGAGGTAATCTCATCAAAAATTAAAACGCAATTGTTTTTTGATGANATTTTTCTTAATAAGCTTAAAAATTTCTTATCAACAATTTTATCCCTAGCAGGTTCAATAATTATTGCAGCACAGTCTTTAACATTTTTGCGAACTATTTTTTCATAGTCTTCATAATTATTAAACTTAAATGGAATTATGGTTCCAGATAATTCTTTTGGAACACCCATAGGCTCTAAACCTGGCAGTAAATGATCTTTAAGTTTATCACTTTTATTTAAATTTGTTGAAAGATACCAATCATGCCACCCATGATAACCGCAAAATAGAATTTTATCCTTACCAGTTGCAGCTCTTGCGACTCTTACAGCCATAGACATAATTTCTCCACCAGTTCTGGCATATTTAACCTGCTCTGCCCACGGGTGTATATCAATAAGTCTTTCAGCTAAATCTAAATCCTCTATTGGATTGAGTGTTGTCATTGAACCCTCATTGATTATTTTTTTTGCAACATTATTAATTTCTTTGTCAGCATAACCAAAAACACATGATCCGATACCAAGCATTGTGAAGTCTAAATATTTTTTTCCTTTTAAGTCCCAAATATTTATCCCTTTGGCTTTAGAATAATAAGTTGGCCATTTACCTCCAGGCAAATATAGCTCTGGTCTTTTTCCAAGTAAGCCACTAAGTCCAGGTATCTTAGTATGAGCATACTGCTGTAATTTAAAATTATTCTTTATGAGTTTTTTATACATTTATTAATTAAAGTGTTTGTGATTAATGAATTTTGAAAATTATTACACTTAATAATTTCATTATCCTTCTTTTTTTCTGAAATCAATGCTTTAGTTTGACCTATAAAATCTTGAGGTCTGTTAACAGTATAAACTTTAGTGATTATTTTTTTATTATTTTTGAAAATAGTAACTTTTTCTAAATTTTTATTGCTTAATCTTTCCCATATACATTTTTCTTTTTTACTTAGGATAGTTATTTTCTTTTTTGCTGGAATTGAAACTCCATCAATATGAGTTGAGAACATTACATCATCATTATCAAAATATATTGAAGATTTGATATCATATTTTTTATTTTGTTTGTTTCTTTTGAATTTTAAATTTGAACTAATTTTGACAGATCTATTTTTTAGGCATAAATATTTAATATTATTCATTAAATGAACAGCATGAGAAAATTCGTGAAGCACACCTCCGCCAAATGATAAATTTGATAAATAAGTTTGATTGATGTTTTTTACCCAAGGATGAGCGGCTAATAGATAATCAAAACTCTCTTTCCATTCTATGTTTACTTTATAAATTTTATTCATTTTTTTTATATATTTTTTTAAATATAAGATTGATTTTGAAATTTCATGATTGAAACCACAAAAAATTTTTTTCTTATATTTATTCAATAGTTTATTTTGAATTTTTTGACCTGCAACAAACAGAGGTTTTTCAACTAGTATTTTCTTAAATTTTAACCTTTTAATACACTTAATCAGTTCCGATTGATGATAAAATGGACTAATTCCAAGCACTATAAGGTCAAATTTTTCTTTAAGTTCATAAACATTTTTATAATTTAAAATATTAATTTTTTTATCCCATTTTTTATACCTACTTGGATAAAGTTTTTTTTCTAAATAAATTAACTGATCATTACTAATATCAGTAACAAAAACTTTACAATTTAATTTTCTGGCTGCATTAATATGGTGNGCACCAACAGAGCCAGCACCAAATACTAAAACTTTATGTTTTGAACCCATTTAACTAATTTTTGAAAAACTCAATTTTCTATTAGTTTATTTTTTGAATTTTATCAAATTTTTTTGATTGNGTTTCCACGAATTCTTTTGTTGGAAATGTAAATTTAGCACAATTTAAACAAGTAGGATTTTGTGATAAACGACCTTCCTTCTGAAGTTTTCTTAATTTATTCATCTTTTCACTTTTCCAAGCCTGTTGAATTGTGTGTGTTTTTAAATTACCTATTAGAAAATTTTCATAATTTTTTGTGCCTTTGTCACTTAATACTAAAGAGTAACAACATGGAAAAATTTCATCGTTTCTAATTTGTATTCTTTGAAAAGGTTGATTGCATCTGAAATTTAAATTATGTTCAGCGTAAAATTGATCTTCAGTATAAAAACTAAAATGACTTTTTTTATTTAGAGATGGCGGCACATATGTTTGTATGCTTACAATATCAACTTTGTCTTTCCAATAATTTTTAAAATCTTCAAGTTCGTGAATATTCGTTGACAATTTACAAAAACTTACACCTACAACTGGTAACTTGTAACCACCTTTTTCTTTAAGATCTAGGAAATCAAATATATTTCTTTTAACTTTATCTAAGTCAATTGCGCCCACTCTAACTTTTTTGTATGTTTCGTCTGTAAAAGCATCTAGACTAAATCTTAATCTTGTTAATCCCGAATCTAAAATTTTTTGTGATCTTTTTTTAGTTATCGCTGAACCATTCGTATTTGTCATTATATCAATTATTCCTTTACGATATGAGTAATAAATATACTCCTCAAATTTTTTGTTTAAAAATGGTTCATTCTCTCCTTGAGCTGAAATTGATGGACAATCGTGATCAGCTGCTTCATCAATTATTTTTTTATATTGATCAAAATTTAAATTTTCTTTTGGGTTATATATTTTTGACATTTCATCTGGATTTCCGATAATGCAATGAGGACATTTATAATTGCAGGTTTGATTTAATTCTATTTGAAGAAATAAAGGAAAATCAGTTACTAATTCAAAATTATTAGCAAGATCCCATTTTTTTCTATACTCAATGAATCTAGTCCCTATTATTTTTGATAATTTTTCATTTATATCTTCATCATTGGTCAGATGTTGAACTTTTCCGTCAGTTGTGTAAGTTTTTTGTTTTTCCATCAAATTTGACTTTTAAACTTATAACGTATTATGTTAATAAGTCACCTAAATGAATAATAATAACAATATAGTTAAAAAACCGTTGGTTATAATGGAATTAGCAAACAATCACATGGGCGATGTGAAACACACAAAAAATATTGTATCCGGATTTAATAAAATTACTCAAAAATATCGAAATAATATTGAGTTTGCTATTAAATTTCAGTATCGAAATAACGAAACATTTATTCATGACTCTTTTAAAAATTCAGATCACTCTGGCGTGAAAAGATTTGAAAGCACTTATTTGAACAAAAAAGATTGGAAAATTATTTCTAGCTTTTCAAAAAAAAAATATAAATTAATATGTACTGCTTTTGATGAATCTTCAGTTGACAGAGTGGTAAATGAAAATTTTGATTACTTAAAAATAGCCAGTTGTTCAATAACTGATTGGCCTTTAATGGAGAAAATTTCAAAAACTGCAAAAAATAAAAAAATTATTTGTAGTCTTGGTGGTGGAACTGAAAAAGAGATTTCTAATGTAATATCTTTTCTTACATCAAGAATAAAAAATATAAATTTTTTATATTGTGTAGCAATGTATCCAACAGAGCCTAAAAATTTAAATTTAAATTACTTTAAATATTTAAGAGATATATATGGAAATAAAATTCAAGGATTTTCTTCTCATGAGGATCCAAATGAGCATTTATCTGGAGCTATTTCTTACGGTATGGGATCAAGAATTTTTGAAAAACATATTGCTTTAAAAACGAATAAATATTCTCCCAATAAGTATTCAGTAAACCCTGAGCAGTTTGATAAATGGCTTAATTATTTAAATATGTCAATTGAGAGGGTAGGAAGTTTAAAATCTAGAAAGAAAAATTTACAAATTGAGATAAACCAACTTAGAAATTTTAAAAGAGGAGTTTATTTAAAAAAAAATGTTAATTTAAAAACAGGCCAAGAAATAAAAAAAAAAACATGTTCTCTTTCAATACCCTTCTATAAAAGGACAACTTTTAGCTAACGATTTCTCAAAATTCTCTAAATTTGTTTTAAAGAAAAACATCGATGGATCTATTCCACTTTTAAAAAAAAATATTAAATTATTTAATAATAGAGGAATNGTCGAAGAAATAAGAGAAAAAATAAAAGAGATGATTTCTAAATCGAAAACAGTGGTACCACCTTTGTCAGAAATTGAAATATCTCATCACTATGGAATTGAAAATTTTAAAAAATTTGGATTAACAATGATTACTATTTTTAATAAAGATTATTGTAAAAAATTATTGTTTTTATTGAGTAATCAAGTTCATCCAAAACAATTTCACAAAATAAAAAATGAAACTTTTTTTATATTATATGGAAAAGTTAAAGTGAAAATTTGGTCAAAAGGCAAACTAAGTGAAAAGATTTTAAAAGCTGGAGATTTGTTAACAATTCATCCTCGAGAGGTACATTGGTTTAAATCTGTCAGTAAAACAGGTTCTATTATAGAAGAATTAAGTACCGAGTCTAGAGTCAGTGACTCTTATTATTTAGATAGCAAAATTACAAAAAATAAGAATAGAAAAAGTTTTATTTCATTAAATTAAATAATAATTTTAAAATATAAAAAATTTTTTTTGAAAAAAAATTTTTTAATAAAATTATTATAAAAGACAGAAAAATTACTTTTTTGTTTTTGTATTTTAATGTTTCTTNAAAATATTCTTTAGATAGTAAAAAATGACCCTCTTTTTGTAATAAAATATTAATTTCTATACTCCAGGCATAAATAGTAGTTATAGCAAAAAAATATTGGATAAAATTTACTTTCTGTTTTTTATAAAATAGGTCAATAGTTTTGATTTTTTCAAGCACACCATAATCAATTTTACGACCGGCTCGGTCGTTAAACTTATCTTTAATTTTTTGTTTTAGACCAATACCAATTTTTATCTTAGATTTTAATAATATTTGTTTAAAACCGTATTTTAAATAATAATCAATATAAAATATATTGTGTAAATATATATTTTCCTGAAAAAGCTTTAAGTTAGCTTTCTTATTTTTAAAAATTACTCCGCTTAGAATAGACCCTCTATTAAGTACATATGCTAATTGATTTATATTAAATATTTTTTTAGAATATTTTTCAGTTGAGTTAACCGGAACAAAACCAAGTTCTTTCAATTGATTATTATTCAAATAGTTAATTATTTGTTTATAGAATCCTTTTTCGGGTAATGAGTCATCGCATAAAGGCATTAAATATTCCCCATTTGATATTTTAATTGAACTCATTAAGTTTTTTGCAAAACCTAGATTTTTCTTTTGTTTATAAAGATTAATCTTTACATATTTTTTTTTTTTCTAAGATTTTTTTGTATTTTATTATAATTTTTCTAGAGTCATCGGTAGAACAATTGTCAGAAATAGATAATTCAATTAAATCTTTAAAATTAATATTATTACACTCATTTTCAAAATTTTTTAAGTTTCTCTCAAGGTTATAACCCCCATTGTAAACAGGCAAAACTATAGATAATTTACTTTTTGGATAACTCATATTTAATCCTAACAAGATCATCAAATAATGGCTTTAAATTCTTAAGTGAATTTTTCTTTATNTCTTTTTTATTATTAGCAAAATTTTTGATTTGGATAGGTAGATTTCTAATTTGTCTAGTAATTATTTTTTTTTCATTATTTTTTTTAATTATTACTTCATCTAAGTTTTTAAAATTTATAGAATATTTATATTTGTTGGTTTCAATTTTTAAAATTCTTTTTTTTAAATTACTATTTTTTGAGGCATTTAAAATAATTTTGACATTATTTTTATAAATGACAATTCTATTTTTTCCTATTTTAGAGAGTTTATTTATTAATTTTTTAGTATTCAAAAAAACTCTTATAATAGAAAAAAAATGATAATATGCGTCCTCTATAAAATTAATATTTTTATTAAATATTTTTTTTTCATTTTGATTATCAAACCAATCTAAATTTATTTTTTTTATTTTTTCTTTTTTAATTATTCTTTTTAGGATTAAAAAATATGTAGAAAAATAAAATTGTAATCCCAAAAAAATGTTATTTTTATTGTAAAATTTATATTCAAAATAATTATTAGGGTTATTTGTGAATGGTTTTTCAACTAATATTTGGTTTTTTAATTTATTAATTTTTTTTAAAAAATTTAATCTTTTTTCTGTTTTATTGCATAATATTATTAAATGATGTTTAGCAATTTTTACATTATCAAATTTTTTAACAATTTTTAAATTAACCAAATTTATATTATTTAAATTATTCTTGAGATCTTTATTTGATGTTATTACTGTAACTTTTGAATTTAGTTTAAGTAGCTCTTCAATATAAATTTTTGCCCATCTTCCACCTCCTATAACTAGAAAGCTTTTCTTTTTTNCTGATTGCACAATTTTTAATATTTAATTTNTTTGTTTAAAATCTNTTTTTTCAATAACATCAATTGTTTTATTTTGAATATTTAACATATTTAAATATTTTCTAATTTCCTGACTAATATGCCAGGAAAAATTAATTATAATTGAATTATTTTTTAACAATTTTTTCATTTTATAATCAGGGATTATTTGTATCTTTGTGCCTGGAACATAATGAAAATTTTTTGGAGAACTATTTTGCTCAAAAATATATTTTAATTTATTTGAGTCTAATTTTAAAAGATTTATTAATATAGATGCCCGCCCAGGAAATGCTTTACCACAAATTGTGTAACCTCTTTTAATTAAATTATTAATCAATAAATTTTTATTTTTTTTCCATACATCTATTTTATTTTTCAGACCCATAAACTCTTTTTTAAATAATTTTTCTTTTTTTAAAATTTTTTTTATATTAAATTTATTTTTATTATCTTTGTTTGTCATATAAACTCTAATATTTCCACCATATCTCTTGGGAAATTCTATTTTATCTATATTCATTCCTAAAAGTTTTGAGATAAATACAAAAGAAGTTACGCTATAGGTACGAGGATGCTCTTGGTAGAAAGTATCAAATTGGTTTGTTTTAAATACTGATCCCATATAGTGATTTTCTATAATTATATAATTCACTTTAGGTACTAGAATTTTTAGATTTCTTATTAACTCATCAAAGTTAACAATATGAGCAAATACATTAGTAAAAGTCACAACATCTATGAACTTTTCTTTATTGAGAATTTTTTTTATTGATTTTTTGTTAAAATATTCATTATAAATTTTATGTTTTTTAGAACAGTCCTTATGAGCATTGGTTGGTTCAATTCCATAGGTAACNAATTTTTTTTTTTTAAAAAAATTAAGTAATGATCCGTCATTACAGCCAATATCTAGCACTGTTCGTCTTTTTTTTCTAATTAAAGGGTTAATTTTAGATACAAGTTTTTCCATACCAATCTGGACATCTTTAGTCATTGCAGCTCTGTAATTATATTTTTTTGGAAATAAAATCTTTTGATTAACCTTGTGTAATTGATTTATAGTTAAACATTTTTTACATAGTTTTAGCTCAATTTTATATTTTTTATTCTTAAGATTACTTCCTATTTTTTTTAAATCATCACAAAGTGGCTGATTTCCAAGAGATAATTTTGTTCCACTAAGTCTGGTTTTACATACGTCACAATTTTTTTTCATACTCTGTAATCTAATGCTTATCTTGTAATGAAACTAACATATAAAGATTTTTATAGTTTATAAGTATAATTAAATCAATAAAAACACCTTATACTTTAATCTCATTTGGAGATGGTCTAAATAAAATAAATTGATATAAAATATATAAAAAAACATTTAAAATAAATTCTCAATAATTTAATTACACTTATGAAACTAATAAAAAGATATTACAAAAATAAAAAAATATTAATTACAGGNCATACAGGTTTTAAAGGAAGTTGGCTTTGTGCTCTTTTAAATTTAATTGGATCTAATGTTTATGGTATTTCACTAGATATAGAAAAAAATTCACATTATGAAAATTTAAAACTGAATAAAAAAGTTAAAAATAAATTACTAGATATAAGAAATTCAAAAAAATTAAATAAACATTTAAAGATTATAAAGCCCGATATTGTATTTCATTTGGCGGCTCAATCTCTAGTCAAATCATCATATTTAAATCCTGTTGAAACTTGGACAACAAATGTGATTGGAACTTTAAATGTAATCGAAAGTGTAAAGAGATTGAATAAAAAATGCATAATAATAATTATTACTAGTGATAAGTGTTATTTAAATAAGGAGAAGCGAAGTGGATATAAAGAAAGTGATGAGCTCGGTGGATTCGATCCTTACAGTGCATCTAAGGCATCGGCAGAACATGTTTTTTTTTCTGAGTATCATTCATATCTTAAATTTAACAAAAAAATAAGGATAGCTAGTGCAAGAGGTGGAAATGTTGTGGGAGGTGGAGATTGGTCAAAAAATAGAATTATTCCAGATTTTATTAAATCAATAATAAAAAAAGAATTTTTAAAAGTTCGAAATCCTTACTCAACTCGACCATGGGTTCATGTTCTTGAACCATTGATGGGATATTTAAAACTCGCATATAAACTTGATAAAAATATTAGATTGAATGGAAAGGCATTTAATTTTGGTTCAGATACCAAGTCTAGAAAATCAGTAAAAGATATTTTGATTGAAATGAATAAGAAAATGATTTCAGGAAAATGGAAATTTTCTAAAATTGATAAAAAAATTATAGAAACTAAAAATCTCAATATAGACTCGAAGTATGCTAAAAAAAATCTTGGTTGGAAAGCTAAATTAACATTCAAGAAAAGAATAAAGTTAACAGCTGAATGGTATTATGCTTATATCAAAAACAAAAAAATTATAACATTAGATCAAATAAAAGACTTTCTTGAACATTATAAATAATACTAATTATTTAGAATACTCATTGTATTAAGTTAATAATCGTTGAATAATAATTTTTTATCAGTATATGATTGCTCTGGATGTCTCAAAAACTAAAATATAATTGTATTGAAGAATTAAAAAAAAGTGATTTGCCCATAATAATTGTAGCAGCTGTGGGTGAGTCGGAGGCAGTTTTAAATGCATGCAAAAATAACAAAATTAAAATAGATGCTTTTTGTGATAGTATTAAAGGAAAATCAGACAAACTGTTTTGTGGAATTCAAGTTATTCATACTCCTTCGCTCCCAGAAAAATTTCCAAAAGCAAAATTTGTAATTGCATCCCAACACATCCAAGATTGTATAGAGCAATTAACAGCTCTAGGTTACGATGAATTTTATTCACCTTTAGAGCTACTTGAAAATTATGATGTTAAAAATAATAATCATCTTATATCCAAGTCTTACATGGAAGCAAGGCTAGCTGTATGCAAAAATAGTCACAAAATGTTTCTTGAAGGTAAAGAAAAAACTTACATGAGAAGCCTTGACGTAATGATAACAACAAGGTGTGGTATGAAATGCGCAAGCTGTTCAAATCTCATGCAGTATTATAAATTTCATAAAAATTTTGATCATGAAAAGATTCTTGATGCCATAGATATCATAAGAAATAATGTTGATATTATATCAGAGTTTAGACTTATAGGTGGTGAGCCATTGATGAATAAAGAATGGGCTGCAATTGCTAATGGAATTAGTGAGAGAAATCCAGATTGTGAAATTTTCATTTATTCAAATGGAACTATTGCTCCAAAAGATGAAAAGCTTGAATCTATAAAGGGAAAAAAAATAAATTTTATAATTACCGAATATGGTGACCTATCAAGGAATTTAACCAAATTACATGATCAGCTTAATAAACATAATATTAATTATGTTTCTACACCTGCTCAATATTGGGTTGATTGTAGTAGTATTAGACATCACAAAAGATCAACTTCGGAATTAAAAGAAGTTTTTAAACAATGTTGTGTAAAATATCTTTACACTCTTTTACATGGAAAACTTTACAGATGTCCTTTTATTGCAAACGCAGCTAATTTAAATGCCATTCCAGACAACCCAGCCAACTATGTAGACTTATTTTCTGATGATAAAAATATAAATCAACAAATAAAAAGATTAATAAAAGTAGCAAAATTTTTTCCTGGATGTGACTTTTGTGATGGCAGACCATATGATGCAACTAGTTCAGTCGGCTATGACGGTAAAGGTATAATTAAAGCCGGTATTCAAACACCCGAAATATTAGATTATAAAGAATATAAATAGAAAATTTTGACTGATTGTTATACTAATCTTTGTGAATTTTAGAACCTTCTTTAGTAATGTCTGAAAATGTTTGCATAAGTGTAATCGTTCCATTTTACAATTCTGAAAAATACATAGATAGTTGTTTACAGTGCTTATTGAAACAGGATTTAACAAAACCAATTGAAATAATATTAATTGACGATGCATCTACAGATAAAAGTTTAAAAATTCTTAAAAAATATGATTTTCTAAATATTAAATTATATAATTTAAAAAAAAATTCTGGTCCAGCTACAGCAAGAAATTTAGGCTTGAAAAATGCCAATGGAGATTTTGTTTTTTTTTTTAGATGTTGATGACATGATTGAAACAAANACATTGTCATTATTGTACTATTCTGCAATTGAAAAAAACTATGATCTAACAATTTGTGACTCAAAGTGGATTGAAAATTCAAAAAATCAAAGAAGTAATATTTATAGTTTTGATGCTGATAAAGTTATTGAGAGTAGAGAAATTACCCAAAGAATGAAAGAAAGAATTTTTTATAATTCAAAATCTATTTCAACAGGAGGAATTCTTGGTAGTAAAGGTAAGTTAATTAAAAACTCAGTCATAAAAAAATACAACATAAAGTTTGAGGAAAACCTAAGATATTTGGAGGATGAGGTTTTTTTATGGGATTTATTGGCGCGGATTGATAAAATAAAATATATTCGTAATCAGCTTTATAGTTACTTTGTGTACCCACAAGTTAATTCAGCTATAATTGAAGGGTTGAATTTAGGTTTTCCAATTTCAAAATTTAAATTAATAAGAGATCATATCAAACAAAGTTTCTTAGATCGTGGATGTGGATCAGATGAGGCCGAGAGGCTAGGCGATCAAGCATTTATTTTTTTTATAATTAATGTTTTAATTTCTATAAGCAAATCTATTTTACAAGGAAAAGTAGAAAGAAAAAAAGGCTTAGAAAATAGAAAGAAAATAGTAAATAGCATTATATCAGACTCTGAAGTTTCCAAAGCAATCAAAAATTATAAACGATCTAATGACGAGAGTTACTGGCTACCTATTGCTATTTATTTTAAGTCACGGTTTGGTATAGAGGTTGCTTGTACTAAAAGAGCTAAATTTATTTTAAACAAGAGAAGAGAAATAGATAAATAAAATGAAATTATAATTTACAAAAAAAATATAATTATTTCTCTTGATGAAGGCCTAAATAGATTTATATCTTGGCATTAAAAAAAATTATTGGAAATTAATGTTTTAACTAAAAAATAAATTAAATGGTAAAAAGTGCAATATTACTTCCAATTTTGGGAAGAGAAGAATTTACTGAAAGATTCTTAGCATATTGTAATTTAATAAAAGCTAGAGAAACTTTATATTTAGCTGACGGTTCAGAAAAAAAAAAATTTTCCCAGAGATATTTTTCAAAGAATTATCCCAATTTAAAAATTATTTATAAAAAATATACATTCGATAAAAATTTTTACATTTACTCAAAAAAAATGTGCAAAATTTTGAGAGAAATTAAAGAAGAGTATGTGATGCCGATTTCAAATGATGATTTTTATAACGATAAATTTTTAAGAGAAGCAGAAAAGTTTTTAGATAAAAAAAAAGATTACTCTATAGTTGCAGGATTTGTAAAAAATTTTAGAGTTATTCAATTATTTAAGCCAACCAATGAATACGGAACTATACATTTTAACTTAAAAAACACAATTCATTACGGTGATTATGGAAACATTTTTCAAAGTGTAGAACATAAAGACAAAAATAAAAGAGTTTTTTATTTTATAAGAACTTTAGGTTATGAAAGTTTAATGAGAAAATCCACACTAAAAAAAATTTGGAAAATTGCAAATAAATTAAAATTGATAAATAGTTTTGAAATGAATTGGTGTTATAACATAATACCTTTGATAGATGGAAAAAAAAAACATTTAAATTTAATTACACAACTAAGACAATCTAATACATATAATAGTTTAGGATTAACCGATATCTCAAAAAAAAGAGCATCGAGAAAGAGGTATACTAAATTTATAAAGCTACTTAAGACAGAAAAGTTGATTACTAAAAAGAAAACCTTGAGTATGCTGAATAAATTAAGGGATAATTCTTTAAATATTGATGATGGAAAAAAAAATAATTTATACCAAACTGTTTTTCCATATTATTGGCAAACTAAGCAAATTATTTTAAAGATTAATTATTTTATTTCTTTTTTATTTTTAAAAAAAGACCATGAGGAGTTTTTGAATAAGATCCAAAAATTTTTTAATTATACAAAAGTCTATAATTCAAATATAAAAAATAATTTAAAATAATTTTATTTTTGATATGAGCACGATAGCTATAGTTTTACCATTATATGGTAGGTCAGATTTTACACTCCGATTTTTAGATTTTTACAACAGAAAAAAATGTAATTTTTCGTTTTATATTCCTGATGGATCAAAAAAAAAAATTTTTAATCAAAAAATTTTAGAGAAAAAATTTAAAAACCTTAAAATAATATATAAAAGTTANCCTTATGATAACAACATGTATATGTATGTAAAAAAATTGAGTTCAATTTCAGAAATAATAAATGAAAAATATTTAATGTTAATAGCAAATGATGATTTTTTTAATTTCAAATTTATAGCAGAATCAAAAAAATTTTTAGATAAAAATAGTGAATTTGTTTCAGTTGCAGGTTTTGTAAAAAATATAAGAGTGATATTGCCGTTTAAAAGTATTAATGATCATGGACATGTCATAATTCAAAAATCCTTTCAATATCAAAGCTATGGTCAAATATTTAATGATGTTAATAGTGATGATAAAAATGAAAGAATCAAAAATTATTTAATGTCATTAACATATGAGAGTTTGATTAGAACTTCAGTTTTTAAAAAAATATTTAGTCTTGCAAAAGAATTTAAGGTTAAAAATTCATTTGAAATGAATTGGTTTATGAACTTTATTGTATTAACATCTGGAAAGAAAAAACACATAAAATTAATTTCACAAATAAGACAATCCAACACCTATAGAGGACTTGGTCAAGATGATATGCTTTATGGAAAAGGTGCAACTAAAAGTAGGTTTTTAAAATTTCTAAAAATGCTAGAAAGGAAAAAAATTTTAACTTCAAAAAACAGCAGATCATNGAAAAATATGGATAACGATTTATTAAATATTTGGGATGAGGAAAGAAAAAAACTTACCATAAAAAAAAAATTAATAATTCAATATGTTTTTTGGAGAGATTTAATAAAAAATATGAATTATATTTTTTATTTTTTTTGGCTATTGTTTACAAAAGATAAATATCACAGGTTATTTAAAAAAATTAACAGCATATTTAAATATTACAATTCTAAAAATGATATTTTTAAAACTTTTTAAATATATTTTTGTATATAAAATAAAACATTTTTTAAAAATAGCGATTTATAAAAAAAAATTTTTAGATTTCAATGATACGAGAAAAGATAATTATTTAAAACAACTATCAAGAGATGGTCATATAGTTATTAAAAATTATATTTCCAGAAATCAATGCAATTTAATAATAAAGGAAATGAATAGATTTTATAGAATTAATAAAAAAAAAGTTTGGGAAAGTGATGACAAATCTGAATATAGAATGTTTGGGGCTGAAAAATTTAGTAAAAAAATAGAAAAATTTTTTTCTGATAAATTTATTGTTAATTTAGGATCAATTTATTTTGGCAAAAGGCTTAATAATCTTATGACTATGGCAAACAAAGTTGAACCAAATATGAAAAAAATTGGATCAGGTGGTGGTTGGCATAGAGATGATGTTAACACTCAATATAAAGCAATCCTTTATTTAACAAATACCAATAAAGATTCGGGTGCTTTTGAGTTAATAAAAAATTCAAATACTTTTATTAATATTATTTATGACTCTCTTAAACTTAAAATTAATGTTTTAAATACGAGGATCACTAATAACAAAATTAAATTATTAAGTTCAAAAAGAAAAAAAACAATAATTGGACAAGCTGGAACATTAATTATTGTTGATACATCTTTAATTCATAGAGGCAGACCTTTAAAAAATGGCAAAAGATACGCTTTAACAAATTATTATTATCCATATTACCAATTAAATAAAATGCAAAAACGCTTTAAACCAAGAATATAATAGATTAACTAATAATTTTTAAAAATTTTTGATAATTTCTAATATATTCTTTTTCTGAATAATTTTCATTACAAAGTACCATTAATATTTGATTTTTTTTCAATTTTATTTTTACCCAGTTTAAGGGTGGCACTTTAACAAAATTTGAAAATTCTTTTAATTTTATTTTTTTTATTCTTTTTTTTTCTATTAATAAATCAATACTACCTTTTAAGCTTATAAAGATTTGAGTGCATTTTTTGTGTGCATGATTACCTCTAATAGTATTTTTTGAGGATTTGAGAAAAAATATTCTTTTAACTTGAAAGTTTTTAATTTTCAAATTTTCTAAAATTGATATTAAGCAGGATTTATTTTTAATATTCTTTATTTTCATTTAGTTTNTAGATCTTTAATTCAAAATTTTTAAAGTTTTTTTAATTTCATTTTCTATTTTTCCTTTGAACCTAAAACCTTTTCTTTTAATTTCATCTGGGATAACAACATAAGATTTTTGATTTAAAATTTTAGTATTAACAAATTTTATACTTATTTTTTTCTTAAATTTTTTAATTTTTTTTACAATTTCTGTTACAGAACAATTTTCACTTACTACATCAAATATTCCAATAATATCATCTTTTTTTAGTAAAAAAAATATTAGATTAACGAAGTCACTAAGTACCAAATAAGGTCTTTTTTTTTTATATAATTTTCTCCAAATTGTAATTGGTTTATTCAAAGAAACTTGGTACGAGAATTTGTTAATAGCGGTATGAAACCTCATACCTTCCGAGACACCGCAAATCGTACCTAACCTTAATATAGAGTATTTTCTTAGGTTTTTTTTAATATAATTTTCTTCTAAGATTTTACATTTTGCATAAGGACTTTGTGGATTAATAATTTTTTTTTCTTTATTGTTTGATGAATTAATTATCTTTGATTGATCACCATAAACACTGGTTGAAGACGCAAAAATCAGAGGAATTTTATTTTTAACACAATAATTTGTAATTCTTTTTGTCCCAAAAAGATTATTTTTTAATATCTCTTTTTCATTGCCAAAACTTTTTTCTGCATTTGTAATAGCTGCAAGATGTATTACAAAATTTATTTTAATTTTTATATTATTGAAGTTAAAATTATTAATATCATTATCAAAAATAATTAATTTTTTTTTTATTTTTAATTTTTAAATAAGAGCAAAATCTTTCTGTTAAAAAATTATCAACTACAATTATATTTTTAATATAAGATTTATGAATAGCTTTACTCAAAAGTTCAGATCCTAAATGACCAAATCCACCAGTAATCAAAATATTCATTTTGTTTTTCTTGAAAAAAAGTTTGGTATAATTTTATTTTCTAGCTTAATTTTATATTCTTCTTTTGAATTATATATACCTGATGTAGCATAAATCATATGATTTTCTTTTGATTTTGTTATATAGCCATGCGCTACTCCAGATGGAAAAAAATAAATAAAATTTTTTCCTGCAGAATTTAAATCAAAGCACAAATATTTTTTATAAGTCTTAGAATTTTTTCTTGTGTCGAATAAATAAACTCTTAACTTACCCTGCAAAAGATAATTCCATTGATCTTGAATTTTATGCAGATGCCATGCTTTTATGATATTCTTTTTTATAAAAGAATGACTAACTTGATGAATTTTTTTACTTTTAAATAGTTTTTGCAATTTAAATGCTTCTCTAAAAAAACCTCTTTTATCTTTATGAGTAATAATTGATTTGAAGATCACACCNTCTATCATAAATTTATTTTTTTATTTTTATAAAGAATATTTTTTTTAGCATTTTTATATTGATTTAAATTTAAATATCATAGAATATTATTCATTAAAATGAGATTTTCTACATTTGGTCCATATATAGATAAAAACGATATTAAAAATGTTATTGAAGCTACCAAGTTAAAAAGCTGGTATCAAAATCCATATTATTATTGTGAAAAATTTGAAAAAGAATTTGCTAAATATCATGGAAGAAAATATTGTTTATTAACGCCAAATTGTACGTCTGCAATTCATTTATTTCTACATTCATTAAATTTAAAAAAAACTGATGAAGTTATAGCACCAGAGTGCACNTGGATAGCTAGTGTAGCTCCAATATTGCAAACAAAAGCAAAACTAATTTTATGTGATATTAATGAAAAAAATTTATGTATTTCAATTAATGATTTAAAAAAAAAAATTACTCAAAATACTAAAGTTATCATTGCTGTTAACATCTATGGCAATATGTGTGATTTTAATGAGCTAAAAAAAATTTCAAAANAAAAAAACATTATTCTTTTGGAGGATGCTGCAGAAAGTTTGGGTAGCACTTATTTTGGCAAAAAATCAGGTTCATTTGGCGATGCATCTGTATTTAGCTTTCATAGAACGAAAACATTAACAACTGGAGAGGGTGGAGCCTTATTAATCGATAATAAGAAGATATTTAATAGATGTTTAATGCTCAGAGATCATGGAAGATCAAAAACTACAAAAGATTTTTATAATCAAGAATTTTCTTTTAAATATATGCCTTCGAATTTAATGGCAGCTTTAGGTTGTTCTCAACTAAAAAAATTGCCGTTATTAATTAAAAAAAAAAGATCAATATTTAATAATTATAAATATTATTTAAAAAACTTGGAAGAATTTCTCGATCTTAATGAATATGATCAAAATGTAAAAAATGGTTGTTGGGCAAATATAATAATTTTTAAAAATCAGAGAAATACAACAATTGATGAATTAATAAAAAAATTAAAGATTGTAAAATATTATCCAAGAAGATTATTTTATCCCATATCCAAACTTCCAGCTTATAAAAAAAAATTTCCTTATAAGTTAAATAAAAATAAAAATGCATATTTAATATATAGAAAAGGATTTGTTTTACCGAGCTCATATTTATTAAAAAAAAAAAGATATAAAAAAAATTTCTGAAATAATTAAAAAGGTAATACTTAGGGAAAATGAGCTTGTTAAAAACAAAAATATTAAATCAGAATATATAAAACGAAAAAATCAAAAAATTATTATTACTGGTGCAAACGGATTTGTTGGTAGTAATTTGTACATGTCATTAAAGAAAAGATTTGATGTTAAAAAATTGTCATTTTTAAAGTTTTCTAAGATAAATGACGATCTTAAAGAAAAATATTTAAGTAATTTTTTTTCTAAGCATAAGCCAGATGCAATTATTCACCTTGCAACTTTTTTTACCAAAAAAAAAGATAAAGAAACTCTAGATAAGTGTTTAAAGATTAATTATGAAAATTCTAAAATATTATTTAATTCAGCGTTAAAACATTCTATTAAAAAATTCATTTATACAGGTTCAAATTATGAGTATTTAGCATCAAAAGAAAAAGAATATCCCTATATTACTTCAAAAAGAAAATTTTCTTTATTTTTGAAGGCTAAAAAAATTAATCGAATGGAGTTAATAAGTCTTTACGTATCAAATGTTTTTGGATTTAATGATAAAAGAAAAAAATTAATTAATTTCTTGATTAAGAATAAAAATTCAAAAAAAAATATTAAATTTTTTGGCAATAAGAACGCAAAATTAAATTTTGTAAATATCAGTGATGTCGTAAATATTATTTCTCTTAGTTTAAATAAAAATTTTAAAATAAAAAAAAATTTTCTAACTATAAAATATCCAAGTGATTTTTTATTAGAAAAAATAATCTCTATTTTCAAAGAAAATAACAGTAATATAATTTTTGAACGAATATCAAATAGTAAAAAGGATAATCTAATTAAAGAAAATGATTTAGTTTATAAAAATAAAGTATTTCCGAATTATAAACCTAAGGTCAATTTAATTAATTGGCTAAAAAAAATCTAATCTTAAAAGTTATTTAATAAATTTGTAATTTTTTTTACGTNTTCTATTTTTAATTCAGGATAAATAGGTAAGGATAAAATTTCTGGACTTATCTTTTTTGTATTAATTAATTTAGACTTTTTGTAATTTTTAAATGGTTTCTGTTCATGGTTTGGTAAAATATAATGAATACCTGGGTTGATTTTATTTTTATTTAAATAATGGATTAATTTTTTTCTTAAATTATGTTTTACTTTAATCACATAAAGATGAAAAACATGTAAATTTTTTTTATCTAATTTAGGAAGTATAATTTTATTATTTTTAATATTTTTTGAATAATAATTTGCTATTTTAATTCNCTTTTTATTATTCTTATCTAAATTTTTTAGTTGGACAAGTAAAATAGCCGCATGAATTTCATCCATACGTCTATTTATCGATTTCAAAACTCCTATATTCCTTTTAACCCACCCATACTCTCTTAGTAATTTGGCTTTTTGAAAATTTTTTTTTTGATTAGTGATTAATGCTCCTGCATCACCAAAAGTAGATAAATTTTTTGTTGGATAAAAACTAAATGTTCCAAAATCTCCAAATGTTCCAACTTTTTTGTTTTTCAATGATGCACCGTGAGCTTGAGCACAATCTTCAATTAAAAATATTTTATTTTTTAGGCAAATTTTTTTAACCATTTGCACATTTGCAACAATTCCATAAATATGAACTAGTATAATTCCTTTAGTCTTTTTTGATATCTTGTTCTCAATTTCATCATATTTCATATTAAAATTATCGTATTCAATATCTATAAAAACTGGCCTTGCACCAATTTCCACAATTGCTGCTATTGTTGCATAAGCAGTATGAGAAGTAGTAATTATCTCATCACCCGGTTTAACATTAAGTGTTTTTAAAGCTATTATTATTGCATCTGTCCCACTAGATACACCTAATGCATATTTAGAGTTATTATAATTTGAAAATTNTCTCTCAAAATCTTTGACGGATTTACCAAGTATATAGCTATTACTTGAAAGAACTTTTTTTATAGCTTTATGAATTTTATTTTTATTTTTTAAATATTCGCTTTTTGGATTTGCGAAATTAATCATATAACAGGTGAAATTATATTTTTAAAATTTTTTTTATTAAAATATTTTTTATTAATATGAGAAATCCATTTTATGTCTTTATTTTTTTCTTTTTTTAATATTTCATTAAAATGATTCCATGCAAATAAAATACAGAATTTTGGATTAATTTTTTTAAAGTATTTATAATCTAATATAGGAATTGAAGTGCCAGGAGCATATCCACCTATCTTAGTAATTGTCGTATCAAATATTCCATCTATGTGTTTAGAATTTAGATTACAGAAATTTATAATAGTAGTGCTTTTTGAAGTTGCTCCATANCCATAAACATTAAATCCCATTTTTTTAATTTTTTTTTATTGAAGAAATAATTTTTTTTTTGGAAATTAAACATTTTTTTGCAAATTTTATTATAGTTTGAATTTTTGTTATTTTTAATTTTTTTTCATAGTTTAAAATTTTTTTTAATTCAGCTGTTTTTTTTCGAACTCCTTTTTTTTGTATAAAGTACCTCATTGATCCACCATGCGTTGTAATTCTTTTTGCGTGAAAGACTTCTAAATTTAGTTTTTTTATAATGGATTGAATTGCATTAACTGAAAATAANTAATAATGNTCATCATAAATTTGGTCATAAGAAGTTTTTTCTATAACATCCCCAAGATAAGGTTCTTCAAAAATAAATACACCTTCTTTTTTTAAAGAAATTTCAATATTTTTAAATAAAGATTTTATATCAGGAATATGACAAATTACATTTGCAGCAAAAATTACGTCAAAATTATTTTGCAATTTTTTTTTTTTTATTAAACTCAAATCAAAAAAAGAATTAATAACTTTAAGTTTTTTTGATCTTGAAATCAGACAAACATTTTTTGAAGGCTCTATACCCAGGTGATTTTCATTTTTAAAATTTTTTAAAAATATTCCATCATTACAACCTATTTCCATAATTCTAAATTTTTTTTTTTTAAATTTTTTTTTTATTTCATTTCCTATTTCATAAAAATGTTTTTCCATGTTTTTAGAGGTTGAGGATAAAAACGCATAATTTTCATTAAAAAGTTTCTTAGGTTTAGGAGCATTTACAAGTTGAAAAATCCCTTCATCTTCATTGAAAGATATTTGCATATCATAGTAATCTCTCTTTCTTGTTTTTCTTGAGAAATCATTCGCAATAGGCATTTTTCCATAACTAAAAATTATAGGAATTTTTTTTCCTGTAACCTTACATTTTGAATATTTCATTTTTTGTAAATTAATTGCTTGAGATAATCTCCATAACTGTTTTTGTATTTATTTGCAATTTGTTTAAGTTTATTTTTTGAAATCCATTTATTTCTCCAAGCAATCTCTTCAGGTGAACCTATTAAAAAATTTTGTCTTGTTTCAATCGTTCTAATAAAATTTGAACAATCATTCAAATCGTTAAAAGAACCCATATCTAACCAAGATATCCCCCTCCCTATTTCTCCGAACTCCGCTTGGTCTTTATTTATATAAATATTTATTAAATCAACTATTTCATATTCCTTTCTTTTTGATTGGTTTAAAGTTTTGGCATAATTAGAAACATTTTTATCAAAAAAATATATTCCAGGAATAGCTTTATCTGTTTTAGGTTTCATAGGCTTTTCTTCTATGCTTAATATTTTTTTTCCTTTATTATTTATAACTGCGTAGTTTTTAGGTTTCTTTACGTGATATGAGAAAAAAAAAGCACCCTTTTTAGAAATCATTCCTTTTTTTAAAAATTTACCTAAATCGTGACCATAAAAAAAATTATCACCTAATAGCANACAAACTTTATGATTTTTAATATAATTTTTTGAAATTAAAAATGCTTCAGGAATTCCATTAGGGTTCTTTTGGACCAAATATTTTAATTTAATCCCTAGATCTGAACCATTACCTAAAAGCTTTTTGTATAGTTTAATACTAGTGGGATCACAAATTATAATTATTTCTTTTATTTTGCACATTAACAAAACACTTAAAGAGTAATAAATCATTGGTTTATTGAAAACTGGAAGTAAATGTTTGTTAACAGACATTGTAGTAGGCCACATTCTCGACCCTGTTCCACCAGCTAATAAAATTGCTTTCATANTTTTTTATTTTTTTAAGAAATTTTTATAATAATTTATTGTCTTGTGTAATCCTTCATTAATTTTTGTTTTACTTTTCCATCCAAGTTTATTTATTTTACTACTATTTATTTTATAAATTTGATCATGACCAGGTCTATCTTTTACATATTTAATTAAATTATGCTTTCTTTTAATATTAAACTTTTTATTAATAACTTTAAATATTTTCTTAATTAGATCTATATTTTTAAGTGAAATTCCACTTCCTATTAAAAATGTATCTTTGGAAATATCTTTTTTTATCAAAAATTCAATTGCATTTACAAAATCTTCTACAAAAATCCACTCTCTTATATTCAGGCCTTTTCCATATAATGGTATTTTTTTGTTTTGTAAAATTGCCTTTATAACTACAGGTATAAATTTTTCTTTATTTTGAAAAGGACCATAATTGTTTGAGCAATTTACAATTAAATAATTTATATCATAAGTATTTGACCAAGATCTAACCAAATGATCTGAAGAAGCTTTAGATGCTGAATATGGTGATCTAGGGTTATATCTTGAATTTTCAAAAAATTTTTTATTATGTGCTTCTCCAAAAACTTCATCAGTTGATATGTGTATTATTTTTACATTTTTATTCATAAGTTTTAGAAGATTATAAGTACCGAAAATATTAGTCTTAATAAAATTATCAGGATTCTTAATTGAATTATCAACATGGCTTTCAGCTGCAAAATGAACAACCATATCAGGTTTAAACTTTGTAAATTCGCTTTTTAATTTTTTAAAATCAGAGATATCAACTTTTTTATGTTGATAATTTTTTTTTTCCTTAAGCAAATTATAAATCTCAATAGAAGCCGCATATGTAAAATTATCAATGTTTAGAAATTTTACTTTTGGATATTTTTTTGTAAATATCTTCAAAAAATTCCCGCCAATAAAGCCCAATCCACCAGTTACCAGAATTTTTTTATATTTCATTTTGATAATTTAAATATTAAGAAGTTTATCTTAGTATATAAATATTAATAACACAAATTTAGTAAGATAATGAAGTATCAAAATATACCTATTTTAGTTCTTGGATATAATCGACCCGAACATATAAAAAAATTAATTTTATCTTTAAAAAAAATAAGACCAAAAAAAATTTATATTTGCTTGGACGGACCTAAAAATAATCTCACTGATAAAAATAAAAATGATTCTGTAAAAAAAGAAATTCAAAAAATAGATTGGAAATGCAAAATAAAAAAAAAAAATTTAATACTAAAAATTTAGGATGTAGAAAGTCTGTTTCTAAAGGAATTTCATGGTTTTTTAGAGAAAATAGATTTGGAATTATTTTAGAAGACGATTGTATACCAAATGAATCTTTTTTTATTTTCTGCCAAAAAATAGATGCAAATTATTCTAAAAATAAAAAAATATTTGCAATTTCAGGATCAAATTTTTTTAATAGGACTATCAAAAACGATTTTTTCTTTTCTAAATATAATCATTGTTGGGGTTGGGCAACATGGAGTAGAGCTTGGAAATACTATGATAATAAGCTTACATTCTGGCCAAAGTGGAAATATTCTAACCAGTGGAAATATTTACATGATAACATGTTAGAGAAAAAGTATTGGGAAAAAATATTTGACAATGTGTTAAAAAAAAAAATTGATAGCTGGGCTTATGTTTGGACCTGTTGTGTGTGGAGCAAAAATGGTCTTACTATAATACCAAAAAAAAATCTGATAGAAAATATTGGATTTGATATGAATGCAACAAATACAATAGATAATAAAAAAATTTATAAAAAAGCCTCATTGTTAAAATTAAAAAAAAACCTAAATGTTAAAGTTTCAATTTCTCCATTAAAAGAAAATGATGAATATGTTTTTGAGAATCATTTTCAAGGAAAATATTCTTTATGGCCATGGCTGATAATTAAACTCTTGAAGATATTTGTTAAAAATCCTTTAATATTTTTTATTAAATTAAATAAATTTGTTAGAAAATAATAATGATAATAAAATATTTGTTTTGTCTGATAATTTGTATATTTAATAGTAAAAAAAGATATATTATTTTGAATCCCGACCTGTCTTTTATTTTTATTAAAAGTATTTTGATTTTTGACAAAAAAAATAAAAATTTTTTTATACAGAGAATTGANAGATTNGGNGATTTTATTACNGTTTTTGAGATATTCTATGAAAATAACTATGATGTAAANAAATTTAAATTTTGGTCTGAAATTTCAAAAGATANAAACAAAAAGACTCCATTAATTTTAGACTGTGGTGCAAACATAGGATGCTCAACATTATATTTTCATAAAAATCACCCAGAAAGTTATATAGTTGCCATCGAGCCTGAAAAAAAAAATTATATTCTTCTAAAAAAAAATTCTAAAAGTGTAAAAAAAATAAAAATAATAAATACAGCTATTTCTAGTACTGTTTATCCTTTTAAAATAAATGAGTCATTTGACAGTAGAGGCCACTCTGTCACATTAACTAAAAAAAATAATCTGAAATCTAAAACAATAACAGTAAATAAAATTCTTAAAAAATTTCCAAAAAAAAAATTTAATTATCTAATAATTAAAATAGATATTGAAGGTTTTGAGGATCAATTATTTAAAAAAAATACTGAGTGGTTAGATAAATTTAAAATAATTATTATAGAGTTGCATGATTGGATGAAACCTTATAACAAGAAGTCATATAATTTTCAGAGATCTATGTTAAAATCAAAGAAATTTAAGGATATAGTTGTTTCTGGAGAAAATTTAATATTGATTAACTATTAATGAATATATTGGTTACGGGAGGATTAGGTTACATTGGTTCACATTTATGTGTTGAGCTTTTAAAACATAAATTAAATGTTTTTGTACTTGATGATCTTTCAAATACTTCAATTAAAGTTAAAAATAAAATTGAAAAAATCAGTAAAAAAAAAATTAAATTTTTTAAAAATAATTTAGAAAATATTGAGACAATTTCAAAAATTCTCAAAAAAAGAAAAATAGCTATTGTTTTTCATTTAGCAGGTGCAAAAGCTGTAAATGAATCAACTATAAATCCATATAAATATTTTAAAAAAAATTCATTTTGTACAATGAATTTACTTAAAGCTATGCAAAGAAGCAATGTTAATAAAATTATATTTAGCTCTAGCGCAACAGTATATGGAAATGAGAATAAAAATCCAATCAAGGAAACAGGCAGTCTTCAACCAATTAATCCTTATGGAACGTCTAAATTAATTTCAGAAAAAATAATAATTGATTTTAAAAAATCTATTGAAAGTTTAAATTATATAATTTTAAGATACTTTAATCCTATTGGTTATCACGAAAGCAAACTTTTAAAAGATGATAATTCTAGTGATAATTTAATACCTAATTTAATTAAGTCTTTGAAGTTCAAAAAAAAATTTAGAATTTATGGAAACAATTATAATACCAAAGATGGCACTGCTATTAGAGATTATATACATATAAAAGACTTAATTAGTGCTCATATATCATCAATTAATTTTATAAAAAAAAATAAAAGCTCAGTATTTAATGTAGGTACCAGTAAGGGATATTCAGTTTTAGATGTAATCAAGTCTTGTGAAAAAGTGATAAATAAAAAAATAAATTTTAAGTTTGTGAAAAAAAGAAAAGGTGATCCAGCAAAAATTTTTTGTTGTTCAAAAAAAATAAAAAAAAAACTGAATTGGAAAGCAAAATTTACATTATTAAAAATGTGCAGAGATGCTATTCAAATTAATAATTAAACATTTAATATGAATAAAATTGTAATTATATTTAAATATATTTTTTTAAATATTAATAGAGAATTAAAAAAAAAAATTGTTTTTTTTATTTTCAATTATGGTAATTGCAGCTTTAATGGAAGTAGGCTCTATTGCTTCATTAATACCATTTTTACAAAATGTTTTATTTGTAGATACAAGTAAAGAAATATTGGTTTTTGACAATTATTTTAATAATTTTGAAATTTATAACAAATATAGGTTTTCGTTTATTACGATATTTTTTATTAGTTTTATACTTTTGTCATTATTTGTAAGATTATATTTGCTTAAACTGATGTTTAGATTTACTAGAGAGTTAGGTTATTATTTTGCGACTCAAATTTTTAACAAAATAGTAAATTTAAATTATCTAAATTTTACCAAAGAAAGTTCAAGTAAATATTTATCAATTTTAGAGACAAAAGTAGATAAAATAGTTGACATGGTTCATAATGGTGTTGAAATTGTTTCATCGATTATAATTTTATCTTTTATTTTGGTGGCATTGCTAATAATAAATCCAGAGATTACTCTTTTAATTTTTGCTTTTTTTTTGGTTTGTTATTATTTTTTATTTAGAAGATATAAAAAAAAAATGAATAAAGTAGGAGAGGACTATTCAGTAGGTCTTTCTGGAAGAATGAAAAATGTTCAAGAGATTTTTGGTTCTTTTCGTTTATTAAAACTTGATCAACTAAAAAGTAAAATTTTTTTTACAAATCGATTTTTAAATTTAGACTTTAAAATAAGGTCGGCTCTTGAAACTATAAATTTTTTAGGAAATTTTCCTAGATTTTTAGTTGAAGGGATAGCGATAGTTGTTATATCAATTCTTGCATTTTTCCTTATAAAATTTGAAGTTTATGAGCAAGAGATAATTATTTTATCTTTAGGTGTTATAGGTTTTTCAGCCCAAAGATTATTACCATTAATTCAAAAAATTTATTTTTCTTCTTCTTATATAATTTCGTGTAAGGATGCTGCATATGACGGAATTGAATTTCTACTTAATAAAGACTTAGAAGAAAAAAATACTTTTAAAGTTTCTAATGAAAAAATAATTAAGTTAAACGATTCAATTAAACTTAAGAATATTTCATTTACTTACTCAACTAAAAATGAAAATAAAATATTCAATAATATAAATTTAAAAATAGAAAAAAATTCTAAAGTTTGTATTTTAGGAAAAACAGGTAGTGGAAAAAGTACATTTGTAGATTTAATTGTGGGTTTGTTGAAACCAGAAAATGGAGAAGTTTATATTGATAATAACAACATAGAGAATGTTTTGCAATCTTGGCACAACCAAATTTCTTATGTACCNCAAAGTACTTTTCTATTAGATTCTACAATTCTAGAAAATATTGCATTTGGAATTAATAAAAATGATATTGATTTATTAAAAGTCGAAAACTCAATCAAATTAGCTGGTTTAAAAGAATTTATTGATACATTGCCAGAAAAATATAATTCAAGGATTGGAGAAAGAGGAATTCAATTATCAGGCGGTCAAATCCAAAGAGTTGGTTTGGCAAGAGCTTTTTATAAGGAATTTGAAGTTTTGATTTTAGATGAGTCAACAAATGCTTTGGACTCTGATACAGAGAATGAAATTTATAATAACATTAGAAAAATACTTAAAAATAAGACTATTATTGTAATTACGCACAAAAAAGAATTGTCGAAGAATTTTGATAAAGTCATAAGAATTAATGATGGTTTAATTGAGATAAGTTAAAGAAATATGAATAATATGAAAGTAGTTATTTTAGCNGGAGGTAAAGGTACTAGATTATCCCAATATACAGAAAATATTCCTAAACCAATGATCAAAATTGGAAATGTACCAATGTTAACTCATATTATGAGATTGTATATGTTTTATGGTTATAAAGATTTTATAATCGCAGGAGGTTACAAAATTAATGTAATAAGAAAATATTATAAAAATTCTAAAGAGTTTAAAAATCTAAAGATCGTTGATACAGGAATTAATNCTTTAACTGGTAAAAGAATTTCAAGATTAAAAAAATATCTTAAAGAAAATGAAAATTTTTTTTTAACATATGGAGATGGCGTATCAAATATTAATATTAGAAAATTGCTTAAATTCCATCTTAAAAAAAAAAAAAATTGCAACAATTACAGCTGTTAGGCCTCCTGTTAAATTTGGAGAATTAATTATCAACAAAAACTCAGCAGTGAAATCTTTTTTAGAAAAACCTCAGGTAAGTAAAAGTTGGATAAATGGTGGTTTTTTTGTTTTAAACAGAAGAGTATTTAATTTTATACCACATTATAATAATATGTTTGAGCAAAGACCCTTAAGTCAATTAACTCAAAAAAAACAATTAATTGCTTTTAAACATAATGGTTATTGGAAGTGTATGGATAATTTAAAAGAAAAAAACCAATTAGAGGATATTTATAAAAAATACAAAACAGTATGGAAAATAAATTAATTCTTAATTCTACAGAATTGACGGGAATTCTTGGAAAAGGAGAAATCGAAAAACTATCCGTAGTAGTCGAAAAAAATGCATGGTTAGAATACAGACAAAAATACGATTTAGCGTCTAATTTGACTATTCTAGATTATCCCATTCAATTAGATTTTGAATTAAATGCATCATGTAATTTAAAATGTCCTATGTGCCCAATTTCAGCAGAATCTCCAAAAGGCAAGGGAAAGAAAACCTGGTTTGATTTTGAATATTTTAAAGAGTTAATTGATTACTCAGTAAAAAAAGGAACCAGAGCAATTAAATTAAATTATATCAATGAACCTTTGATAAGAAATGATCTTATTAAATTTATTACCTACGCAAAAGAAAGTGGAATAATTGACGTTTATTTTAGCACAAATGGAATATTGTTAAATAAAGAATTAAGTCAAAAACTAATTAAATCTGGTTTAACAAGAATTCAAGTTTCTCTAGATGCATTCACTAAAAAAACTTACGATAAGGTTAGACCAGGTGGAGATTTTAACAAAATTATAGAAAATGTTAATCAATTTTTATTATTGAAAAAAAAATATAATGCCAACATTCCCCTATTAAGAGTAAATTTTGTTAAAACAGAATTTAATGAATTTGAGTTAGATAGCTTTATAAATTTTTGGAAAGATAAAGTTGATATGATTGGAGTTCAAGAATTTATAAAACCAACAAAAGTCAANTCGTCAATAAAAAGTAAAAAAACATTAAAAAGANAAGATTTTAANTGTTCTTTTCCATTCAAGCAATTAGTAATAAATAACGAGCATCAGGTTTTACCATGTTGTACTTTTTGGGGAGAAGAAATGCCAATAAAAAAAGTTTCTAAACCTGAAGATTTACTTGATGCTTGGAATCATCCAAAAATGAAAGATTTAAGAAAAAAGCATTTGAATGGAGATTATAGATTAATACCTCAATGTAAAAATTGTGTTGAGGGTGGCTTAGACTAATTCTTTCAGACTGAAATGAACAAATATAGTAGAATAGGAATTTTTGGATTAAAATCTGATAATAGTTTAGAGCAATTTTATTTGGATGCATTTCAAAAATTAAAATTTAAAAATATTAAATTTCTAAGTAACAACTTTCTATTCAAAATATTTTGTATTTTAAATAAATATAAATTATTTTTTTTTTTTAAAAATTTTTTATTTCTTTCAAAAAAAAAAAATTGAAAATTTTTTAAATAAAAATGATATTGAGATACTATTCATTTTTAAAGGAATTGAATTAAATTCAAGTATATTTAATATTTTTAGAGAAAAAAAAATTAATTTAATTAATATTTACACTGATGACCCTTTCAACTTTAGTTCGAGTGCAACTTCATCAATTAATGTTATNAATAATATAAGAAATTTTAATTTATTTTGTATCTGGTCTAAGAATTTAAAGAATAAATTAGAAAATAAGTTCAAAACAAAAAATTTTTATTACCTTCCATTTGGATTTTCAAAAAAAAAACACAAAGCATTAAGCAATAAAATAATTAGAAAAAAAATATCTTTTGTAGGTTCGTTTGATGAATTTAGGTTAAATATATTGAGTCAATTAAAAAATAGAATTGATATATATGGGAATGCATGGCCTACAAATATTAAACACCAAATAAGTAAATTCGTTAAAAATCAAAAATTTTCGACAATTATAAATAAATCTGAAATTTCATTAAATATTTTAAAAAAACAAAATCTAAATTCTCATAATATGAGAACATTTGAAATTCCTGCTATGAATGGATTGATGTTAACCACTAGAAGTAAAGAGCAAAATAAATATTTTCCTGAAAATAAGGCATGTTACATGTATGGAAATATAAAAGAATTAAATTACAAAATAAATTTTATTTTAAATAATCCTAAAGCTGCTTTAAAAGTAAGAAAAACTGGTTATAAATTATCCAAAAAACATTCATACGAAAATAGATTAAAAATATTGATTAATTATATTAATAAAAATGCAAAAGTTTTTAATTTTAGATAATAAAAGTTTAAACAATTTAATAATTTTATTTTTTTCTTTAAGTATTCTTTTTTTTTTACAATTATTTTTTAAAAATCAAATAAATTTTACTATATTTATTCTTTTATCTTTTTTAATATTTGTAAATTATTTTTCATTCTTTTTCTATTTTTATCTAAAAAAAGAAAGTAAAAATTTTCCGATTTTTCCTTTAATAATATTTTATTATTTACTCACTTTTACAGGTTATTTCTATTTTTCAAGAGATCTGTATTATGAAGAGTCTTCAGAAATTTTATCAATTTTAATTCTAGCAATATCATTCGGAATTTTATTTTTTTCTTTGGGTTATTTTTCCTTGTATTTAGTTATCCAAAAAAATAAAATTATAGAATTTAAATATATAGATAAATACAACCCTCTAATTATAGCATCATTAGTTGTATTTTTAATTCTTATTCACGCAAATATATACAACGGTTATTTACCTTATGGATTCATAAATCAATTGCGTGAACCTATAACTTTAATAATTATTTCTATGTTGTATTTTTCTTATGTTGGAAAAAAAAATATTTTTATACTTATGTTAAATATTTTTTTTATTTTAGTATTTTTTTTTATTGAAATATCAACAGGTTCTACAGTTTTCCCATTTATGATTTTTTTAATGTTAATTTCAGTTAACTACTTTAAAACAAAAAAAATTAACTTGATTCATGTAATAGTATTATCGCTGTTAGTATTTTTTTTTCACAATATAAAGTATGATATAAGAAGTAAGACTTGGTCTACAACCACTGTAGATGACACACTTAGAAACACAAGTTTGCATTTTAAAGAAAATAAACCAGATCTTGGAAAAAATTTGAGCGCAACTTATGACGCAATGTTTGATAATATAAAAGATAATAAAAAATTATTTAGTAATCCTGGTTATCAAAAATTACGTCTTTTTCATTCCAATATTACCCTTCAAAGAACTTTAGATTTTACNCCTNNTTATGTANNTTATTTANANGGNNAAAGNTANAAANCNNTNCCTTACAAAATTATTCCAAGATTTATTTATAAAAATAANCCANNNGANGAATGGGGNAATTNTTTTGGAAANTTTTATAAANTNNTNAATNNTAANGATTTTGTTACNNCATGGAATTATCCANTTCTNAGTGAATTTTANTCNAATTNTGGTTTNAAAGGNATNNTTTTTGNNATGTTTATANTAGGNNTNTNNNTNAAAATNNTAGTTTTAATNNCACAATTTTTTNNAANTAGTATTNTANTATCNAGNATGNNNTATGTTNTNGCNTTTAATTTAGTTTTTCANGAAAGTAATTTATCANTNNTANTNGGNAANGTANTTAATCAANTNNTATTTTTTCTNTGCATNNTAATTTCNATAATAATTTTNCACTANTTNNTANNTAAAATTAANAAATGAAAATTAAAGCTTCTATNATTGTTTCNGGAAAATTNCATTCATTTNATTTAGCNGAANAATTANAAAAAANTAATTCTNTNCATNNANTNATNACNAGNTATCCNNCNTTTTTAGTTAAAAAAAATAATATTNCTAAAAATAAAANAATNTCNCTNCCANTNAAAGAAATAATNGAAAGAAT
Source organism: Rickettsiales bacterium (assembly GCA_002710765.1). Lineage (GTDB taxonomy): Bacteria > Pseudomonadota > Alphaproteobacteria > Methylaequorales > Methylaequoraceae. The sequence continues at coordinate 24,403 of PALK01000036.1, read as the reverse complement.
ATTNATAAAATTAAANCTNACAAAATATNTNNGTAAANTTTATTNNTATTTAAANTCNTTNTTTGATAAACAGGCTTNCCNNANATTTGATNTNGAAAATTCAAACATNGTNNTAGGNTGGTCAGGATGTATNGANCAAACNTTTATNAAAATAAATCANAANCANAANAANNTNATTAAANTANTNGANNGAGGATCTTCNCANATTNTATNTCAAAANAAAATACTTNNTGAGGAGNANAAACTTTTNTCNTATNATAAANANCCNATAGATNCNANAATAATTNANAAAGAANTNAGAGAATATNANTTNGCNGATTATATAGTNGTNCCNAGTGAATTTGCTANACNNTCATTTCTNGAANATGGNNTNAAAGANGAAAANTTAATAAAAATNCCNTATGGNGTAGANCTTNNTNAATTTNANAAGAANAATNTNAATAATNATAAATTCACNATTATNNGNGTAGGNANNGTNNGNTTNAGAAANGGNTCTTACTANTTANTNAAAGCNTTNAAAGAATTAAATCTTCCTNANAGNAANTTAATTTTTGNTGGANCNATANACCCNGAGATNAAAAANATNATTANACCTTATCTTAAGAGAAAATAANATTNNTTTNATTGGTCATGTTNCGCAGANTNANTTAAANANANTTTATAATGANNCNAGNNTTNCNGNNNTNTGNTCANTNGANGANGGNNTAGCAATGGTTCANGCACANGCNATGGCNTCNGGNATTCCNCTAATATGTACNACNAANTCNGGNGGATCAGATATANTTGATGANAATGNNAANGGATTTNTATGNCCGATAAGANATATTGANTATTTAAAAGAAAAAATATTATTTTTTTANNANGATAGAAAAAAAANCTAAATTATTTGGAGANAATGCNTANNAAAAAGCTCAAAANTTTTTATCCTGGGANAACTATGGANAAAAAATNAATNAAGANTATCANAANTTNATTANAAAACATTTTTAATNANTTCNGCNTGATTATNNATNCTTCTATTTANNANAATATATTTTTCAATTTCATCAAACTCTTTTCTGTAAGAATTGAAATTATAATATATATCCTCAATTTTATTTTTAATTGAATCCTCATCATTTGGTTCAAACGTAAATTTATTATTCATTAAAATTTCAGGAATAGCGCCAATATTAGACCCAATTACGATAGAACCACAAACAGAAGCTTCTTGAATAACTCTCCCATATTGTTCGTTCCATTCAGAAGGAACAATAGTTAAATTTGTTTTTTGCATAAAGTTTCCAATATTATCATGAGAGCATTTAATTAATTTTAGCTTTCCTTCTTTCAATAAATTCTTCAAATATGGTTTAATTTGTAAAAAATATTTTAAACTTTCTATTTCAAATACATCAAGTTGCAAAATCCAATCATCGATCTTAATTTTAGATAAAGCTTTTAAAAGTGTGTGAACACCCTTTTTTTTCTCTATTTTACCAAAGTATGAAATTATAAATTTAGTATCATTACGGTTTTCAATTGGTTTTGCTTTATAAAATTTCTCAGAATTATATCCTAATGGAACAATTAAAGTTTTGTCTTTTAAACCACAATAATCAAGATTTTTCTTAATTTGATTAGTGTAACAAAAAATTTTTAATATTTTTTTTTTAAATATAAGAAAAAAAAATTTAACCAAATATTTTTTTAAATGTTTCTTAATTTTATTCTTTGACTCTAAAATATTATTTTCATTTGAATAAAAGCAAACTTTATAATCCTTAAAGAAAGAATTTATAAGAATTAAAAAGGATTGAAGTGATACCAGGTCAATATCTAAAATTATGTGGGTTATTTTTTTTTGTTTAATTATATTATTTAAATTTTTATATAATTTAAATCTTAAATGGTGAAAAATGGTTTTTTGAAAAAAAATTTCAATATCAATATCATGTGGCTTAAAATCAGGAACTATTTTTTTTGTATTTTCTTTGTGAAATTCAGGACAAACTAAATTTATATTTAAATTATATTTTTTTTTAAGCAAAGAATACACAGAAGTATTAATTTTTCTTAAAAAAGAATGACTTATTGTTAATATACGTATATTTTTAAACATTAATAATACAAATTATCTTAAAAACTTATACTAAACATGAAAAAAAAAATCACCATTTCTTTTTTTGTGAGAAAGCCATTAAAAAATTTTCACTATAGTATTGAAAATTTTTATGAGGAGTTATTAAAGCTTAAATCAAATAAGTTTTTAATTGAAAAGAAAATATTACCTCTGGAAAGCAAAGGTCTAATAAAAAGAGTTTTAATAAGTTTATGGTCAATTTTTAATCAAAATTATATCAACCATATTTCTGGAGATATAAATTTTGTTTCTATTTTTACAAGAAAAAAAAATAATATTTTAACAATTCTCGACCTATATGGATTTAAAAGATTAAAAGGAATTAAAAAATTTTTATATAAATTATTATGGCTTACACTGCCAATTAAAAGTTGTAGTAAAATAATAACTATATCTGAAAAAATTAAAAAAGAAATTTTACAAGAATATAATTTAGATAAGGATTTTATAAAAGTAATACCTTGTGGCACTTCAAAAATTTATAAAAAAAATAAAAAATCTATTAATCTAAAAAATCCAAATATTTTATTTATAGGGACTGCAGTCAATAAAAATTTAGAAAGGAGCATCGAAGCTCTAAAGGGTCTGCGCATTAAATTAACTATTATCGGTGAAATGAATGAACAAAGTGTAAACTTATTAAAAAATAATAAAATAATTTTTAAAAATTTTACTAACCAAACTTTAAACCAAATGTACAATCATTATAAAAATTGTGACATAGTTTTGTTTCCATCAACTTATGAAGGATTTGGGTTGCCTATTATTGAGGCGCAAACTGTAGGTAGATTAATTATTACCTCAGACTTATCTCCTATGCGAGAAACTGCTGGAAAAGCCGCAATTTATGTTAATCCTTTTAGTAAAAAGGATATTAGAAAAAAAGTAATATCTATAAAAAAAAATAAAAAAAAAAATAGTTTATTAATAAAACAAGGATATAAAAATGTTAAAAGATTTAAAGTTATCAATCTTCAAAAAGAATATATAAAAATTTATAATGAGTTTTACGAAAGTTTTAATATTAACAAATAATCTTTATCCAGAAATGGGTGGCCCATACAATGTCATTACATCAACAGCTGAACAATTAGTTAAAAATAAAAATTGTAAAATAAGATTAGTAGCCAATTATGATGGAAAAAATAAAAGCAAGTCAAATATTATTCAATTACTTAAACACTATGATATAATTCATTATTTTGGAGGATGGGATTATTTTCATATAAAAGTTTTCATTGCATGCTTATTTTATAAAAAAAAATATATTTTGACACCTATGGGAATTTTTGAACCCTGGTCTTTAGATCAAAAAAAGTTTAAAAAAAAACTAGCACTAACTTTTTATCAAAAAAAAATTTTAGATATGTGTGATATGATTCATGCAACATCAGAAATTGAAAGTAATAATTTAAAATCGATTACAAAAAATCCTAATATAAAAATAATTGGCCATGGAATTGATAAGTGTATTGAATATTCAGAAAAAAAATTTTTTACAAATCAAAAAAAGAAAGCAATATTTTTTTCAAGATTGCACAAAAAAAAAGGTATTATGAATTTAGTAAAAGTCTGGAAAAAAATTCAAGCAATTGATTGGGAATTGCATATTTATGGACCAGATTTTGATGGTCATAAAATTCAGATAAATAAAATTAAAAATCCTACAGATAATATATTTATTCATGATGCAATTTATGATTATGAAAGAAAAAATGATTTATTTAAAAATTTTGATTTATTTATTTTACCCTCAAAAAGTGAAAACTTTGGATATGTAGTCTTGGAATCATTAAGTTGTGGGCTTCCTGTTTTAACTACAAATAAAACTCCATGGGAAAGTATAAAAAATAATAATGCAGGATGGATAATTAATGATGACGAAAATGAACTCTTTGAAGCACTTAAAAAAATACTTAATTCAAATGAAGAAGATTTTATAAATAAATCTAAAAATGCTATTGATTTAGCAAAAACATATTTGTGGAAAAATTTAATAAAAGAATACTTATCAATTTATTCATCAATGGTAAAAAATGATTAAAATATTGAGCTTAGGATATCCTTCGAGTGATTATGGTGGACCATATTATGTTGCGTCACTCTATAAAAAAATTTTAAAAAAAAAAACATTATTGTTAAAAATACTTATCTAAAAAATAGTATTTTTAAATTTTATTTTTTTAAAAAAAAAAAAATCAATTCATTAATAAACAAATTTGATATAATTCATATTCACAATATATTTTCTCTTCATAATATGATGATACTTTGGATCGCTTCAAAATTTGGAATCCCATATATTATCAGTGCTCATGGAAATCTTAACGATTGGTCTATGAGAAATAAAAAATTCTTAAAAATATTTTATTTAAATTGTTTCAAAGGAATTATTTACAATTGTCGAGCGTTTCATGTACTAAATAAATTTGAAAAAAATGAAGTTTCACACTATTTAAATATTAGTAAATTAAGATTTTTGTCATTACAAAACTTTATAGACGCACCGGAAGGTTCAGTTAAAACCAAAAATTCGGAATTTAGGGTCTTATTTTTTGGAAGATTAACAGAAAAAAAGGGTATATTCGAACTTCTAAAAATTATTAAATTATTTAAGACAAATAATATTCAAAATATTAAATTTATCTTTGTAGGACCAAAAGAAAAAAAATATTACCAAGATTTTATTAATAAAATTAATTTATATCAGATAAGTAAATATATTGAGTTGAAAGAACAAATAACAAATGATTTGAATAAAAAAGAACTTTTTGAAAAATCAGATATATTTATTTTACCCTCTAAAGATGAGGCAGACTCTATTTCTATTAAAGAGGCATTATTTTATGGCAAACCTTTAGTGATTTCATCAAATTGTAAATTTGAAATAAGTTCAGAAGCTAAAGAATTTATAAAAGAAATTAAAATTTTTAATGAAGTTGAATATTATAATGCAATAATGAAATTTTATGTTAATCAAAAAAAGTTATACGAGGATGTAAAAAAAATAACTTCATATGCTAAAAAAAATTTTTCTGTCGATTTAATTGAGAATGAATTAGCAAATATTTACTATGATTGTATTTCTTATAGTTTTAAATCGAAATATTGGAAAAATTAATGAAATTAACGTTAGGGATTAATTTTTTACACGCCGATACTTCTGCATGTTTATTCAAAGATGGTGAATTATTGGTTGCAGCAGAAGAAGAAAGATTTACTAGAGTTAAACACACAACATCGTTTCCTTTTAATTCTATTAAATTTTGTTTAGAATCAAATAATATTGATATTTCAGATATAGATATAATATCAATTAATTCAAATCCGCTATCATCATTTACTAGGAAAATTTATTATTTATTAAAAAATCCATCATCATATAAAATAGCTATTAACAGTATTTCTAATGCTGAAAAAAAAATAAATTTAAAAAAATATATTAATCAAATAAGAGGAAAACAAAAATTTTCAGGAAAAATTAAATATATAGATCATCATGAATCACACATTGCTTCATCACTATTTTTTAACAATTTTAAGGATTGTGTAAATCTTTCAGTAGATGGATTCGGAGATTTTGCAAGCTGTGCATGGGGAATGTCTAGAAATTTTAATTTAAAAATTGATAATAAAATTTATTTTCCACACTCATTAGGAATATTTTATCAAGCAATGACTCAATATTTGGGTTTTAAAAATTATGGTGATGAATATAAAGTAATGGGTTTATCTTCATATGGAAAACCAACATATTTTAAGCAGTTATCTAGTTTAATAAATAAAACTAAATATGGATTTAAATTAAATCTTAAATATTTTATTCATCATAAACAAAAAATATTATCAATTGATAAGAAACAGCAAGCTATATATAAAAATTTATATTCTGAAAAATTAAAAGATCTACTTGGTGAAGAGAGATATGTTGATGAAAAGATATCATCTAAACATATGGATTTAGCAAAATCTGTTCAAGCAGTATATGAAGATGTTTTTTTTCATATTCTTAATTTATTATATGAAAAATACAAATGTAACAAATTATCTTTATCTGGAGGATGTGCCATGAATTCAGTAGCTAATGGAAAAATTATTAAAAATACAAAATTTGAGGATATTTATATTTCACCCAATCCCGGAGATGCTGGAGGTTCAGTTGGGTCAGCTTGTGTTTTTATTAATAAAGAAATTCAAAAAAAAATTTCTGTAAAAAATTATGCCTATATGGGTTCTAAATTTAATAACGATAAGATACGAGAAGAACTTGATAAAAATAAAATTTTTGAAAAATATGACGTAAAATATTTCAAAGATAACGATTTATCTAATCATGTAGCTAAAGAAATTTCAGAGTCTAAAGTAGTTGGTTGGTTTAAAGAGCAAACCGAGTGGGGTGCTAGAGCATTAGGAAATAGATCTATTTTAGCTGATGCAAGGAATATAAATATTAAGGATATTATTAATTTAAAAATAAAAAGGAGAGAAAGTTTTAGACCATTTGCTCCAGCTATTATGAGTGATAAAATAAATGAATGGTTTGAAATCGATAAAGAAGTACCATACATGACGGAAGTCTACCCAATCAAAAAAGACAAAATTAACATAATTCCAGGGGTTGTACACGTTGATGGTACTGGGAGGCTTCAAACTGTAAAAAAGATAAATAATCCAAAATTTTATGAATTGATAAATTCATTTTATAAAATTACTAATGTTCCGATATTATTAAATACATCATTTAATGAAAATGAACCCATAGTAAATAATTCCTATGAAGCTATAAATTGTTTTGAAAGAACGAATATGGATATATTAGTTTTAGAAAATTATGTGATTAGTAGATAAAAATGAAAATTTCTGTAATTACAGTTTCATTTAATAGTGCTTCAACTATAGAAGAAACTATAAAATCAGTCATATCTCAAAAAAATAAAAAAAATATTGAATATATAATTATTGATGGTGGATCAACTGATAAAACAAAAGAGATAATAAATAACTATAAATCTGATATAGATATTTTTTTATCAGAAAAAGATAAAGGTATTTTTGACGCAATAAATAAGGGAATAAAGTATTCAACAGGAGATATAATTTCGATTTTACATTCAGATGATATATTTTTTAATAATCAAATAATTGATTGTGTGGTTAAATATTTTAATGAAGACGATAAATTAAGTTGCTTAATTGGTAACACTTTAATATTGAAAAAAAATTCAAATAAAATTTTAAGAAAATACAGCTCTAAATTCTTTAGAAAATGGATGTTACGTTTTGGATATTCCCCACCACATCCTTCCACATTCATTAAAAAAAATATTTATGATAAGTTTGGACATTACAATATAAATAACAAAATAGCAGGTGATTTTGAATTTTATTTAAAAATTTTTTTAAAATATTCAGTAAATTATAAAGCAATAGATCAGGATTTGGTTATTATGAAATCAGGGGGTGCGAGCTCTAATTCTTTTAAAAGTAATTTAATATCTACAATTGAGATAAATAATTCTTTAAAAAAATATAAATTGTCTTCTAATGTTTTATTTGTTGTCTTAAGATTTCCACTTAAATTATTTCAATATTTTATAAAATGAACTCTTCTATGCAAAATAAATTAATTATATTTTCACTTTTTTTAATTTTTTTAATTCCAGTAGGTTTGATTACAGGTCCTTTTATACCAGATCTTTTCTTAGTTATCATAAGTGTTAATTTTCTGACCTGTTTATATTTAGAAAATAATTTTTCAATATTAAAAAAAAAATCTGTTATAGTTTTTTTATTATTTTGCTCTATTATTAGCATAGTATCATTTTTTTCTTTTAATTTAAGTTCTATAAAAAGTGGTTTATTTTATTTTAGGTTTGGATTGTTTATTTTAGCAATTTATTTTTTTTTAAATAAAAATGACAAAATTTTTGTTTTTTTAAATTATCTTTTAATATCAATTTATATAATTCTTTTTATAGATACCTTGTATCAGTACAATTACGGGAAAAATATAATTGGATTAGATTATACAAATGATACAAACTTTCGAATAACAAGTTTTTTTGGTAAAGACGAAGTCCTAGGAAGTTATATTGCAAGATTATTTCCTTTTTTGACTTTTTTAATTTTTATTAGCTTTAACAACAGTTTATTTAGAAAAAGATTAACTTTTTTATTATTAACAATAACCTCTATGATAGCGATTATTTTTAGTGGGGAAAGAACTGCATTTGCTTTATTTTTTTTATTTATTTCATTTATTTTTTTGTCATCTTTTAATTTAAGAAAAATTTTAATTTTTCCATTAATTTTGGGAATAATAATCATTACAGGAATTGTATCCACCAATGAAAAAGTAAAAGAAAGGATGTTTGATAGAACAGTCGATCAACTTGGACTTTCTTCTAATAGTGAAAGATTAGTATTATTTAGTAAGACTTACGAAGGTCATTATTTGATTGCACTTAAAATGTTTAAGGAAAAACCAGTTTTTGGACATGGTCCAAAAATGTTCAGATATTACTGTGCAAAAAAAGAAAACTTTGTAGCAGACCACGCTTGTACAACTCATCCCCATAATTTTTATGCTCAGATGCTTGCAGAATCAGGTCTAATTGGTTTTTCATTTCTTATTGTTCTTTATTTATACATTTTATCAATATTTCTAAAAAATTTTTACTTTCAAATAAAATATAAGAAACAATTTATTAGTGATATTGGCCTTTGTTTATTAGGAAGTTTGTTTATTAATTTATTTCCAATTTTACCATCAGGCAATTTTTTTAACAATTGGTTGTCAATTATAATGTATTATCCAATTGGATTTTTAATATATATTGTTAAAAATAATAAATTTTATGCATGAGTTTAATTTTTTTCTTATTTTATTAATCAATTTACCAATTTTATTTTTTTATAATTCTATAACAAAAAAATTAAATTTTTTTGATTTGAGTGACGGTTCAAGAAAATTTCAAGAAAAACCTGTACCTTTAATAGGTGGATTTTTATTAATATATAATATTCTGGTATTTCAGATTTTAAGTCTAAATGATGTTTTTGGATATGACATTAATGAATATTTTTCTAATACTAGAGAGCTGTTTGGTTTTTATTTAGGTCTTTTATTTTGTTTTTTTGTTGGTGCGTTTGATGACAAATACGATTTATCAGCAACTAAAAAATTATTTATTAATTTTTTTATTATCTTTTTAATTATTTTACTAGATGAAAATTTAATAATTAGAGAGTTAAATTTTTCTTTTTTTGAAAATAAAATCGAATTAAGAAATATATCTACTTTATTTACAATTTTATGTTTTTTACTGTTGATTAATGCAATAAATATGTTCGATGGTATTAATTTACAAGTTGGAATTTATTGTTTAATAATTTTTTCAATTTTTATAATTAAAAATCTTTTTCCCATTTTATCTTTAATAGTAATTATTTCTTTAATTATATTTTTATATTACAACTTTAAAAATAAAGCTTATCTTGGAGATAGTGGAACACAATCACTAGCTTTTATAATTTCATATATTTTTATTAAATCATATAATGAAAATTTCGCTTTTAGACCTGAAGAAATTTTTATTTTATTAGCAATTCCTGGGTTAGATATGTTTAGACTATTTATTTTTAGAATTATTAAAGGAAAAAATCCATTTTCAGCAGACTTAAATCATATGCATCATTTAATTTTAAGAAAATATAATAGTTTTATTGCCTTAATAGTAATTTCAATATTAATTTTAATTAATATTGGAATTTATTATCTTATAGCAAATAAAGCATTTGTTTTGTTAGTAACATTGTTGAGTTACATATTTTTGCTAATTTTTTTTAGAAAGCAGATAAGAAAATAGTATGACAAGATTATTTGAAATAATTTTTTGTTTATTAATTATAATTTTAATTTCTCCAGTATTTATTTTGATTTCAATTATAATTAAAATAGATTCTAGAGGATCAGTATTTTTTTTTTCAGAGAGGGTCGGTATGAATAAAACTATTTTTATGATGCCAAAATTTAGAACAATGAAAACTGGTACTGAAATTATAGAAACAGAAAAATTAATTAATTCTCAGGATAAGATAACTAGATTTGGTAGTTTTTTGAGAAAATATAGCTTAGATGAACTACCTCAATTAATCTCTGTTATTAAAGGTAATTTATCTTTAGTGGGTCCAAGGCCCGCACTTCCATCTCAAAAAGAATTAATCAGTATAAGAGAGAAGCTAGGAATTAATAAAATTAAACCTGGAATTACAGGTTACGCTCAAATTAATGGTAGAGACTTATTAAGTTTAAATGAAAAAATTGAATTAGAATTAGAATATATGAGGAAAAAAACATTTTTATTTGACATGTTGATTATTTTTAAATCTTTTAAAGTTTTTTTTAAACACAATGAGATTTTACATTAACAATAATTATTTATTAAATAAAATGTAGATTATTTTGGTTATGTCAAATATTAGCAAAAAATTAATATTATTTATATCAGATCTAATTATTATACTTTTTTCTTTAAGTGCCTCATATTCTTTAAGATTAGAAAAAATTTACTTAATTTGGGAGATTGATTATAGAGTAATTTTAATTTACTTGATTATTTTCTTTTTTATATTTTACATAAGAAATATTTATCGAATTTTATTAAGATATTTTGATTATTATTCAATAATTCAAATTCTTAAATCTATCATTGTTATTTCAGCAATTTTAATTCCAATTAATTTTATTTTGTATAAAGATATTTATTTTCCCAGATCTATTTCATTTATTGCTCCAATTATTTTTGGAATTTTAATAATTTTTCATAGAATTGCGATTAATTTCATCATCAAGTCAAAAAAAGAAAAAGAAAAAATCTCTAATAATATTTTAATTTATGGTATTAATGACAATACAGTCTCTTTATTAAGAAGTTTAAGACAATATCCAAATTATGGCTTAGTTAGAGCTTTCATTGATGTTTATGGAAAATATAAAAGGAGAGAACTAAGTGGAGTAGATATATTTAAAAAAGAAGAGTTGTTAAAAATAATAGATCAAAAAGATATCTCAGAAATAATAATAGGAACTAATAATTTTACTAAAAAAAAATTAAATAAATACTATCAAGAATTTGAAAAAAAAAATATACGAGTTAGAAATATTTCTGAAATTAAAAATTTTTTAAAAAATATTATAAAAAAGTCATTAGAAACTAAGATTAATTTTTTTGATATAATAGATAGACCAAAAATAGAAGTTGACAAAAGAATATTAAAAAAACAAATAGAAAGTAAAATAATTTTAGTAACTGGTGGAGGGGGGTCAATCGGTTCAGAATTGTGCCTACAAATTATTAAACAAAAACCAAAAAAATTATTAATTTTAGATAATTCAGAAATTAATTTATTTAATATAAAAGAAAAAGTTGAAAGTATAGGTCATGCTAATAAAAAAAATATTAAATTTATTTTAGGTGATTGCACAGATTTAAATTTCCTTAAAGAAAAGTTTAAAAAAGACTTAATTGATGATATTTATCATGCTGCAGCTTATAAGCATGTTAATTTTGGCGAAAATAATATTTATTCAATAATAAAAAATAACATAATTGGTACAAAGCATCTTTTGGATTTTTCTGAAATTAAAAAAATAAAAAACTTTACCTTTATCAGCACTGATAAAGCTGTAAGACCACAAAGTATTTTAGGTTACACCAAAAAAATTCGAGAAATGCTGGTTAGTGTATATTATAAAAAAAATAATCTTTCAAAAAAAAACAAATCAAATTTTACAATTGTAAGGTTCGGAAATGTTATTGGGTCGAGTGGATCAGTAATACCAATTTTTTTAGATCAAATTAAAAAAAAACAACCCCTAACAGTTACACATAAAGATGTTAAAAGATATTTTATGTCTATATCTGAAGCTGTACAATTGGTTATAAACTCTGCAAACTTGAACAAAAAAGGCTTAAAAATATACGTTTTGGATATGGGTGAACAAATCAAAATTTATGATATTGCAAAAAGAATTATTCAGTTAAGTGGAAATACTTTGAAATCTAAAACTAATCCTAGAGGGAGTTATACAATAAAATTTGTTGGTTTAAAAAAAGGTGAAAAAATGAGTGAAGAATTTGTTCTAGGTCAAAATTTAATAAAAACGAAAAACGATAAGATTTTCTTATGCAATGAAAATTTAAAAAAAGTTAATTTAAAATTGAATAATTCAAAATTTGAATTGGATATACAAAAGTTTGATATAAAAAAATTAAAAAAATTAGCAGTATAATTTATTTTTGAATTATACAAATAAGAGACTTTCCAAATCTATTAAATATAATTTTGTCTAATACTTTAGAATATGGAATTAGAAAATTCCATAATATTATTTTTTGTTTAAAATTGTTCTTAAAATTTGATTTAAAAATTTTAGATAAAAAGGATAAAATAAATCCAAAAGAGTCGTAATATTTAAATGAAATTTTTTTATATTTTTTATTTTTAAATAGTAACATTAGATTTTTTTTATTATACCTTCTATAGTGACCAACATTTTTATCAAAATCGGAATATAAAAACTGAAAAGCGGGAACATTAATAATCAAGTTTCCATTTTTTTTTAAACTTTTTAATGCCATATCAATTTCTTTTTTATCATTTTTAATATGCTCTAGAACGTCCAAATACATAATAGTGTCAAATTTATTTTTATTAGTTTTAAATTTTTTATTAAGTGTCTTAATTTTAGAATTTTTTATTTTTTTTTTTTTAAAGCTAGGTATAAGTTTTTAGAAGGCTCATACAAATGAAGTTTATTTATACTTTTTGAATAATATTTTATATTTTGCCCAGTTCCCGGCCCTATTTCAGCAACATTGCCTTTAATGTATTTCAAAATTATTTCAAATTGATAAATTCTAAAGTTAAATGCTTTATCAAAAGCATTTAACTCCCAACCATCATAGTTAATAGACATAATTTTTTACATTGATTATATTATTTTAGAACTATAATCTATTATTTTAGTACCTTTCGAGTTAATTTAAAATAAATATATATATATTAATGACTGAATTTTTAAAAAATTTTGATTATAAAAAAAATATATACCTTCTATATTTAATTTATACTATTTGTATTTCAGTATTATCTTTAATTTTTGCCTTTTTGTTAGTTGAAAAAAATTATTATTTTATAGATACTAACTTTAATATTATTTTAGATCAAATTCCCTTTAATTGGGGACCTCTTGCCAATAATATTAATGAAAATTTTAATTTTTATTCTTTGGTTTTTGAAAAAAAATATTACCTAAAAAAATTTCCTTTAAATGCAATTTTAATTGTAATCATTTTTAATATTTCAAAAAATATATTTATATTTTTATTAATTAAAAACATTTTGACGTCATCAATAATATTTTTATCTATCTATTTTTTCAGTAAGTCTAAAAAGATTAATTTCCTTAATTTTTTACTTCTATTATCTGCTTTTTTGTTAGTTCCTTATAACACAAGTGTTATATTTAATTTTGTATATGCAGATCATTTGACTTCTTTTTTGATACCATTAATATTTATTTTTTTAATTTCTAATTTAAGTAATAAATATTTATTTATAGGTTTAACAATATTTGTTTTGTATTTTACAAAACCATCAGTTTTTTTTATTTGTTTAATTATTCCATTAATAATTTTAATTTTAGAGGGAAATAAAAAAGCAAAATATATTCCTGTAATTTTTGCTTTTTTTGCAGTTATAATTTGGGGCACATATGGCTATTACAAAACAAATGTATTTCCATTTGGCGCTAAACTTTTATCAAATAATTCATATGATTTTTCTGCAATAACTCATGAGAATTTTAAAGAAGTCTATCCTGATAAAAGTGTAGATGAGTTAGTTCAAAATTTAGATATAAACCAATTTCCAGAATATAAACAATTTGATAATGAGTGGGATTTTTATAGTTATTTTAATATAAAAAATCAAAATTATTTAAAAAATAATTTTAAAGATTATCTTAAAACAATACCTTTAAAAATAAAGTTTATTTTATTTAGATTAAATAAGGATAATTTAGATAGACATCATTTTGAAAAAAAAGGAACCGACTTAAGATATTCAAATATAATAAATAAATTTTTTTTAAATTTAGCTATAATTGTATGCATATATAATATTGTTAAAAATTATAAGAAAATTTTACATCAGAAAACAGAAATATATTTTTTATCAATTCTACTATTAAACTTATTACCTCACCTCTATGCATGGGCTACAAATAAGCACCTGGTTGGTATTTTCATACTTTCTAATTTATATATTGTTAATAAATTAATAATTCAAAATAAAATTTAAGTAAAAAAATTTTTAAATTATTTTTTAAAAAATATTAAATAGTTATTGTTTGAGTTAATTAATTTAAGATCATCATCAATACCATATTGATTACATAAAATATTATTATACATACAGTAATCACCTTTTTTTGGGTGATAAATTATTTTTTTATTTAAAACAGTTTTATCCAAAGTCGGTAATTTATTTTTTTTATCCATAGAATAAAATTTAGGCCAAGGATAATTATAATATTCGTTATCAGATATATTAATTCTAATCATATTTTTAGAGATAATCGTACTTAGGCCTAGAATTAAAATAAAACTAAAAATTTTATTATCTTTTTTATTCATAAAGCTGAATTTTGAGCAGTAGAATGCAAAAATGAAAGCAAAAGTACAAATTAAAAAGGAATACCCATAACGATATAACGGAGATTTTAAAAACCAAAATAAACTACCGCTTAAAAAAATAATAAAAAAATAAAAATAGTAATTATTCAAGCTTGATTTATTTTTTTTATTTTTATAAGTTAAAAAAACTATTAAAATCAAACTTACAACTAAGTATGGTATTAATATTTCCATAATAACTTTAAAATGATTTTTCATCCAAGAGTCTAACCAATTAAAATTAGATAAAAATTCTTCTTGAGATATTTTTGAAGAATTTTCAAAATTAGACCAATCTTTTGTCCAAACTTCACTACCTAAAGATATTTCCCGAATTTCTTTTATATTTGTCCATTTCAAGCTTTCAAAGCAAGAAGCTTCAATTGGATAAAGCATACATCCGGTAGAAAAGATGTTTTTAATTATCCATACTGAAAAAAAAATTGATAAAAAGAAAAATCTCTTGTCTTTAATAAATAATTTATAGTTTATTTTTTTAAAATTAAAAAAATTTAAAAAAATAATAAAAATTAAAGTTAATTTATTTTGAACTATAAATAGTGTCAAAAGTAAATTATTTCCAAAATCCTTATAACTAATTTTATTTATATTTATTAACAGTTCTGAAACCAAAAAGAATAGTAAAAAGTGAGCTGGCGCATCATTACCATATTCTCCATATCTATTCATTTTATAGCAGATGTAGATAAATATAAAAAAAATAAATAAAAAGTGAAAATTATGATTATTTTTTTTAATATATTTTAATATTTGACTTGAAAAGTTAATTATAGTGGCAGAGGCTATTATTGCTGAGGGAAAAACTATCCCATTATTATTGAATAAAAAATTATTACTTATTGCAGAATAATATTGCAAAATTGAAATATGACCATATCTCGAATGTAAATTAGAAATTCCAAATATAATTTTTTCTGAATTTAAAATTCCTATAAATGGTAGATGGTAAAGTCCTGCATCTGGCCTATAAACATTACTTTCAGTTATTAAAATCGTAATTATGAAACTTTGTAGAATAATAAATTTTAAAAATTTTTTGCTAAAAAAAATATCTTTCTTTTTAAAAATTAAGAATATACTAAAAAAAATTAGACTAGAGGTCACAAATTTATTTAATGGAAATAACATATTCAAGACTAATGAGATAAAACATATAATAATTGATCCAAAAATTAATTGTTTTGATAAATGATATATGTTTGGTTTAAAGTCTTTTAATAAAAAAATTCCGTAAGGAGAATATAAAACAGTTATTAATATTGAATAAATAAAAATTTCGAACATATGACAGACCTTTCAATCATAATACCTGCATTTAATGAAAAAAAAACTATTTTAACAATTATCGATAAAATAAATCAACTTGATATAAAAAAACAATTAATTGTAGTAGATGATTATTCAAATGATGGAACCAGACGTATTTTAAATGAAAATCATAATAAAGTAGATTTATTACTTTTTCACAAAAAAAATTTAGGAAAAGGAGCAGCAATTAGAACAGCTCAAAAATATGTAACTGGAAAATATACAATTATCCAAGATGCAGATTTAGAATATGACCCAAATGATTTTCAGAAAATTTTAAATTGTTTTAAAAATAATAAAATTGATGTTGTATACGGCTCTAGAGTTCTTGGAAAAAAAAGATATAACTTAAAAAATTTTATATCTTTAAGTAGGGTTTTTTTTAACCATATGCTCACTGTTTTCTCCAATTTGCTGAATAATCAAAATTTAACTGATGCACATACTTGTTATAAAGCATTTTCAAGTGAATTGTTTAGAAAAATAAATCTCAAAGAAAATGGTTTTGCCTTTTGTCCTGAGGTTACAACGAAAATTTCTAATTTGAATATAGAGATATTAGAAGTACCAATATCATATAATGGCAGAACCTACAAAGATGGAAAAAAAATTTCTTATATTGATGGAATTCAAGCAATTTATGCTTTAATAAAATATAAATTCTTTAATAAATAAATTAATTGTGTCAGTTTTTCGTAAAATAAATCATTGCAGAATTTGTGGAAATAAAAATTTAAAAGAGGTAATCAATCTTGGTAATCAGTATATTCAGGGATCTTTCATTAAAAAAAATTTACCTAAGCCTTTTGATAAAAAGATACCATTAAAACTTGTTCTTTGTTCAAAGTGTACTTTAGTTCAATTATTACATACAACAAATAAAGAAATTCTTTATCGAAACTATTGGTATGAGTCTGGAATTAATAAAACTATGAGAAATCATTTAAAGCAACTTATTAAATCAATTATAAAATATAAAAAAAAACAAAATAAAAATTTGAATGTATTAGATATTGGATGTAATGATGGAACTTTATTAAGTTATTATCCCAATGAATTTAATAAATATGGAATTGATCCTAGCCAAATTATCGAGAAAATTAATAAAAAAAAAATAAATGTAATAAGAGATTTTTTTCCACCAAAAAAAAAATCAAATAAATTAAAAATACAATTTGATTTCATTACCTCAATAGCAATGTTTTATGACCTAGATGATCCAAATAAATTTGTAAAAAAAATAAAGTATCATCTCACCAAAAATGGTATTTGGATATTCGAACTTTCATATCTAATTGATATGCTTAAATTAAATTCATTTGACACAATATGTCATGAGCATCTTGAGTATTATTCGCTTCATAGTTTAAATTATTTAATGAAAAAACATGGGTTAAAAATTTTTGAGGTTAAAAAAAATTCAATTAATGGAGGCAGTATTAGATGTTTCGTAACTCATGAGGATAATTCAAATTTTGATAAAATAAATAATCATTTATTAATAAAAAAAATGCTAGACCATGAAAAAAAAATCAGGATTTCAAATACATATATTTATAAAAACTTTTTTAAAGAAATAACAAAAATAAAGAAAAAATTAAATATTCTTATAAAAAAAATTATTAATAAAAATGAGAAGATTTATATACTTGGAGCATCAACAAAAGGGAATACAATACTGCAATTTTTAAATATTGACAGTAAAATTATTCAATATGCGGTAGAAAGAAACAAAGAAAAAATTGGAGCAAAAACAATTGGAAGTAATATTAAAATAATTAGTGAGATGGAATTCAAAAAAAATCCTTCAAAATATCAATTGGTCTTACCCTGGCATTTCAAAAGTGAAATTATTAAAAGAGAAAAAAAATTCCTAAAAAATAATGGTAATTTAATATTTCCTCTGCCAAAAATTCAGATATTAAATAAAAAAAATATTAATAAATATGCTTAAGAGTATTACAAAAAATTCAAAAATATTTGTTGCTGGTCACAAGGGTCTTGTGGGCTCATCAATAATTAGAAGGTTGAAATATTTTGGATATAAAAAAATTATTTTTAAAAGTAAAAAAGAATTAGATCTTAGAGACCAAAAAAAAGTAAATAATTTTTTTGATAAATATAAACCTGATGCTGTGATTAATGCAGCAGCTACAGTTGGTGGCATTTATGCAAATAACAGATATAGAGCAGAGTTTATATTTAATAATCTAGCAATTCAAAATAATATAATTGATGCTAGTTATAATAATAAAGTAAATCAATTGATATTTTTGGGTTCAAGTTGTGTTTATCCAAAAAATTGTAAGCAACCTATAAAAGAAAGTTACTTACTAAAAGGAGAATTGGAAAAAACAAATGAGCCGTATGCAGTTGCTAAAATTGCGGGTATTAAAATGTGCGAAAGTTACAACATTCAATACAAAACAAATTTTAAATGCCTTATGCCATGCAACACATACGGCCCAAATGATAATTATGATCATTTAACCTCACATTTTTATCCTGCGTTGATTTCAAAAATACATAATTGTAAAATTAACAATAAAAAAAAAATAACTATTTGGGGCAATGGAAAAGCTCTAAGAGAATTAATATATGTAGATGATCTTGCTGATGCTTGTATTTTCTTTATGAAAAAAAAAACAAAAGAGAGTCTAATTAATATTGGAAGCAACACTGAAAAATCAATAGAGAATTATGCAAAATTTATAATTAAAAAACTTAATTTAAATATAAAAATTAAATTTGACAAATCAAAACCAAATGGAACACCAAGAAAAATTTTGGATTCGTCTATTGCAATGAAATATGGATGGAAGCCTAAAATTGGACTTGATGAAGGATTTGAAAAAGTTTATCAGGCGTTTTTAAAAAAATAAGATTTACTTATTTTAATAATAATTTTTTATCATATTTTAACGACTCAAATCTTTTACCGGGAAGAGTACCTGAATATCTGTTATACTCACTATATATTTTTGCTTTATCTATCAATCTAAATTCTTCTTTTGCTTTTTGAATTCTAAAATCTAACTTCATTAAATCTTCTAGATCTTTGTTAACATTTAAGTTACCTCTAATTAAATCTTTTTTTGATATTAAATAATTTTGAGTAATTTTTTTGATTCTATTTGTAAAATTGTCTTTATTTTTTTTAATTATTTCATACTTTGGGCTCATATTAATATCTCTGCCCAAATAGTTTAATAAGTCACTCCAATATATATCGTCACAAACTAAAGTATATTCCCCTGGTTTTTCTTTTCCCTCAAGGATATTTATAATCACCTCTTTAAAAAGTGTAATAAATGTGATCCATGCGGGCGAATCTGGAATTTCAAAAACATATCTGTGAGATATTAATTTTTTGATTTTTTCACTCGCCCTTTGATAATTCCCATGAACCTCTGATAACCTAATTACAAAAGTTTCTCTATTATTTTGGACCCCTAGTTTTTTAATGTATTTTTCAGCATATCTTTTATTAGAAGCGTAAATTGAACTTGAAATTAAATAATTTTTAAGAACATTTCTTTTACTGTCTATTCCAAAAGCATTCATTGAACTTGCAAAAATAAATTTTGTATTTTTTTTCATATTATTGAAAAATATATCAATTCTCTCTTTATAAAAATTTTTGTTTTCCTGAAGAGTGCCATCGTAGGGCGCGGCCAGATCAATAATAAGATCTGCTTTAGATATTTCTTTTGTAATATTTTCTTCTGGTAAGTTTCCGATTAAACTATTTATTTTATTGTGTTTAAAAAATGATGCACCTACTTTTGTTCTAGAATGTGACATTAAATCTAAATAATTGTTAGTATTTAATTCTAATGATAGTTCTTTTCCAATTTGACCAGTAGCTCCAAAAATTAATATTTTCTTATTTTTCATAAAATAATTCTATTATTTTAGTAGTAAGAATATAGTTATTTACAGATAAATCAGAATCTTTCTTATTTATAAAACATTTTAAATAATCATTCCAATAGGATGCACCAACACCTAAAGATAAATTTGGTAAATTTAAATACTCGTCTTTTTGAATAATAAATTTATCTGAATCACTATTATTTAAAACGAGGTTTGATTCATTATCAAATAAAAAAAGATCAATTGAACAATTTTCAAAAAGATAAGTTATTTTATTATTGGTATTTTTAAGAGTAGTAATAAAAAAATTACATTTTATCTCAATATTTTTTTCATTAAAAATTTTAAATTTTCCTTCACTTTCTATATCAAGATTATCCTCAATTTTTTTTACACAATTAAAATCATAAACTTCCTTAGCATTAGAAGTATACAAAGCTGTATCTATCCAATGTGAACCTGTTTCAAAAAAAATACCACCACCAGATTTTTTATTATCTGATCTAAAACTATCAAATTTGTAGTGTATATCTCCAAAATCAATATTTATTTCTAAAAGAGAGCCAAATATATTACTTTCAATAATACTTTTTATGGTTTTCACCACACCCATTCTTCTGCGTTGAAATCCAACAGTTACTTCATAATTTTTAAATTTTTCTGAAAAGTATTTATGTTCATCAATAGTTAATGCAAATGGTTTTTCATAATAAATTCCCTTAGTAAATTTTTTTATATTATCGAATACAGTCTTTCTTTGATGGTAAGGAACTGTAATAAGAGCAATATCACATTCCTCAAATTGTATTGCTTTATTAATATTTTCAAAAAAAGGAATTTTTTTTTTATCAAAAATTTTTTTTTTTTTAATTTCTTGGTCGCAGATCCAAGAAATTTTAATATCATCTCTAGATAATAAAATTGGTAAATGAACATTCCATGCAACATTTCCTAAGCCAATTATACCAATTTTAATCATTTTGATTTAAACACTTATACTATAGATATTCAGATATATTATGAAAAAAATTTTCAGATTCTCATCAAACACAGATGTATCTTCTAAAAATTTAAATTTTTTAAAACTAAAAAATTACTCTAACAGAGATAAAATAAGAGATAAATTAGATAAATTTGTAAGGAGACCAATCTACAATTATATATATAAAGATTTTTTCAAATTTCAGGATTATCAAATAAATCAAGTTTTACCCTCTAAAGGTTTTTCTATTCTCGAAAGAAGAAAAAAATTAAATGAAATTAAAGAAATAGAAAATAAAACAATTTTAAATATCGGATGTGGCAATGGATTTGATTATCATCACTGGTTTAAGTTTAGACCAAAAAAAATAGTAGGTATTGATGTATTAAATTATAAAACTTCATGGCAAACTGTTAAAAAATTTGTAAAGGATGAAAAAATCAGAACTAAAGTGGAATTTTACAAATTAGATGTTGTTAACTTTGATTATAAAAAAAAATTTGATTTTATTGTAAGTGATGCTGTATTTGAGCATTGTAGGGATTTTCCAAAGGTAATTAAAAACTGTTATAGACTTCTAAAAAAAAATGGAGTCCTATATGCATCATATGGAGGACCGTTGTGGTACACATATGGTGGGGATCATTTTTCAGGAAGAGATGATATTTTAAATGGATTTAACCATCTACTTCTTAATAAAAAAAAATATAAAGCATATTTCAATAAAAATGTTCGTTCACTTGAATATGAACTTAATGAAGGCGGAGGTGGTGGAGTTTTGGTTCAAAAAAATTTATTTTCAAAATTAAGTGGAAATGAATATATGAAAATTTTTTCTCAAAATAATTTTTTTTCGGTTAAAACTTATGTGGAGTTTTGTCCAATAGGATACAATCTTATTAAAAAAAATAAAATTTTAAGAGGTAAGCTTACGAAAAAAAATCCTAATATTGACATAGAAAATTATTACTTAAAAACTCATATCGTTTATTTAAAAAAGAAATGAAAAAATTTTTTTTTATAATTTGGGGTGATCCAAAGTTTTACCAAACATTAATTTTTTTATCTCAAATGATGTCTTCTCAAAAGTATAAGGTTTTTATTTTAGTAAGAAATTTAGATCATAAAAAAGATATTATTAAAAAAGTTAATTTCGGAAAAAATGTAACTATTTTAAAAAGTCCAAATTTGGTTGGTAATTTTGGTAATTTTTTAGAATATTTAATATTTTTAATCTATGTAAGTTTCCAATTCGTTTTAAAAAATCCAGAAAATGTAATTTTTTTTAATAAAAAAGGTTTGTTTACAATATTGCTGTTAAAAATTTTAAAATATAGAACTAAATTTATTTATCATAATTTTGATTTTGATTTACCAAGAAATGTGAGGAGTTTTAAAGAAAAAATTTTAATAAAGTTAGAATTTTTTTGTTCAAATTTTTGCAAATATTTAGTTTTTCCATCTAAAGATAGGGCAAAAATATTTAAGAAAAATTCAGCTAATAAAAAAAGTATGTTTTATTCATTTCTCAATTGTTTTCCTCAAAAGTTTAAAACTTCGAAAAGTACAAAATTTAAAACTTATCTTAAAAAAAGAAATTTAATGAATAAAAAAATTGTATGTTATCTTGGCTCAATTGGTCCCCATCATTATCTTAATGAAGTAATTAAAAGTTTTAAATATATAGACGATAAAACAGTTTTAATAATAGCTGGAAATTCAATTAATAATTATGCATCATTTTTAAGAAAACAAATTCTAATAAATAAATTAGGTAATCAGATTTTTATAATCGAAGATGTTAGTAATGATTATTGGTATGAAATACTCAAAAATTCGAATTTAGGTTTGTGTTTTTACAATCAAATTAATCTAAGTCATAAATATATGGCCGGTACTTCGCAAAAATTTAATAATTATCTATTTTTTAATATTCCCATGTTAGTAAATAACAATTTAGATTTTAAAAAATTTAAAAAAAATTATGATATATTTGATATTGTCAAATATAATAATCCTATAGAGATATCAATATCAATTAAAAAAATACTTAAAAATAATAAAAGATTTAAGAAAATTAAAAAAAACATGAAAAGAGTATTTTTAAATTATTTAAACTTTGAAAAGCAATATAAAGGCAGTTATGATAAATTTTTATGATTTAGCATAATATTTAATTTCATCATCTATCATTATTTTAATTAATTTTTTTAAATTCGTTTTTGGTTTCCAGTTTAGTTCTTTTTTTGCTTTTGAGCAGTCGCCAATTAAAATATTTACTTCTGATGGTCTAAAAAATTTAGGATTAATCTTAATTATTATTTTGTTGTTATGTTTATAAACTAATTTTTCATTTAGACCTTTCCCAATCCATTTCACATCCATTTTTAAGTAATTTGTTGCTATATTAACAAAATCTTTTATGGAATAAGTTTTCCCAGTTGAAATTATATAGTCTTCTGGTTGTTTTCTCTGCAACATTTTCCACATTGCTTCCACATACTCTTTTGCATAACCCCAATCTCTCTTTGCATAAATATTCCCTAACTCAAAATGATTTATCTCTTTTTTTAAAATTTTGACTAGTCCTATAACTATTTTTCTTGTTACAAACTCTTCTCCTCTTAGCGGAGATTCATGGTTAAATAGAATCCCTGAAGTTGCAAACATATTATAAGAATTTCTATAATTTTTAGTTAAATAATGAGAAAAAACTTTTGATATAGCATATGGACTTTGTGGATTTAGAGGAGTTTTTTCTTTTTGTCTCTTTTCAAGAACATCTCCAAACATTTCAGAGGATGATGCTTGATAAAATTTTATTTTTGGATTAATTGATCTTATCGTTTCTAATATTCTTAAAGATCCTAGGCCGGTAATGTTAGCAGTATTTATAGGACTGCTAAATGAGGTGCCTACAAACGATTGGGCAGCTAAATTATAAACTTCATTTATTTTATATTTTTTAAATACTCTTTGAATTTCATAAATTTCTCCAAGTTCCATCTCTTCAAAAATAATTTTATTTTCTACTCCTAGCCGTCGGAGTCTCCAATTGACCGATCTTGCAGATCTTCTATCTGTTCCAATTACTCTGTATTTTTTTTTTTAAAAGAAACTTGGCTAGGTAAGCTCCATCTTGTCCAGATATTCCAGTAATAAGAGCAGTTTTAGGCATGAAATTAGATTTATATTAATTATTGTAAATATAAAATTAAAATTTTACTAAGTTTTACTTTACTTTTTTATAATTGAAAGCTAATAATCCGTTGCCTGGTGATTATTGCGAAAGGGTTATACCCGATCCCATTCCGAACTCGGAAGTCAAGCCTTTCTGCGCCAATGGTACTTTGT
>PALK01000035.1 GCA_002710765.1 Rickettsiales bacterium | reverse complement strand
TTTGCTGCTAAATTTAAAACTGATAAAAATTCTAAAAATAATCTCTATTGTTGATCATATACTAATGACTTAAGTATATTTTTACTGACATAACCTGTAACTAGTTCGTTACCAATTAAAAATGCTGGGGTTCCTTTAATGTTCAAGAGATTAGCCATTTCAATATCTCTATTGATTATTTCTTGCACCTCCTCAGAATTAGATGATTTTAAAATTTCATTAAAACTTAAACCAATTTCCTCAATGAATCCCCTTATTTTTTTATCATCAGGTAGTTTTCTGGAAGAAAGCAGAAAATCATGAAACTTATTAAAATCTCGATTATTTAGTAATCCAATAGAAGTAGAAATTTTTGCAATTTGCATTGAATTTTGAGATAAAATAGGCAAATTCCTGTATACTATTTTGATTTCTGAATCTTCTTTTAAAAGTTTCAAAAGTTCATTATGTGCTTTTTTACAGTATCCACAATTATAATCTAAAAACTCAACTACAATCAGTTCAGAATCAGCTTTACCAGTATATGCATAAGCATTAGTTTTTATTAATTTTTTTATATTCTGTTTAATTATTAATTTTAATTCTTCCTGATTTTTTTTCTCTGTCATTTCCTCATATGCTCTCAATGATTTAATAATTATTTCAGGATTATTTAAAATATAATCTTCAATAACTTTTTCATTAATTTTATTTTCGCTCATGCTTTCAGAACAAATAAAAAACAACATAAATGGAATAAAAAATTTTAAATTCATAGTATCTTTAGTTGGTGCGCTCGGTCGGACTTGAACCGACAAGGGACGAATCCCGCTGGATTTTAAGTCCAGTCTGTTTACCAATTTCAGCACGAGCGCATAGTAAAATCAATGACTTACAAGAACCCCTAAAAAAGTTGTACACCAAAGTTGTACACCAAATTTATATCTTTATATAATTCTGTATGACATATTATATTAAAATCATAATATATTAGAATCTAATTTTAATTCAATCAAATCTATAATTGAAAATATTCGTATTTCAACTTCAATCAAGACAGATTAAAGAGGTCTTATAAAATGATGTTTAGATTTATAATGATCGGTACTATCATAACTATAATTTTAATGATGATGTGAAAGACTTTCTGAAAATATTCATACACGAATAATTAAAACCATATACCATTTTTAATTCTACACATTATAAAAGCAAAAACTATCGGAAAACCAAAAACAAACAATCCTAAAGTATCGAGGTTTGGGATAATTTCAGTTTTCCATAAAGTAATGTCAAGAAAAAAACATACGATTAAACTAATCAGATAAACAACAAACCCATCAATTTCTTTCATTTATGTTTTTTGTTTAGATTTGATTTCATTTTTTTTAAATATTTTGACTAGTTTATTTTAATTTTCAAAGGGTACTTTTACTTATTTTATATTTCTTGTAGTTTTTTTAAATTCGGACTTCTAACAACCCAAATTTTGTAATAAAGATTGTTCCCATAATTTCTTTTAATTATTTAAACTTTTTAATAAAGTTTAATTAATTTAAAACCCTCGATTTTCGATTAAATAATTTGAAATAATATCAGCATAAATAGAATGACCTTTAATGCTCATTTTTTCATTCATATAAGGATACAAGAACCATGATTGTAATTCATCATCATTAATTTTTTTGTTAATTAGACTTCGTGAATCGATTATATTTATTGAATCATCTAAATTTAAAAGTTCCTCAGTGTAATGAAATTTCATATTGTCTCTAATTTGTGGATAATTAAAATTATGAAAGAAAATAATATTCTCAATATTTTTATTTAACCACTGAAAATTCTCCAGAGTTTTTTCAACAAATATATTTTCAGGTATTTTCATTTCAACTGGAGATGGATCATAGTTCCTAATTTTGTGTACATTTATTTTTTGATCAATATCACCTATTGAACCAAAAGATAAAAAATTAAGCACATTATAGAAATGATATTCGAACATAATCATCTTATTTGATGTAACAGAAAAAATTAAATCTTTTACTAATTCATTTTGTAGTTTCTCAACTTCGGCTTTGTCTAGAATTAAATCCTTGTCAGCAAACATTCCAAAAGGTCTTGACGCGATTATATTCATATCTCTCAGAGCATTCTTGTCAGAATAAAGATCTAATGATTCTGAGTTAGGAAAAATGTTTGAGTCAGTAAATTTAACAAACTCTTTTTTATTGATTGAATCTTTAGTTGCTCTAACCCAACTTTTAAAACCTCTGTAATCAATTAAAAATAAATCAGAAACATTCTTTGATCGATAAGATAATCCAGACAAACCTCCCTGAAGATCTATTCTATTAAAATCAGTCTCAGGAAAATCAACGATAACAAGATCAGGATTGAAATTTTTGCAACCGTAAATCATGTTTATTTTTAAATCTCTCTTTAACCAATAATCGATATAATGTTTTGGTCCTGCATCTGGCCATCCACAGTTTATGACTTTATAATATATATTTTTTTTTTTGGTTTTGAGATTTAATTTTTTCTCTAAAAAATCAGGCCATGATATATCAACAACTGATGAAGCAGATTGTTCACCCCCAAGAATGAGAATTCTATATTCATTTTTTTCTTTTTTTAACTTATAATTGTTTTCTGACCACATTCCAAAATTATTTGTTTTAAAATGGGCTTTGAAACCTGATTGATTATTTTTAATGTAATAATGAGCTATAAATCGATCGTTAACATTCATATTTATAATCTTATTATAAATTAAAATGTTCCAAAGATTTGGGTCCTCATAGTTATTTTTCACAAACTGTTTTTTTGAAATATTAAACGTTAGGAAAAAAGCTATTAAGATTAATAAAAAAAATATGGATAAATATTTAAAAATTTTCATCATTATTTTAAATATACATAATTAATTATAAAAATCACATCTAAATAATGTATCTAATTGTTGTATTTAAATGAAAGGCATTTACAATATATTCTTGTTATTTAAAAAATAAATAATATATTTATGTTATAATATTAATCAATATAAAGGAGGTGATCTGATGTCTAGTATTAATGATTCAACGCAATTTAACGTGTTTAACTATTTATCAGAGCAACCTTTGGTAAAGATTTAGATACCAAAATTAAGTTGTTGTTACTTTAATACGAAAGGGGACTAATACTCCCCTTTTTTTTGTTTATGAAAATTAAGAAAATAGATATTGATTTTTTTAGCTAAGTTGTTTATTTCGTTTTAAAATAATTGTATTCTTAATTTTATATTTATAATGGAATTATATCCGTGCACTTACGTATCTTATTAATTTTAACAATTTTATTTTTTTCTTCTGGCAAGTACACTTTTGCCTCTGAAAAATCAGTAATTCATCTTATTCAAAAAAATTCAGATTTAAGTATTTTTTATAACTATCTAGTTGAAACTGGACTTGATAAAGTTTTAAAAAAAAAACTACCATGGAATTGGACTATATTTGCACCTAGCAATAAAGCTTTTAATGAACTACCTGAGCTTGTGAAATCTGAAATATTATCAGTTGAGCATCTCAGTAAAAACTTATTCATGGATCATATTCTTGCAGGTCATAAAACAAGTCTTGATGTAAAAGGTTTTACAACGGAAATAACAGTTAGCAATAAAAAATTACAAATTTATAAAACTAATAGCCTTTTTGTAAAAGATATGATTGTAACTAAAGAAGATTTAATGGCTAAAAACGGTGTTGTTCATGTAATTAATTGTGTTATGTTCGTTCAACCAAGCATTCAAGACGATCGATTAACTCCAGAAAATCAAAGAGATTATCCTGTAACGTCCTGTTGTATGAGAACTGAAAAAGAAGTGTCAGCTTGGAAGTTAAATACCAAAATTAATTAATAAGTTATTTTATGAAACTATTTTTTTTGTAAGGACATTATTAAATTTCTCAAAGAATTATTAAACAATGAATAGAAGAGGTTTCTTAAAATTATTAACTTTAGGGCTTTTGCTATTTTTTCAAAAACGTCTTGGAACAACTGAAAAATTAAATAATACTTTAATAATGATAGATCCTATTTTTTTAAAACATCATATCGCACCTAATCATCCAGAAACGCCTAAAAGAATAGAATATATTAATGCTGCAATAAAAAACTCTGGATTTAAAAATATAACTGCTAACATAAATTTTAAGGGGGATATTTCTGAATGGATAAAAAAAATTCATACTGCTGAACATATTAAAGAAATAGCAAAGAAATCCCCTATTGCCCATTCAGTTGCAAAAGCTGGTGTTAAGGCTTGCATAAATGCTATTGATAAGGTCGCTAATAGGCAAAACAAAAATATATTTTGTGCAACAAGACCACCAGGACATCATGCATTAAATTCAGGTCAAGAAGAAGGGTTCTGTTATTATAATAATGTGGCCATAGCTGCTAAGTATGCACAAGAAAAATATAAACTTAAAAAAGTATTGATAATAGACTGGGATTATCATCACGGTAATGGAACTGAGGCTGCATTTTATGACGATTCAAGCGTTTTATTCTTTTCAACTCATGATCAATTTGCTTATCCAGGTACAGGTTCACCATCAAAAAAAGGTAAAGGAACTGGTAAAGGTTATAATATAAATGTACATTTACCATGTGGAACAAGTGATAAGATGATTATTGAAAAATTTAAAAAAATCTTAGTTCCTGAAGCTAAGAAATTTAAGCCAGATCTAATTTTAATCTCAGCAGGTTTTGATAGTAAAAAAAATGATTTACTTGGTTGCTTTGATATTACTGACTCAGGTTTTATAGAATTAACTAAAATTGTAATGGAAATAGCACATAAATTTTGTGAAGATAAAATAGTTTCTATTCTTGAAGGAGGTTATAACCTTGAGGGAAATGCAAAAGCAGTAATAGCCCATGTTTCAGCATTAAATGGAAAGATTTAGTTTAAACATTTTGACCCGCAACATAACCTGAAGACCAAGCCCACTGAAAGTTGTAACCTCCTAAATGACCAGTTACATCTACTACTTCTCCAATAAAATATAGACCTTTTACCTTTTTTGACTCCATTGTCTTAGACGACAGTTCTGATGTATCAATTCCTCCAAGAGTAACTTCTGCAATTTTAAAACCCTCTGTTCCACTTGGTTCTATTGTCCATTTATTAATAGATTCAGAAATTAATCTTATTACATTATCAGAAACTTCTGCTAGTTTATGATTTTTAACTTGGAATAAAATTTCAATAATTCTTTTTGGAAGTATTTCAAATAAAGCTGAACTTATTGATTGCTTTGAATTTAATCCTTTTTTTCTCTTTATATAATCAAAGAGAACTAAATCAGGGGAAAAATTAATACTAATTTTTTTATTTTTCTTCCAATATGAAGAAATTTGTAATATTGCAGGCCCACTTATACCCTTGTGAGTAAATAATAGACCTTCTGAAAATATTATTTTATCCAGAAGTACTTTTACGTTGATAGATATACCAGCTAATTGCTTGCAAATTTTAAGAATTTCACTTGAGAAAGTTAGTGGAACTAATCCTGGTTCTGGTTTAATAATTTTAATATTAAATTTCTTAGCAACTTCATAACCAAAAGATGTTGCACCAATCTTAGGAATTGAAAGTCCACCAGTAGCAATAACTAGGGACTTTGAGCAAAAATTACCTTTATTTGAATTACAATTAAAATTGTCGTCAGATTTAAAAATCGAATTTATATGAGTTTCTTTATTAATATTTACATTATATTTTTCACACTCATTTAACAGCATATTTATTATCTCAAAGGAAGATTTTTCACAAAAAAGCTGCCCATCCTTCTTTTCAAAGTAATTAATTTTATACTCCTTTACTAATTTAAGAAAATCATTTTGATTATATTGACTAAGAGCGGAAATACAAAAGTAGGGGTTGTTAGATAAAAAATTTGTATGCCCAATATTTAAATTGGTAAAGTTACACTTTCCTCCACCAGATATCCTAATTTTTTCACCAATTTTTGAGGTATGCTCAATTAAACAAACTTTCTTTCCTCTTTTTCCAGCTTCTATCGCACATAACAGACCTGCGGCACCTCCACCAATCACTAAAATATCATAATTAAAGTTCATATTTTATTTTTTATAAATAATATCTATAAATATTTTCGCACAATATACTTCTTAAAAAAAGAGTCAGATAATTTCTGATTAGTAACTTGATTTATAATTTCCTCTGTTGAAAAAAAACGACCTTTTGAATGAATATTTTTCTTTAACCATAAGACTATATCTTTGAAACGACCATCAGAAATTTTACTATCTAGATCTTCTATTTCATTTCTCATACTTGCAGCTAATTGAGCTGAGATCAATGAACCAAGTGTATATGTTGGGAAGTAGCCAAATAAACCTGCGTACCAATGAATATCCTGCAAACAACCATTTGCATCATTATCAACTTCGAATCCAAATAGTTTTTCAAATTCGTAATTCCAAATTTGAGGAATATCTTCAGTATTAATTTCATTTTTAATAATTTTTTGTTCAATCTTAAATCGTAGTATAATATGCAATGGGTAAGTAACTTCATCAGATTCAACTCGTATAAAACTTTTTTGAACTTTATTAAATATTTTAAATAAATTTCCTGAACTCCAACTTTCATCTGTATATTTAAATTTATCTTTGATAGTTTTAGAAAGAAATTTTTGAAAACCTGAGGATTTCATTATTTGCATTTCAATAAATAAAGATTGACTNTCATGTAATGCCATTCCTCCNGATTTTCCTACTGGTTGAAACTGCCATNNTTTNGGCAAACCTTGTTCATANAGCGCNTGACCNGTTTCATGCATTACAGCTTCAAANGCTGCAAAGGANTCATTTTTATTNAATCTAGTTGTTATTCTTATATCATCAATTCCTCCACCACAGAANGGATGACAACTTTGATCAATTCTTCCTTTTTTAAAATTAAAACCNAATNTTTTCATAAANTANNTAGATAAANTAAATTGTTCATCATTAGATAAATTTTTTAAAATAGAAAANATNTCCTCTTTTTTTTGTTTTTTAATAATTTTTTCATAAANATCATTAATNAATGGATGAAGCTTTTTAAAAAGTTTTTCAATTTCATNAGAACTATANGAATCTTCATAGTTTCTTAACAAGGCATCATATGGTGANCACTCAAAAGTATCTGATAGTATTNNCGCCTCTTCTCTGATTATNTTTATCAAATCAGATAAGCTTTNTTNAACTAAACTAAANTTACTTTGTAATTTAGCTTTTCTCCAGATTCCCTCGCATTCAGAAGATAAAATTGTTTTTTTTTTTATAAGTTCTGATGGCAAAGCAGAAAAATAATTAAACTTTTTTTTCATTTCCTTGAAATTTTTAGCATCATTAAAACTTAATTGCTTTTCATTTGTTTTTTTGAATAGATCCTTTACTTTAGGATCAGAAAACATTTTGTGCTTTACATCATTTAAAAAACAAAGTTGCCTTGCTCTTTGTGTTCTTGAATGCTCNGGCATCATTGTTGANAAATCCCATTGAAGAATATTATCAATATCAGAAATGATAGAATCTTGGTAAAAAAAATCTTTTAACTTTATATAACTTTTAGTCATCTTTTTTNTTAAATATTTGCTTTTATTTTTTTCTTACCCAAATGTATCTTATAAATATTTAGTATAAAAAAATTTAATATAACAATATAAGTTTATTTAAATAATTTTTTTACTGACACAGATATAATATCTTTAGATATTTNAGTGGCATTATTTTTAATCCAATTTTTAATTTCTTTTTNTATTATAGAGTCAAGGCTATCAATCTTATCAGAAATTAAACTTTGATTTAAATCTTTGTCAGTTAAATTCTTTTTTTCTATATTAGAACTTTTTATGTAATCTTTAACTTCCTGAAGAATTTTATTGTTTTTATTATTCATAATAACGCTCAATATTATTAAAATTTATTTTTAATTTTTTCATCAATAGAGTTTAATATATTATCAAGATCTATATTTTTTTCTTTTACGTTATCAATTTTAGGTCTGTTTTCAATGCCCATTTTAATTTCATTAATTATTTGTTTGTTTTTGTGCTGCCCGTACTCAAAGATATCATTTTTCATTATTCTGCTAACAACATTTGCAATTTGACTGGTTTTTTCCCAATACAAGTCAGTTTTTATTAATTTTTGACTATGAAGATCTTTCAAAGCTTTGAGTTTCTTTTCAGCATCACTTAAAAAAGTTCTCATCTTTTCATTATCAACTTTATATTCTGAAAGAGACTTATTACTCGAAGATACATTTTTTTTACTTTTAAAAGATGCAACATAAAATATAATAGCTATAAAATAAATAGCNNAAGGTATTACTTCATTNGTTATATNTGACATAAAACATTATGGTTAGTATTAAAGCATAACAATATCACAATAAGATAACATTATAAAAAAAATTATGGTCGAAAAAAGAAACATTGAAGAAATAGTAGAATCAATATTTAAACTTGTTACTGAAGCCAAAAATACAAATTTACAAATTGCCAACAAAGCTTTTGAAACTAAAAAACTAATTAATAATGTTCCCAAAGATAAAAAAACTGAAAATATAAATTTTGAAATAAATAAAAAAAAATCTAAAGAAAGTGATTGGTCCAAAATTAAATTTCAGCCTAGAAAAGAAATTCATAAAAAATTTAATACTATAGAAATTATTAAAAAAACTCTTAATTCAAAATTAGAACATTCATTAAAGCTAGAACTTAAAAAATTTATTGAAAAAGAACTAAAAAAAATTGTTGAAAGTGAAATAAAAAAACATTCAGAAAAACTAATAAAAGAAAAAATTAAAAAAGCATAGGGTTACCTTTTTTCTTTTTCAGAAAAGAAAACAGTTCATCACAAACCTTATTTAAATCATTTTTATTCATAGACTTTAAGACTAATGTAACACCAAAATTATTATTTTTGAAATACGGATAACTTCCTATCATAACATTGGGATAATTGACTTGAATTTTACCTACATATTCCCCAATTATACCNTCAGAAAGNTTGGTGGAAATACTTTTTTGAGGTAATGGATTTTTTATTAGTAATTTATCTATAAATTCTAAAAACATTATTTCCATAATCTTTGGAACACCAGGGAAAACGTATACATTTTTAATAAAAAAACCTG
This sequence comes from Rickettsiales bacterium, assembly GCA_002710765.1. Classification (GTDB taxonomy): domain Bacteria; phylum Pseudomonadota; class Alphaproteobacteria; order Methylaequorales; family Methylaequoraceae. The sequence continues at coordinate 5,584 of PALK01000035.1, read as the reverse complement.
GAGCTATACTTACTGGATTGTATATTAAACTCGAGTCCTTTNGAATAAAAGCCATTTTAAGTCTTGCTTTAGTAAGTTCATTTCCGGGATAATGTTTTTCTAGCAAACCTCTAGCTACTTTATTCTCTAATAATTCTTTATTAAATGCTTTTGAAATTGAGCTCGAAGTTATATCATCATGTGTAGGGCCTATACCTCCAGTTGTAAAAACAAAATCAAACTTTTTTGAGAAATTTCTTACACAATCAATTATACTTTTCTCTATATCTCCAATGATAAATATTTCTTTAACATCAACACCTCTATTTGAGAGCTCCTTTGCAAGAAAATTAGAGTTTGTATCTAATGTCTTTCCTGACAAAATTTCATCGCCGATAATTATTAATCCACAACTTTTTCTTTTTATATTCATTTTAATTTTTACTAAACTTTCTTATTAAATTATTGTAAATTANTCAACTTATAAACTATTTTATTTTTCTTAATGAAAAACAACCTGATTAAAATTCATAATAAAGATTCATTTGCTAAAATGAGAGTAGCTGGTAAATTAGCATCTGATTGTNTGGACTATATTACAGATTTCATTGAACCTGGNATTACAACCGGTAAAATTAATGAAATTTGCCATGAATTTCAANTTAAAGCNGGAGCNATTCCTGCACCATTAAATTATAAAGGATTTCCTAANTCAGTGTGTACATCTGTAAATCATGTTGTATGTCATGGAATACCTGGTGATAAAATACTTAAAGAAGGTGATATTATTAATATTGATGTTACACCTAAATTAAATGGTTGGCACGGAGATACCAGTAGAATGTTTTACGTTGGCAACGTAAGTTTAAAAGCCAGTAAGTTAGTTGAAACAACATATGAAGCAATGATGAGAGGGATAGAAGAAGTTAAACCTGGAAATACAATTGGAGATATAGGCTATGCCATACAAAAGTTTGCTGAATCAAAAAATTATTCTGTTGTGAGAGACTTCTGTGGACATGGTTTAGGACAAGTCTTTCATGATTTCCCAAGTATTTTGCACTATGGAAACCCTGGGGAAGGAGACGTTCTTCAGGAAGGAATGTTTTTTACAATTGAACCAATGATAAACTTAGGTAATTATAAAGTTAAAATACTTGAAGATGGTTGGACTGCAGTTACTTCAGATAAATCTTTATCTGCACAATTTGAACATTCGATAGGAGTAACTGAAAGTGGTTATGAAATTTTTACAACTTCAACAAAAAATTATAAATTTCCACCCTATGAGAAATGAATGATTCCAAGATATTCAAGAGAAAATTTAGTTAAAATATGGAAACCTGAGAATAAGTTAAAAATCTGGTTAGATATAGAAATTTTGGCATGTGAAGCTCAACAAAAAATTGGTTTATTACCAAAAAAATCTTTGGATATAATTAAGAAAAAAGCCTCTTTTCAAATTAAAAAAATTGATAAGATCGAGAAAGAAGTTAAACATGATGTAATTGCTTTTTTAACTAATTTATCAGAAAATATTGGTGTTGATGCTAGGTTCATTCATCAAGGTATGACTTCGTCAGATGTTTTAGATACTTGTTTATCAATTCAATTAAAACAATCGTGTGGTATAATTAAAAAAGAATTATCAGAACTTATTAAAATTTTAAAGAAAAAATCTATTCAACATAAAAATACTCAATGTATCGGTAGAAGTCATGGAATTTACGCAGAACCAACTACATTTGGTTTGAAACTCTTAACCACCTATACTGAATTTCAAAGAAACTATGAACGATTAATTGAAGCAGAAAAAGATATTTCAATTTGTGCAATTTCGGGAGCAGTAGGTACTTTTGCTAATATTGATCCATTTATTGAAAAATATGTAGCAAAAAAATTAAAACTTAAAATTGAACCAATATCTACTCAAATAATCCCAAGAGATAGGCATGCTTTTTTATTTTCAGTTTTAGGATTAATAGCTAGTTCAATTGAAAATATAGCAACTGAGATTAGACACCTCCAAAGAAGTGAAGTAAGGGAAGTTGAAGAGTATTTTTCTAAAAATCAAAAAGGTTCATCGGCCATGCCTCATAAAAGGAATCCTGTTCTTAGTGAAAACCTAACTGGTCTCTCTAGAATGATAAGAGCTTCAGTTATTCCAATGATGGAGAATATTACTTTATGGCATGAAAGAGACATTTCTCATTCATCAGTAGAGAGGATAACATGTCCTGACACTTTAATTTTATTAGATTTTTCTCTAAGTAGACTCAAAGAAATTATTAAGAAATTAGTGATAAATAAAAAAAGAATGAAAAAAAATTTATTTGATACTAAAGGTTTATTTAATTCTCAAAGAGTATTGCTCCTATTAATTAAAAAAGGTCAGACTCGTGAAAATGCATATAAATCTGTTCAAAAAGTAGCGATGAATTCTTGGGAAAAGAATGAAAGTTTTGAGAAACTTTTAATTAAAGATATTGAAATTAGAAAATACTTAACTGAAAAAGATATTAAGAATATATTTAATTTAGACTATCACTATAAAAATGTTGATTTTATTTTTAAAAGAGTTTTAGGTANATAATGTCTAAAAAAAAAAANCTATATGAGGGAAAGGCAAAAATAATTTTTAAAGGTGAAAANCCCAATACATTAATTCAGTACTTTAAAGATGATGCNACTGCTTTNAATAATAAAAAAAAAGGAACTATTCCNGGAAAAGGTGTTATCAATAATCTTATTTCTGAACTTTTNATGANCANGTTATCTCAACTNAATATTCNNAATCATTTAATAAAAAGAATAAATATGAGAGAGCAATTAGTTCATNAAGTTGAAATAATTCCAATTGAAGTTGTAGTAAGAAATGTAGCNACTGGATCGCTAGTCAAAAGATTGGGTATTAAAGAAGGTAAATTATTAACCCGACCATTNGTTGAATTTTACTTAAAANATGATTCNTTAAACGATCCTATTGTNTCAGAGGAACATATTTTAANCTTTGGTTGGGCAAATAATCANGAATTAGAAGAAATANTTGCAACAACTTTAAGAATCAATGATTTTTTNATGGGTTATTTCNTATCTCAAAATATTAGACTTGTAGATTTTAAATTAGAATATGGAAGATTNTGGGAAAACGAAGAATCTTTGATTATGCTTGCTGATGAGATAAGTCCAGATAACTGNAGACTTTGGGATATAAAGACTAATAAAAAATTAGATAAAGATAGATTTCGTGAAGATTTAGGTCAAGTAGATAAAGCATATAAAGAGGTAGCTTATAGATTAGGTGTGCTTTCTGAAAATGAATTTAATAAAGCTTTAAAAGATGAAATATAGAGTTTTTATAACTTTCAAAAATGGAATTCTTGATCCTGAATCCGAGGCAATAAAAAAAACTATACATAATATTGGGTATAAAAATTTAAAAAATATTTCTAGAGGTAAATTTTTTGATATCGAATTAAAAAAAAAATCAGAAAAAACTATAAATGACATAACCAAGGAAATACTTTCAAATCCAGTTATTGAAGATTTTAAAATAAAAATAATAGACTAAACTAGTGAAAAAAAAATCTATAGTTTCAATTATTATTTTCCCTGGTTCTAATTGTGATAGAGATCTTAAGGTTGCCATTGAAAAATGTCTTAATACTAAAATTGAACTTGTTTGGCATCAAACATCACAAATTAAAAAAACTAATATGATTTTTATTCCTGGAGGATTCTCCTATGGAGATTATCTCAGAGCTGGAATACTTGCTACAAAATCGCCCGCTATTAAAGAAGTTATCAGATGGTCAAAAAAAGAAATACCAATCATAGGTATTTGTAATGGATTTCAAATTTTAACAGAGTGCAAGTTATTGCCTGGTGCATTAATTAAAAATATAGATCCTAAATTTTTATGTAAAAATATAAATTTAAAGATTTCAACAAAGAATAGTTTTACATCTAATTATAAAAAAAAAGTATTGAAATTACCTATTGCTCATTCACAAGGTAATTATTTTTTAAAAAAAAATGAAATTAAAGTTTTGCAAGATAACGAACAAATTGTTTTTCAGTACTCTGACTTTAATGGATTAGTGAACTCATCTAATAATCCGAACGGTTCAATNGATAACATTGCAGGTATTACAAATAAAAAAAAAAATATACTTGGCATGATGCCACATCCGGAAAGAGCAATAGGAAATAATAATTTAAAAGATGGTTTAAATTTTTTTGAAAGTTTAGGGAAATATCTATGAAGGAAAAAAAAGAAAAAATTAATGACAAATTAATTATAGAACATGGACTAANTTTAACTGAATACAAAATGATCCNAAAAATACTTAACAGAAAACCAAANATTTTAGAGCTAGGTATTTTTTCNGTAATGTGGAGTGAACATTGNTCATATAAATCAACAAAAAAATGGTTAAAGACTCTTCCAACTANAGCAAAGTGGGTGATTTGTGGTCCTGGAGAAAATGCTGGAATAATAGATATTGAAGATGATGATGCTATNGTTTTTAAAATGGAAAGNCATAATCATCCCTCNTTTATTGAACCTTATCAGGGNGCAGCAACGGGNGTNGGAGGTATTATGAGAGATATATTTACTATGGGTGCTAGACCCATTGCAAATCTAAATTCATTAAGNTTTGGTAGTNTAAAACATAAAANNACNAAATATTTATTATCAGGTGTTNTTTCGGGAATTGGTGATTATGGTAATTGTGTAGGAATCCCTACTGTTGGAGGTGAGTGTTTTTTTCATGAATGCTATAATAATAATATTCTTGTAAATGCAATGAGTGTTGGTTTAGTAAAAAAAAATAAAATTTTTTATTCTGCCGCTAGAGGAATAGGTTTTCCTGTTTTTTATGTGGGCGCTAAGACTGGAAGAGATGGAATTCATGGTGCCACTATGGCATCAGCTGAGTTTAATGAAGAATCAGTTGATAAAAGACCTCAAGTGCAAGTTGGAGATCCTTTTACTGAAAAACTACTTATGGAAGCATGCTTAGAGTTAATGGATACAAATGCTATAGTCGCAATTCAAGATATGGGAGCTGCTGGTTTAACTTCATCTTCTTTTGAAATGGCTTCAAAGGGTGACTGTGGAATAGAACTTTATCTTGATAATGTTCCTACAAGAGAGAAAAATATGAAGCCATATGAGATAATGCTTTCAGAAACTCAGGAAAGAATGCTCGTAATTATAAATCCTAAATTTAAAAATAAAACAATGGAAATATTTAAAAAATGGGGGCTTGATTCCAGAGAAATTGGAAAAATTACTAATAATGGCCTAATGAAAATATTTTTTAAAGATGAATTAAAGGCTAGTTTGCCTATTAAACCACTTGCAGATGCAGCACCAGAATATAATAGACCATCAAAACCTAGAAAATATTCTAAAGAAGTAAAATTTAAAAATAAAAAATACGATATCAAAAAATCTATTTTAAAAATAATTTCTAGTCCAAATCAATCATCTAAAGAGTGGATTTTTAATCAATATGACAGAACAGTAATGGGTGATACTTTGTTGTATTCAGAACAATCAGACTCAGCAGTAGTTAGAATACACGGAACGAATAAA
>PALK01000034.1 GCA_002710765.1 Rickettsiales bacterium | reverse complement strand
TGATCATAGGCTCTTTGAAGAAATGTAGAATAAATAGTAGCATATGGCTTCATTCCTCTTGTAGCAAGACCTGCACAAAAAGTTACTGCATGCTGTTCAGCAATTCCAACATCAAAAGTTCTTGAAGGGAATACTTTTCCAAAAAGATCCAGTCCAGTTCCTGAGGGCATTGCTGCAGTTACTGCAACTATTTTTTTATCCAGTTTTGCTTGATTAATTAGAGCATTAGCAAATACCTTTGTATAACTTGGAGCCTTCGACTGTGTTTTGACTTGCTCTCCAGTTACTACATTAAATTTCCCCACACCATGGTATTTATCATCTGACTTTTCTGCAGGTGTGTATCCGTATCCTTTTTTTGTCACTACATGAAGAAAAACAGGACCATCCCATTTTGAATCTCTTAAATTTTTTAAAACGGGTAAGAGGTGTTCAAGATTATGACCATCTACAGGTCCTACATAAAAAAAACCTAATTCTTCAAATAGTGTTCCTCCAGTTACCATTCCTCTCATGTATTCTTCTGCTTTAGCAGCTACATCTTTGAAACGTTTTGGAAATTTCTTTGCCATTTGTTTAGCAAGTGATCTTGCTGATTGGAAAGTCTGACCAGATAAAAGTCTAGATAAATAAGCACTCATTGCACCAACTGGTGGTGCTATGGACATGTCATTATCATTCAGTATTACTATTAGATTAGCATTCATTGAACCGGCATTATTCATCGCTTCATAGGCCATTCCTGCACTAATAGCACCATCCCCGATAACACAGATTACATGATGTTTTTCTTTTTTTAAATCCCTTGCTACAGCCATTCCTAATCCAGCACTTATAGAAGTAGAGGAGTGAGCCGCCCCAAATGGATCATACTCACTTTCAGATCTTTTAGTAAACCCATACAATCCTCCTGGCTGTCTGATTGTACGTATTTTATTTCTCCTACCTGTAATTATTTTGTGCGGATAGCATTGATGTCCAACGTCCCATATTAACTTATCTTTTGGTGTGTCAAATGTACTATGTATTGCTACAGTAAGTTCAACAACACCTAAACCTGCTCCAAGATGACCACCAGTAACTGAAACAGCATCAACCATTTCATTTCTTAGTTCATCTGAAATTAATTTAAGTTCAGCTTGATCAAACTTTTTCAAATCTTTTGGAAAATTGATTTTGTCTAGAAGTGGTGTTTTTAAATTCATTTAAAAGTTAACCTAATTTGTTTTTATAAATATTTAAACCAAAATATTATAATCTTCCTATTATTCCCTTAAAAAAACAAAAAATCAAATCAATACGAGATAGTTTTACTTTTTTTTTAATTGGATCATTCTTTTCTAATAAGTAACTGAGTTTTTTAGCGATATTAAAGATTACAAAAGTTTCTCTTCTTAATCCTGAATCCTTTATCAAAACAATTTTTTTTGATGCTCCTGCAAGTAAAACATTAACTTCATCAATACATTTATTCTTTATCTGTAAAAATTTAGATCTATTTTTGTTTTCCAAAAAAAAATTAGTGTTGACCTTAGCCCCATTAAAAAATAATTCAGGTATATAGATTCTATCAAGTTTTACAAAATCTTCTTTACAATCTTGTAGATGATTAAGTATTTGTAAGGTATTACAGATTTTGTCACATCCATCATAAATATTTTTTAAATCAATCTTTGAATAATTTTTTTTTCCGTGAAGATCTACTACAAATCTTCCAATTGGGCTTGCAGATTTGTGACAGTATTGAATTAGTTCTTTCCAATTTTTATATCGTTTTTTTTCTGCATCCTGAATGAAGGCTTTCAAAAGTTTTCTTGGATAATCTTCTGTTACTCCAGTCTCAATAAGTGTTTCAATAAGATTGTTCATAAATGTAAAATTAGTTTTTTCTTTTTTCATTAAAATTTGATCTAATTTTGATAGTATTTTTTTCTTATCTGATTTAGATATTAATTTATGATCAGCAATGTCATCAGCAGTTCTAGCAAACGTATATAAATTTTTTATATGTTTTGAGTATTTTTTCGAAATTAAAAAAGAACTAACAGGGAAGTTTTCATCTTTATCGCTCTTTCCTGATAGTAATTGATTTATTTTTTTTTTCAGAAAAATTCATGATTTAGTTATATTTATTTCATTTGTTGGTATTTTCTTCCTTTCCATTCATTGCCACTATTAAAATGAAAATTAAATGAGGAGGAAATTGTCATTGTAATATAAAATAAAGCTGAAATTGGCAAAAATAAAGTAAAGAATTTTGAAACTTTATAAAATCTAATAGTTGGTAAATAGCAAATCGTAGATATCACAAATATTGTAAACAATAAACAAAAATTTATATAGTTCTGTTCTGATAAAATAGAGCTTTTCCCTGAAAAGTAATATATAAATCCAATTGGCCAAGCTAAATAAATTAAAAAAAGACCAAGTATTGAAAAAAATANATATAATGGAGAATTATGAAGTTGNTCGTANGCNCATCGNGAAACCATATTCCATATTGAACTTAAGCTTTTATATTCTCTNNTACTNTGNACTTTATTAGTTAAACCTAACCAAATAGCACCTTTTTTTTTAATAAGTTTTGCTAAATTACAATCATCAATTACATTGTGTTTTATTTTTTCAAATANACTTTTTTTTTCAAAAAGACTTTGTTTGCAAAAAATNCATCCNCCTGCAGCAGCTGCAATTTTTTCAGTTTTTTTGTTTACAATATTGAAAGGATAAATTTTTTGAAAAAAAAATATAAATGATGGTATAAGTAATCTTTCCCAAAAGTGACTGCAATTTAGTTTAGCCATGACTGATATCATAAATAAATTACGCTTAATTAATGTTTTTTTTAAATTATGTATTACATTTTCTTCCAAAGTTATATCTGCGTCAATTAAGAGCAGATAGTTATTTTTTTTATCCTTTATAGCTTCATTAACTCCTTGCTCTAAAGACCATAGTTTTCCACTCCAGTCTTCTGGTAAAAATTTCGTATCAAGTATTTTATATCTTCGAAATTTATAATTATAAAATAAGTTTTTAGCTATCAAAACAGTATTATCAGTGCTTTGATCATTAATTAGAATTATTCTTTTAATTTGTTCTTTTTGTTTTAGTAATGATTGTATTGTTAATGAGATATTTTTTTCTTCATTTCTTGCTGGAATTACAACTATTACATCGGGCTTTTTTAACGGTTTTTTTAAAGTTTCATAATTTATGTATTTTTCGAAAATTATTTTATTTGACCAGAAGTAAGGTTCATTTGAAAAAGGTTTTCTTCCATGCAAAAAGAAAAGGTAAAACCAAAGCATCATTGAGAATAGTATTAGAATATTTGGGGTCATTGTTGTATCTATACAACATTATAACATATATATTGTTCTTTGTTAATTTTAAGTTGCACAAAATTAAAAAATTACTAAATTTNTATATATATGACTAATTAATAATCAAATTTAAAAATGCCTTAAAAATAGGCAAATAAGGAGAGAAAAAATAATGCTAAAGAAAATAGTAGCTAGCTCGTCATTAGTTTTCTTAATGTTCACAAATGATGCTAAAGCTTTTGAATTCCCAGAAAAACTTCCTTTTGGAGAAATTTCAGCCAACGTAACCTTCGCTTCTTCATATATTTGGCGTGGTGAGGTTCAGAATGGTAATAACCCTGCTATACAAGGTGGTTTTGATTGGAGTATGGATGTCATAGACACTTACGCTTCTTTGTATGTAGGAACCTGGGGAAGTCCAGCTGGAAACACTGACGGTTATTTAGAACTAGACTATTATGGGGGTATTTCTGGAGCTGTTCCTGGTATAGAGGATTACCTATCTTATGATGCTGGTCTATTGTTTTATGATTATCCAGGATTAGGAAAAAATCAATCTCCATCACAAGATTTTCTTGAGTATTATGGTTCTCTTGGGGTAGCTTTGCCAATGGATTTAGGAGTATCCTACTATTTTGGATATTCACCATCTGGGTATGGAGGTCAATATGATTACACTTACCAGAATGTTAGTGCTGAATTGCCAATACCTACTACTCCTTTAACTTTGTTTGGTGCAATGGGTTTTGAAGGTTCTGATAATGAAGGTGGTGAGAATTATACTGATTATAACTTCGGTGTTTCAACTTCAGCTTTTGGTTTAGATTGGAGCGTTTATTATACTGCAACAGACGGTTATACAGCTACAGGTGTAGATGAGGACACTTCTGCTGGTGGTCAACATGTAGTATTTACTATGGGCGCAAGTTTTTAAACTTGTTCCTTAATTCTTTATTCAAAGGGGAGATTTATATTTCCCCTTTTTTTTCAGTAAAAATTTCAGATAATAAAATTATTAGGGTAGATAACAAAATTAATGATCCTAATTGATGTATAACGCCCAATGAAACTGGTACGTGAAGTTTTAATATAGTAATGCCAATAATGTACTGTAATATGAGGATAGAAAACCCAAAATTAAGTAAATGATTAATCATTGATTTAAATCCTTTTTTGATGTTCAAGAACCAAGTTAAAGAAATCACCAATAGGCTTAATGTACTGAGGACTCTATGATCAAATTGAATTAGACTTATATTTTCAAAAAAGTTTTTCCACCAGGGTTCTAATATGAATGGATCTGGGGGTAAAATACTGTCACCCATAAATGGAAAATTATTATAGGCCAGTCCAGCATTAGTTCCAGCAACAAAAGCACCGGAAACTATTGTAGTAAGCACTAAAAATAAGCATATTAGTAAATATTTCAGAAGACTCTCATAATTTTTTTGATTAGTAGTATTTAAATTAACTGACTTGACTCTAAATTTATTCCAAGCCTGAAAAAGCAATAAAGAATAGATTATAAAAGCCAGTATTAAATGCATTGCAAGTCTATATTGACTGACATTAGGGTCTTTAACTAAACCACTTTCAACCATGAACCAACCCATGAAAGCTTGACAAATTCCAAGTACAAGCACTAAAAGAAGGTATTTAATTGAGTTTCTAGAAATAGCTTTTTTAAATAGAAAAAATATCAATGGTACAATAAAAACTATTCCAATCAATCTTCCCCAAATTCTATGAACATATTCCCAAAAAAATATTTTTTTGAAATCTGATAGGTTCATATCAAAATTTATTAATTTAAATTCTGGATATTGTTTGTATTTTTCAAATTCAGCAATCCATTCTTGTTTATTTAATGGAGGAAAGATTCCATCCACAATATGCCAATCTATCATAGATAAACCTGAATCAGTTAATCTCGTTATTCCTCCAATTATAACCATAATTACTATCATAAATGCAGTAAAAAATAGCCAAATAATATAAGCGTTATCTAATTTAGAATTAATCATTGATATTTTGAAAATAAAAAAAAAATTAAAAATTAAAATACAATTTATTAGTGTATAATTATATATTTTACATGTTTTATTGACAAATAATATAATATAGAATTTATTACAAAAAATGAATAAAAAATATCAAGACATAAAAATAATTAATAATTTATTTAAAACAAAAACTAGTGAAGAAATTATTAATATTTCTATTAATAAAATATTTAAATCAAAAATAACTTATGTTTGTTCTTTTGGAATAGAATCAGCAGTGATACTTCATATGATTTCAAAGATTAATAATAAATTCCCTATAATTTTTATTAATACTAATAAACTTTTTGTAGAAACTATAAAATATAAAAACGATCTACTTAAGCTTTTTAATCTAGAGAATTTTTCAGAAATTTTTCCATACCAGGATGATATTAAAAAATTTGATCCTCATGATTCTTTATGGAAAGATGATCCAGATAAATGCTGTAATATAAGAAAGGTAATTCCTCTTAAAAAAAAACTATCAAAATATGATGCCTGGTTTTCGGGGCGAAAATCATATCATAATGCAGATAGAAGTGAAAAAAAATTTATAGAATTTGATGAAAAGTATTTGATTAGTCCCTTAATTGATTGGGATTATAAAAAAATTAATGATTATTTTTTAAGATTTAAAATACCACGACATCCTCTTTTTTCTTTAGGTTATTTTTCAGTTGGATGTCAAAATTGCACAATAAAATCTAAAGACAAAAAGAATATGAGATCTGGTAGGTGGGCAAATTTAAATAAAACAGAATGTGGAATACACAGTGCGAAATGGGATAAAGTTGGATCATCTTAGTAAATTAGAGAATCAGAGTATTTTTATATTGAGAGAGGCATTCAGCTCAATAAAAGACATTGCAATGTTATGGTCTCTTGGTAAAGATTCTAATGTAATGGTTTGGCTAGCATTCAAGGCTTTTTTTGGAAAAATACCTTTCCCATTAATTCATGTTGATACAGAAAAAAAGTTTAAGGAGATGTACGAATTTAGAAATTCTTATGAAGAAAAATGGAAACTTGACTTAATTAAGGGTAAATGTCCTGAAATATCAAGTGTAGATTCCTCCTTACCACCTGCTGCAAGATCAGCTGCAAGGAAAACTGAGGGATTAAAATTAATTCTTAAAAAGTATAAGTTTAAAGGAGTTGTTGCAGGGATAAGAAGAGATGAACAAGGTACAAGAGCAAAAGAGCGTTTTTTTAGTCCAAGGGATGAGGAAGGTACCTGGGATATTAAAAACCAACCTCCAGAGTTCTGGGATCAGTTTAATACTAGTTATCCATCAAATATTCATTTAAGAATTCATCCGTTATTGAGTTGGACAGAACTTGATATTTGGTATTANATAAAACGAGAGAAAATTCCGGTAGTAAATTTATACTTTTCTAGAAACGGAAAAAGNTATAGATCTCTTGGAGANAAAGATATTACAAAGCCAGTAAAAAGTGATGCNAAAAATATNGATGAAATAATTGAAGAATTAAAAAATACNANAACNTCAGAGAGATCNGGAAGATTNATGGATCATGAAGAAGAGGATGTTTTTGAGAAACTTCGGTCAAAGGGGTATATGTAGATTATGGATGCACATTTAGATGATAATGAGTCAATAAGAGTTGTTACAGTTGGACATGTAGATCATGGAAAATCAACATTAATTGGGAGATTGATTTATGATCTTGGACAAGTTCAAGATGGAAAATATGAAGAATTAAAAAAAGTTACTAAAAAAAGAGGAATGGGTTTTGAATGGGCTTTTTTGTTAGATGCTCTGCAAACTGAGAGAAATCAAGGGATTACAATAGATACGACTCAAATTTTTTTCAAAACAAAAAAAAGAAATTATATTTTTATAGATGCTCCGGGTCATAAAGAATTTCTCAGAAATATGATTACTGGAGCTTCATCTGCAGATTTAGCAATTCTTATTGTTGATGTAGAGGAAGGAATCCAGGAACAAACAAAAAAACATGGTTATTTACTTAAGTTATTAGGAATAACTGATGTTGTAGTTGTATTCAATAAGATGGATAAAATTAAATTTGATGAACAAAAATTTTTAGAAGTAAAGGTAAAATTAGATAATTTTTTAAATAAAATTGGGGTTGTTGTCAATAATATCATTCCTGTCTCGGCTACTAGTGGAGAAAATATAAATAATAAAAGTACTAAAATGAATTGGTATAAAGGTCTCAATCTTGTTCAAGCAATAGATGATTACGAAGTAAAAAAAGAACTAAGTTCACTTCCATTTAGAATGCCAATTCAAGATATTTATAAGTTCGATGATAAAAGGATTATCGTTGGAAAAATTGAATCAGGAACTTTAAGAAATAAGGATCAACTCTTATTTTCTCCAAGTAATTCAGTTGCGACTATAAAAACTATTGAGACATGGCCAAAAAATAAACGTGATGTTTTCCAGGCAGGTGAATGTATTGGTATTGTTTTAAATGAAAAAAATTTTTTGGAAAAAGGTGATGTGATTTCACATAATTCAAATCCACCAAACCTAGTAAATACATTTGAAGCTAATATTTTTTGGTTAAGTGAACAGAAAATTAATTTAAGTAAAAAGTATATTTTAAAACTTGCTACCTCAGAACATAAAATAACTTTCAAAAAAATTTTAAAAGTAATCGATACAGAAAGTTTAGATAAAAAAGAAAAAAATATTGTAAAAAAAAACGATGTGGCGGAAGTGGTAATAAATTCCCTATCTTTAGTTACTGCTGATAACTTTGCATTAAATCCAAAGTTAGGAAGATTTAGTATTGTTGATAACTACTCGGTTGTTGGAGGTGGGATTATAAATTTAAAAGATTATCCAAATCAAAGAAATTTCATAAATAAACCTAATAAAAATATAATTCCTTTTGACTTTTCTATAACTGAAACTGATAGAACGTCTAGATTAGAACATAGACCAGGAATNATTTGGTTTACTGGACTTTCTGGTTCAGGAAAGAGCACAATAGCTAGAGAAATTGAAAAACGTCTTTTTTTTAAGGGTTATAATGTTTTTGTTTTAGATGGTGACAATTTAAGACAAGGTTTAAATAAAGATCTTTCTTTTAGTCCAGAAGATAGAACTGAAAATATTAGGAGAACAGCGGAAGTTGCATCTTTATTTTCTTATGCAGGTTTTTTAGTTATTATTTCTCTTATTTCGCCGTACCGTTCTGAAAGGAAAAAAGCAAGGTCAATCAGGCCTGAAATTTTTAGAGAAATTTACATTAAATCTAGTCTTGAAAAGTGTATTGAACGNGATACAAAAGGTTTATATGCCAAAGCTAAAAAGGGTATGATTGAAAATTTTACAGGAATTAGTGCTCCATACGAAAAACCTGAGTCCCCAGATTTAGTTCTTGATACTCAGAAAAACAACATAAAGGATACTGTTGGATTANTAGAAAATTATATTGTAAGTGAATTTGGAATTTCAAAAAATTAATTGTTGACAATAATNATTTTATATTTAAATTAGCACTCAATAGTTTCAAGTGCTAATAAGGCTTGATACAATCATTAACCTGAATTGTCTAAAAAGGAGATTCATTATGAAATTTAAACCTCTACATGATCGTGTTGTAGTTAGACGCATTGAAAGCGATCAAAAATCATCTGGTGGCATAATAATTCCAGATACTGCAAAAGAAAAACCTAGTGAAGGAGAGATATTATCTGTTGGGCCTGGCGAAGTCGGAGAGGATGGAAAGCTAAAGCCGATGGGAGTAAAGCAAGGAGACAAAGTTCTTTTTGGTAAATGGTCTGGAACTGAAGTTAAAATAGATGGTGAAGATCTATTGATAATGAAAGAGTCAGATATAATGGGAATCGTAGAATAAGGAGTTAAAATATGTCAGCAAAAATAATTACATTTGGAGCAGATGCTAGAACAAGTATGATTGCAGGAGTGGATGCTTTGGCTAACGCAGTTAAAGTAACACTAGGTCCAAAAGGTCGAAATGTCGTCCTGGATAAATCTTTTGGTGCACCAAGAGTTACTAAGGATGGTGTTTCTGTGGCCAAAGAAATAGAATTAAAAGATAAATTTGAAAACATGGGTGCTCAAATGGTTAAAGAAGTGGCCAGTAAAAGTTCTGATGCGGCAGGAGATGGCACAACTACAGCCACTGTATTGGCACAAGCCATTGTAAGGCAAGGAGCAAAGGCGGTTACCGCTGGTATGAATCCTATGGATTTAAAAAGAGGAATTGATTTAGCTGTAGATAAAGTACTTTTGGAACTAAAATCTAAAAGTAAGCAATTAGGTTCATCTGCTGAAATAGGACAAGTTGGAACTATATCGGCGAATGGTGAAGAAGAAATTGGAAAAAAAATAGCTGAAGCAATGGATAAAGTTGGTAGAGACGGAGTTATCACCGTGGAAGAGTCAAAGACTCGGGATACAACACTTGAAACAACTGAAGGAATGCAGTTTGATAGAGGTTATTTATCTCCATATTTCATAACAGATGCTGAAAAAATGATTTGTGAGTTTGAAGATCCNTACATTCTTCTGAACGAAGGAAAACTATCAAATTTGCAGGATTTACTACCATTACTTGAAGCAGTAGTAAAATCAGGTAAACCATTATTAGTCATTGCTGAGGATGTTGAAGGTGAAGCGCTTGCAACTCTGGTTGTTAACAAACTTAGAGGTGGACTAAAAGTTGCGGCTGTAAAAGCCCCTGGTTTTGGTGATAGAAGAAAATCAATGCTTGAGGATTTAGCAATATTAACAGGTGGTCAAGTAATAAGTGAAGAGCTTGGAATTAAATTAGAAAATGTTCAAATCACAGATCTTGGTTCATGCAAAAAAGTCAGAATTGATAAAGAAGATACTACTGTGGTAAGTGGTGCTGGAAATGTTTCTGATCTTAATGCAAGGTGCGAACAAATTAAAACCCAAATAGAGTCTACCACTTCAGATTATGATAAAGAAAAACTTCAAGAAAGACTTGCTAAATTATCTGGTGGAGTTGCTGTTATCAATGTAGGTGGTTCAACAGAAGTTGAAGTAAAAGAAAGAAAAGACCGTGTTGATGATGCTTTGAATGCTACAAGAGCGGCAGTTGAAGAAGGTATAGTTCCTGGAGGAGGAACTGCACTTCTTTATTCCATTAAATCTCTTGAAGGATTAAAAGGAAAAAATGCAGACCAAAATGCGGGTATTGATATTATTAGAAAATCGCTTGAGGGTCCAACTCGACAAATCGTAGAAAATGCTGGAGTCGAAGGTTCCATCGTTATTGGTAAACTTCTTGAAAGCACAGATACAAATTATGGATTTGATGCTCAAACAGAAACTTATACAGATCTAGTTAAAGCTGGAATAATAGATCCAGTAAAAGTAGTTAGGACTGCACTAGAAAATGCTGCGTCAATTGCAAGCTTACTTTTGACAACTGAAGCAATGGTAGCTGATTTGCCTGAGCCTAAGGAGCCAATGCCTCCAATGCCTGGCGGTGGCGGCATGGGCGGCATGGGCGGCATGGGCGGCATGGGCGGCATGGGCGGCATGGACTTCTAGTCAAGAAGAAATGATAACTTTGTAGTATTTAAAACCCACTAGAAGTTTTTTAGTGGGTTTTTAAATTTTAGGCTGATAGTAAAGTCCTAAGTTGTTTTCCAGTATTTTTAACCATATATCTTTTTCTTCTTTTTTTATTTTTACTGAATTAAAACCACATCTTAATAAAAATATATATTGGTCAGGAAGAATATGACCACTAGCTCTTATTTCAGATTTAAATTTTAAAGATGACCTGAGCTTTCGAGCCATTGAAAAAGGTCTTCCATCTTTGAATGTTTTAAAGTTAATTATAATTAATTTAAAAAAAGGTAAATCACATTTAATTTGATCTAAAGAATCGTCTGAATTTATTTCAATTCCAAAATTTTTATTTGATGATTTTAGTAGACTTTTGTTTTCTATCCAAAAGTTTAGATCAAAAAAAAAAAANTTATAATTATTTATNTCATCTAATTTATTAATTAGTATAAACTGATCAGCTGAAATTTTTTCTTTACTTAGTATTATCATATAAAACTTTTTTAAATGGGTTTAAACCAATTTTATTATATGTTTCAAGAAATGTTTGGTTTTCATTTAATCTGTTTTTAAGATAAACGTTTATAATATTTTCAATTGCATTAATTATTTCATCTGAGGAAAAAGAAGGTCCAATTATTTCACCAATTTTTGAGTTTTCTGTTGCTGACCCGCCTAATGTAATTTGGTAGTATTCTTTTCCGTTTCTATCTAATCCAAGTATACCAATATTTCCAACGTGATGATGTCCACATGCATTTATACACCCAGATATTTTAATTTTTAATTTTCCAATAATTTTTTGTTTTAAATAATCATTAAAATGTTCNCTAATTCTTTGTGCAATCGGAATTGATCTTGCTGTTGCTAGGGCGCAATAATCCATACCTGGACAACAAATTGTATCAGTAATAAGATTTATGTTTGAAGTTGCCAAATTAATATCTTTAAGGGACTTCCATACTTCAAACAAAGAATTGTTTTTGATATGTGGAAGAACTATGTTTTGCTCATGCGTAACTCTTAATTCACCAAAAGAAAATTTCTTTGAAATTTTTGAAAGAGTTGACATTTGTNATGATGTCATGTCACCAGGAGGAAGTTTTTTAGGTTTTAATGAAATTAAACAAATAGAATATCCGTCAATTTTATGAGGAATTGTATTTTGACCTAACCAATAATTAAAATCACTGTTTGAAACTTCAGGTGCCTTTGAATTACTTGGGAGTAAATTAGGTAATTTAAAAAAATTCTTAATTCTTTTAATTTCTTTTTTAGTTATAATCATAGGACTATTTTTGAGTAGTCTCCATTCCATCTCAACTTTTCTTTTAAATTCTTTTATTCCGAGTTCATGAACTAAAATTTTAATTCTAGCTTTATAGATATTATCTCTCCTACCAAGCTCATTGTAAGTCCTTAATATTGCTTCGAGGTAGTTCAAGATTTGTTCTTTTGGTAGAAAACTCTTTATTTTTTTTGCTATAAAAGGAGATCTGCCTTGTCCACCACCAACAAATACTTCAAAGCCAATTTTTTTATTTATTTTTATTAGTCTCAGGCCAATATCATGAACTTTAATTGCTGCTCTATCAAGTTTACAACCTGTTATAGCTATTTTAAATTTTCTTGGCAAGAAGGAGAACTCGGGATGGAATGTTGACCATTTTCTTATTATTTCACACCATGGTCTTGGATCTTCAATTTCCTCCTTCGTAAGACCAGCCAGATGATCTGCTGAAATATTTCTAATACAATTACCAGAAGTTTGAATTGCATGCATTTCAACTTCTGCAAGTTCATCAAGTATTTCTGGCACATCAATTAATTTAGGCCAATTTAGTTGAATGTTTTGTCGAGTAGTGAAATGACCATAACCTCTATCATACTTTTTAGCTATTTGACCAATTTTATTTAATTGTATATGTGATAACTCACCATATGGAATTGCAATTCTGAGCATATAAGCATGTAGTTGAAGATACAAACCATTCATTAGTCTCAGTGGCTTAAATTCTTCTTCAGTTAACTTACCATTTAATCTNCTGATTACTTGTTCTCGGAACTCCTTAACTCTGGATTTAATTATTTGACTATCTATATTATTATATTTGTACATTTTTTTTTAAAAAATCATTAAGGCCTTTAGACCGAATCTTTTCTCTTAATTTTTTTATTTTTCCCTCTTCATTTACTTCAATTAAATAAGGACCAACTATCAAACATTTTTTTTCATCCAAAGAAACTAATTCTTCAAATTTGGAGATTTCGTTTAAAAAAATTTTTTTAGCAAAATTTGAATCAGTTANCCAATTTTTNTCTTCAGAGTAAAAGACNACTTTNCCATCTTTTAACCTGTTAGCTGAAAAAATNAAATATTCACCTTTTAATTTTTTGGCCACACTCCCACTCGTAAATTTCCAAAACATTATCATTATTTAAGTATAAAAAAAACATTTAATTATAATATACTAAAAAATAATGTTGTTTTATTTATATTACAATAAAAATATGTAATATAANTTTATAAAAGTTTTTTAAGTGCTGAATTTTTCTTTTAGTATGATAATTTGAGCAACATGGATAAAAATCAACTAAAATTATGGCCTTTTGATGAAGCTAGAAAACTAGATAAAAGATTAGGGTACAAAAAAACTAACGAAACGACCTGTAATTTTCAGACTGGATATGGACCTTCTGGTCTACCTCATATTGGAACATTTGGTGAAGTTCTTAGAACTTCAATGGTTATAAGGGCTTTTAAAGAAAAAATTATAACTGATAACGAATATCCTGTTAGATTAATTGTTTTTTCTGATGATATGGATGGTCTTCGTAAGGTTCCTGAAAATATACCTAATAAAGAATTAATCAGAGAAAACTTAGAAAAACCATTGACTTCCATACCGGACCCTTTTGGTAAATTTGATAGTTTTGCAAATTATAATAATCAAAAACTTAAAGAATTTTTAGATAAATTTAGTTTTAATTACGAATTTAAATCTTCTACGGAATTATATAAGTCTGGTTTTTTCAATAAAGGTTTAACAGATGTTTTAGAAAATTATGAAAAAGTTCGAAATGTTATCTTGCCAACATTAGGGAAAGAAAGAAGAGAGAGCTATTCACCTTTTCTTCCTATTTGTGGTAATACGGGAAAAGTTTTGCAGGTTAAAATAAATGAAATTGACAAAAAAAATAAAAAAATTTTATATTTAAACCCTTATTCAAAAAAAGATACTGAAATATCNATTCTGGATGGAAATTGTAAATTGCAATGGAAAGTAGATTGGGCAATGAGATGGAAAGTTCTTAAAATAGATTACGAAATGAATGGTAAAGATTTAATAGAGTCTTTTCACTTATCAAGTAAAATTAATCGTATTATTGGAGGAAACCCTCCAGTTAATCTCACATATGAGTTGTTTCTTGATGAAAATGGCGAGAAAATATCTAAATCAATTGGGAATGGTATCTCTGTTGATGAGTGGTTAAACTTTGCTCCNCAAGAAAGTTTAGAACTATTTATGTTTCAGTCACCAAGGAAAGCTAAAAGATTATTTTTTGATGTTATTCCAAAGACAACGGATGAATTTATAAAATATAAAAATAAATTTTTAACTCAAAAAAAAGAGGAAAAATATCAAAACCCTGTTTGGTTTCTTAATTTATTAGATTCAGAAAAAGTTCCTGAAGGCATATCATTTAATATGATACTCAATCTAGCTAGTGTATGTAATGCTGAAAATATTGACATTCTATGGGGATTTATAGAAAATTATTATCCAAATCTTGTAAGAAAAAACCATTTATTTCTAAATAAATTATTGGAGTTTGGAGTTAATTATTATAAAAAATTCATTCTCCCGAATAAATGTTATAGATTACCATCAACAAAAGAGATATTAGGTTTCAAAATGATGATCGAAATGTTAAAAAAATTAAATGGAAATGAAAATAGTGAAGATATTCAAACAAAAATATACGATATTGGGATGAANCTAGANTTTGAAAATTTAAANGAATGGTTTTCAGCATTTTANGAAGTCATTCTTGGACAAANTCAAGGACCTAGAATTGGATCTTTTATTAAATTTTATGGAATAAANGAAACNTTAAAGTTGTTTNAAAAAGCTATTACTTTAAATNCACAAAAATAGAATTATGAATGATTATNTATATAAAATTCTTATCAAAAGTGAATGGCAGGACTTTAAAAAAAAAATCTTTTTTTAGGNAGTAAACTTGATAAAAAGTCTAGATTTATTCATTTATGTAATGAATCNCAAGTTTATAGTACAATTAAATTATATTTTAATAATAAAAATGAAATAGTTTTACTTAGATTTNTTNNTGATGTTCTAAAAACNAATTTAAAGTGGGANAAATCNNGAAATGGTGAACTTTTTCCTCATTATTATGGAGCTTTAATTTTTGATCAAATTAATGATTTTAAATATTTAAAAATTAAAGAGATAACAAATATAAAGATTTGTGAGTTTAAAAATGTTTAAATATATATCTAAAGTAAGTAATTTAATTCCTCCAGAAATTGCTCATTCATTGTTCTTAAATTTCCTAAAGTATGATTTTTATAAAAATAAGTTTAAAGATGATTCATTAAAAATTGACTTATGGGGAAAAAAATTTGAAAATCCTATTGGGTTAGCGGCTGGTTTTGATAAGAATGCAGAAGTAATAAACGGTTGTCTCAANATGGGTTTTGGATTTGTTGAAGTTGGCACAGTTACACCTAGGCCTCAGAATGGAAATCCAAAACCANGAGTTTTTAAAATTCCAGAACATTCTGCTGTTATTCAAAGGTTAGGTTTTAATAACAAAGGAATTGAAAATTTTTTGATTAATGTCGCAAAATATAGAAAG
Organism: Rickettsiales bacterium; assembly: GCA_002710765.1. Classification (GTDB taxonomy): domain Bacteria; phylum Pseudomonadota; class Alphaproteobacteria; order Methylaequorales; family Methylaequoraceae. The sequence continues at coordinate 10,329 of PALK01000034.1, read as the reverse complement.
TCTGGAGGAAAAGGTTTAGTTGGTATTAATATAGGAAAGAATAAAGATACAGAAGATTATATTTCAGATTATGTTTCTTTAGTTGAAAACTGTTCTAATTATTTTGATTATATTGTTGTTAACGTTTCATCTCCTAATACAGCTGGTTTAAGAGAAATTCAAAAAAAAGATAAATTAAATAGCTTATTAAAAATACTAAGTGATAAAAATAAGCATTCTATACCGTTGTTAGTAAAAATTTCTCCAGATATTAATAAAGAAGATCTTCAAAATATATGCCAGGTATCATTAAATGAACANTGGATTAACGGACTTATTGTTTCTAATACAACAATTTCTAGGAAATCGTTAAAAAATAAACCTTTATTAAATTCATGGAAGATAAGAGAAGAAGGAGGTCTATCTGGNCCTCCTCTTTTTGAAAAGTCAAATCTAATTTTAAGAGAAACTTTCAAGCTAACTAATGGAAAAATTCCAATAATTGGTGTTGGTGGAATTTTAACAGCGGAAGATGCATTTGAAAAAATAAGTCTTGGAGCAAGTTTGATACAGATTTATACAGCATTGATTTACGAAGGACCTGCAGTAGTATTTAGAATCCTAAAAGGTGTTAATGAAATTCTGATATCGAAGGGTTTTTCAAAAATTAAAGAAGCAATTGGTCATAAAGTTTTATGAATGTTAATATGAATTTTAAAAAAAAAATCTTAAATCTATCAGATATNCAAAAAAACTATGATAGTTTTTTTATCGATTTATGGGGAGTAATTCATAATGGTATAGAGTTATTTCCAGGTGTTTTGAATGTCTTAAATAATTTAAAAAATAATAATAAAGATGTTTTATTTATAACAAATGCCCCGAGGAGAAATTATATTATCAAGGAACAGCTAAAAGATTTTGGTATTTTTGAATCATTATACAAAGATATTATATCCTCAGGTGAAGTATCATGGTTAAATATGAAAAAGAAAATTTCAGTTGAAAAGAATAAACTACACTGTTTTCATATTGGTCCTCCGAGAGACGATCATTTAACAAAGGATTTAAAAATAATTATTACAAAAGATCCGAATAAAGCNGATTTCGTCCTTAATACTGGTCCATGGGGCGATAATGATAAATTAGAAAATTACACTAAAATATTGTGTATTTTGTCTCAACTAGATATTCCGATGATATGCTCCAACCCAGATAAAACAGTAATNAGAGGAAATAACTCAATGATATGTGCTGGATTACTTGCAGAGTTTTATGAGAATCAGGGTGGCAAAGTTGAATATTTTGGTAAACCTCATAGTGAAATTTATGAGAAATGTTTTAGTGTAATAGGTAAAAANAAAGTAAAAGAAAAAATTTTAGTTATAGGTGATTCANTATCAAATGATATACAAGGNGCAATAAATGAAAAATTNGATAGTCTTCTTGTTACAAGCGGNATTCACAGAGAGGTTAATAAAGATAACTTNATTGATATTAAAAAATTAAANGATTTAATGNAAAAAAAAAAAATTTTTCCTAGTTTTGCAATCTCAAAACTCATCTGGTAAAAAAACTATTAATTAATGGGGAATAAATTTGTCTAAAAAATATACATTTGAGGATTGGCAGAAATTAGCGATTAAGGAACTAAAAGGAAAGGAAAGNAGTAAACTAAATACNTTAACTCCTGAGGGTATAAATTTAAAGCCTTTGTATACATCAAAAGATATAGAAAATCTTGANCATACNAATGGTTTTCCTGGTCTTCCTCCATTTACAAGAGGTCCAAGGGCAACTATGTATGCCAATAGACCTTGGACTATAAGACAATATGCCGGGTTTTCCACAGCTGAAGAATCTAATAAATTTTATAAAGAAGGTTTAAATAATGGTGTTATGGGTCTATCTGTTGCATTTGATTTAGCTACACACAGGGGATATGATTCTGATCATCCAAGAGTAGTTGCTGATGTTGGAAATGCAGGTGTAGCAATTGATTCAATTGAAGATATGAAAATTTTATTTGATGGTATACCTCTTAATAAGATGAGTGTTTCAATGACAATGAATGGGGCTGTTCTTCCAATTTTAGCATGTTTTATTGCAGCAGGTGAGGAACAAGGTTGCAAACAAGAAGAACTAACAGGCACTATTCAAAATGATATTTTAAAAGAATTTATGGTCCGAAATACTTATATATATCCCCCAAAGCCAAGTATGAGAATTGTAGCAGATATAATTGAATATACCTCCAAAAAAATGCCTAAATTCAATTCTATTTCAATTAGTGGTTATCATATGCAAGAGGCAGGTGCTAATCAAGTTCAGGAATTAGCGTATACTCTTGCGGATGGTTTAGAGTATGTAAAAGTTGCACTAGAAAGAGGTTTAAAAATAGATGACTTTGCGCCAAGGTTATCTTTTTTTTGGTCTATAGGTATGAATTTCTTTATGGAAATTGCTAAAATGAGAGCAGCAAGGTTTATGTGGTCTGAAATGATAAGTAAATTTAATCCCAAAAATATTAAAAGTTTAGCACTCAGGACTCATTGTCAGACTTCTGGTGTTTCGCTCACAGAACAGGATGCTTATAATAATGTAATAAGAACTACAGTTGAAGCCATGGCTGCAGTTTTCGGCGGAACACAATCTTTACATACTAATAGTTTTGATGAAGCTCTAGCGCTTCCTACTTCTTTTTCTGCAAGAATCGCAAGAAATACACAACTAATTTTAGCTGAAGAAACAGGTATAACGAATGTAATTGATCCTCTCGCTGGTTCGTATTATCTAGAAAATCTTACTTCGAACATGATAAAAGAAGCAAAGGTTTTATTAAATGAAGTAGATAAAGCTGGAGGTATGGTTAAGGCAATAGAAATGGGAATCCCAAAAATGCGGATTGAGGAAAGCTCAGCTAAAAGGCAAGCCAGAGTAGATTCAGAAGAGGAGACTATCGTTGGTGTAAATAAATATAAACCTTCTGAAAAGCAAAAGATAAATGTACTCTCAATTGATAACGAGCAAGCAAGGAAAGACCAAATAAAAAGATTAAAAAAAATTAAATTAAATAGGGATGAGAATAAAGTTTTTAATTCACTAAAAAAATTAGAAGATGCGGCAAAATCAAATGATCTTAATTTATTAGAACTTTCAATTGAAGCTGCACATAATAGGTGTACAATTGGTGAAATAACCTCGTCATTAGAAAAAATTTATACTAGACATGTGCCTTCATCTAAAATGATTTCAGGGGTTTATGCAAATTCAAGTAAGCCTAATATAGTGTTTAAAGAGATTAAAGAAGAAATAGATGTATTTACTAAAAATACAGGCAGAAGACCAAGGATATTAGTTGTAAAATTAGGTCAAGATGGTCATGATAGGGGCTCTAAGTTGATTGCTACGGCTTTTGCAGATTTAGGTTTTGATGTAGATGTAGGACCTTTATTTCAGACTCCTGAAGAAGCTGCTAAACAAGCAATTGAAAATGACGTTCATTTAATAGGAGTTTCAACACTTGCAGCTGGGCATAAAACACTTGTTCCTATTTTAATGAAAGAGTTAAAGAAGCAAGAAGCAGATTCAATTAAAGTTATTTGTGGAGGAGTTATTCCACCAAAGGATTATGATTTTTTGACTGAAATAGGAGTGACTAAAATTTTTGGCCCTGGAACTAGTATACCAAAGGCAGCTATTGAAATCATAAAAATATTGTGATATATTAACCATAATGGTTAAAATATATGCATTTAAAAAAATATCTGAAAATTAATAAGATTTCTTCAAAGGAATTTGCTGAAAGATTGGATATTTCAGAAGTATCAGTATCTAGATATATAAATAAAGTAAGAATTCCAGACAGGAAAATTTTAAATAAAATCTCAGTTTTAACTAATGGTTTTGTTACAGCAAATGATTTTTACTATGAATATCAGGATGAGGAGAAAAATAATAAATATACTCATTTAAGTATTAAAGAAATGGTTAAAAAAATAAAGAAAGGTTCAATAAAACATTTGGCAAAAGCAATTACACTTATTGAATCATCAAATTCTTTAGATCAAGAAAAAGCTGAAGAGCTTATCGTAAATTTACCTCAAAATAATGAAACTATTAGGATTGGAATTACNGGAGTTCCAGGNGTAGGTAAATCNACATTNATAGANTCATTTGGTTTATTTTTAATTGAAAAAGGTTTGAACGTAGGCGTTTTAGCAATTGATCCATCGTCTAAAAAAACCGGAGGTTCAATTTTAGGTGATAAAACTAGAATGCAAAAATTATCTGTTAAGGATAATGCATTTATTAGACCTAGTCCTAGTTCTGGTCATTTAGGAGGAGTAACTAAAACAACTAGAGAATCAATATTATGTTTAGAAGCTGGTGGATACGATATTATATTTATCGAAACAATGGGAGTGGGACAAGCAGAAACTAACGTTTATAATATGGTAGATATTTTTTTAGTTCTATTATTACCCTCAGGTGGTGATGATTTACAAGGAATTAAAAAGGGTATTATTGAAATAGCAGATCTATTAGTTGTAAATAAAGCAGATAACAATTTGTTATCCTCTGCTGAAGTAACTGTAAACGATTATAGGAATGCCTTAACTATTATACAAAAAAATAGAGATGATTGGACGCCAAAAGTCCTAAAATGTTCATCAATTAATTCTGAAGGGATGAGTCAAGTATGGAATGATATAAAAGAATTTCATAAAGTTCGAAAAAAAAATGGAAATTATATGAAAAATAGATCCTTTCAAGACGTAAGTTGGATGTGGGATTTAACAGAGAATAAATTAAGCTCATATTTAAAAAATAAACTTCAGAGTAGTGATTTAATTGANGAAATTGAAAGCAAAATAAAGGAACGTTCAATAAACTCAAATCAAGCAGCCAATTTAATTTTAGACTTATATCTTAAAAATTTTAAATGATACTTGATTTTATTTAAATAATTAATAGAAATAAGTAAATATTAGGAAATAATAATGTCTAAAAAATGTGCTATAACAAAAAAAAAACCTTTATCTGGTAATAACGTCAGTAAAGCAATAAATAAGACAAAAAGAAAATTTCTTCCTAATCTTCAAAATATATCATTTTTTTCGGAAAAACTGGGTAAGAAAATAAAATTGAAAGTTTCAGTTAGAGGAATTAAATCTGTAGAACATAATGGTGGAATTGATAATTATATTCTAACTTTAAGAGCAAAAGATCATACTCCAGAAACTTTAATAATAAAGAAAAACTTATTATCAATTAAGCAATAGTTTTTTTTCTTTCAAAAAGCTCTGTTAACTTCTCTAACATTACTTCTGCAAGCTTACTAACATCATCAATGGTAAATGCTTTTTTATAATATTTAGAAACGTCGTGCCCTATACCTATTGCCATCAAATCAATTTTTTTAGCTTGTTCAATATGATTGACTGTTTCTATTAAATGGCTTTCTAATAGATTTGAATTATTAGAAGAAAGAGTTGAGTCATCAACTGGAGCNCCATCTGAAATAACGATCAAAATTTTTTTTTTTTGTTCTTTTTGAAGTAGTCTTTTATTTGCCCAGATTAAAGCCTCACCATCGATATTTTCTTTCAATAATCCTTCTTTAAGTACAAGCCCTAAATTTTTATTACAATTTTTCCAATTCGTTTCAGAATCTTTATAAATTATATGTAATATATCGTTGAGTCTTCCTGGTTTTTCTATTTTACCTTGATTAACCCAATCAATTTTTGACTTTCCTCCTTTCCATTCTTTTGTTGTAAAACCAAGTATTTCAACTTTTACACCACATCTTTCTAAAGTTTTAGTTAAAACTTCAACTGCATTTGCAGCTATCATAATTGGCCTACCTCTCATAGATCCTGAGTTATCTAATAAAAGACAAACTATTGTATTTTTTGAATTTGAATCAGTTTCTTTCTTAAATGTTAGATTATTATTAGGATTAAGCACAATTCGAGTTAATTTTGAAGAATCAAGAATTCCCTCTTCAATATCAAATTCCCATGCTCTTAATTGATTAGCCATTAACTTTCTTTCAAGTCTATTTGCAAGTTGTTTAATCAAACTATCAAATTTTGGAGATTCTTTGTCGAGTTTTTTCTTCAATAAATTTAGNTCACTTTTTTCTGCTAATTTTGAAGCATTCGCAATCAAGTCATGCCTTTGGGTAAAAACCCTATATTGACTTTTATCCAAGTTAGTTTTATTTTTTTTATTATTAAGTCCTTCATAATTATTTTCCTTATCTTCATTATCAGATCTAATTTTAGTATCAGAAGTTTTAATTTCATATTTTTGGACTAAGTATTTACTTTGTTGTTGTTCATTATTTGTTGTATTGGGTGTATTTTCATTTTTATTTTCATTAATTTGATTACTATCATCTTGTAATTCTTTTTCTTTGTTTTCTGTCGAAGAAATTTTTTGAGATAGTTCTTTAGCTAGTTTTGAAAAAGAAATGTGTTTTTTTATAAATTTTTTTAATTTTGTAATTATTTGATTTTCTTGATTTGTAGGTAGATATCTGTCTTTAGAAGTCTCAATTAATCTTTTTTCACAAAAATAATCTATTAAAAAAAAAAGAATTGGTTTGTGACTAGTTATTATAGTTTCATATTTTGAGTCTAAATCATTTGAATTGAAAAAATTTTTGATATTTAAAAAAGAACCTTCATAATCTATCATTCCTAATGAAGAGGATCTTGCAAAATGAATAATCTCATAAAATTCCTTTTCCAACTTTAATTTAGGTAAAAATTGATGATATATTTTTTTATTTAAAAACCTTTTATGAAAACAATGAAAATCTATATTCCCTCTAATAGATTCTTTTTTCTTGTGATTTTTAAGATTTATACTTATCTGAGAATCTTTCGATTTTGAATTATTTGTTTGGTTAAATTCAACGGTTGTTTTTCTATCTTTAGCTAAAGTTCTGGCTGTAGCATTTGATAAATTTGTTAATAAATCAAGATTTTTATAATCCTTCATGATCAATTATTTCTCTTCCAAAACATCTTTGATAGTATTCNTTAATTATTAGTTTATCAGTTTCCTCACATTTATTAAGAAAAGATACTAAGAAAGCAAAGTCTATATCGTTGAAAATATAAGAATTCTCAGCCCAATTTATTGTTGTTCTTGGAGACATTAGAATTGAAATATCTGAATTTTTGAATCCATCTCTTGTTAGATTTGCAAGTTTTACCATTGAGCTAATTATAGGTTTATTTTTTTTAGAAAACTCTTTTACTTTTTTGGTGACAATTTTTTCTTCTACCTCTGGTTTTAAATAATTTAGTGTTGAAATAATATTCCATCTATCTAGTTGACCTTGATTGATTTGTTGAGTTCCATGATAAATTCCTGATGTATCACCTAATCCTATTGTATTGGATGTCGCAAAAATTCTTGAATAAAGATTTGGAGTAAGTACTTTGTTTTGATCTAAAAGTGTTAATTTTCCTGTTGATTCCAATATTCTTTGAATTACAAACATAACATCAGGTCTACCTGCATCATACTCGTCAAAGACAAGTATAACTGGATGTTGGATAGACCAAGGCAAAATTCCTTCCTTAAAAGTAGTTATTTGTTTNTTATCTTTTATAATAATTGCATCTTTACCCAATAAATCTATTCTACTGATATGACTATCTAAATTTATTCTTACGCATGGCCAGTTTAATCTTGCAGCTATTTGTTCAATATGAGTTGACTTCCCAGTGCCATGTAAGCCTTGTATTAAAACCTTTTTATTATTTATCAGACCTTGAAGGATAGAAATAGTTGTTTTTTCATCAAATACATAATCTTTATCAATGCAAGGAACTAAAGAATTTTTTTTTGAAAAACATGGGATCTTTATTCTTTTTTTTATCTTAAAAACATCATCAGAATAACATTTAGAATCTGGAACTGAGTTTTTAAGATCTTCATTTTCTTTTAACATTTTTATTACCTCGCAATTTTTTTAAGCAATTTATAATAAATATTTATCTTTTTTAACAATGTTTCTTTTTTTTTATTTCCATCATGGAGATCTGGATGATTTTTTTTTACTAAGTTATTGTATATTTTTTTTAATTCTTGAGAGCTAAAGGGTATACTTAAATTAAATAAATTTAATGCTTTGTCTATTTCAGTTAGTTTAGAACTCATAGATTTTTTTTTTGTTTTTTTTTCAAAAAATGAATTAAAGTCAGCATCGAAGGAAAAGTCAAAATTTATTTTTGATGAGATTTTTTCTGACATAGGTCTTGTAGGTTTATTGATATATGTTTCTTCTTTTAAAAATTGATAAATTTGCTTTTGAGATTTTCCAGCAAAGAAATTCCATCTTTTATTATATATTTTAACATGTTCTAAACAAAAATAATAAACTTCATTTGAATTAATAGATTTAGGCGCTTTATAATCTCCTGAATTGTTACAGTTAATTTGCTCACACTTTTTTATATTTAGTTTTTCCTCATCCCATGGAAAATCGAGAGTAATTTTTTTCTTCTTCATTGTTTTTTTCTATAAATTCTTATAATTAGATAATAATGAAAATTAAAATTTACCACAAACTAAAATCTTTTTTTGATCCTTCAATTTTAGAAGTTGAAAACGAATCTGAACTTCATAAAGGTCACTCTCAAAGTCCTAATAGTGGAAACTCACATTTTTTTGTTAAAATTAAGTCTCAAAAATTATCTAATGTTTCTAAGGTTAATGGTCAAAGAATGATATATGATGTATTAAGTGAAGAGATGTCTAATGAAATTCATGCATTAAGAATAAAAATTTTGTATTAGGATTTTAACCACCATATCCTGTTCCAAAAAGAAATTCTTGATGTTGTTTAAGAGAGTCTTGAAGTTGATCATTTGCTACTGCATATAAATCTCTCATAGAAAGAATGCCTGTTACTTCTTTTTTAGATAAGACTGGTAAGTGTCTAAAACCATTAACATTCATGACTTTTATCGCATCAAGTGTTGTTTTATTTTCTGATATTGTACTAACTTTCCTTGTCATAATTGAAGAAATCTTTGTTTTTGATGGGTGAAGATTTTTTGGAATAACTCTAAATGCCAAATCCCTTTCAGTAATTATTCCTGTAAGTGACTTATCATTTTTATTTTCACACACTAGTAGTGCACCACATCTAAATTTAAGCATTAAAACAGCTGCGTCATAAGCACTTTTGTCCTGCTCTATAAAATATAATTTTTGAACACCAATTATTTTCTCAATAAGATCTTTAATAATCAACGAATCCACCTCCCCATTGCAGAAACTTAATAGATATTATATNACTTTTTTTGATTTTTTTTTAGTATTTTTTAAATTTTTGAAATTTTAACAAGAGTAATCTGATTATTTTTTCTATCCAGAATTTCAAATTTGTATCCAAAGAATTTAAATACTTGCCCAATATTTGGGATTGACCTACTTTCATAAAGAATAAGTCCGGCTATTGTTGAGGCCTCACGGTCAGGAAGATTCCAACTTAATTCTCTATTGAGATCTCTAATTGTAACAGTTCCTCTAACTGTGAAGTTATTTTTTGATTGTTGTTTAACACCTTTAATCCTTTTTGAAATTTTTAAAACATCAAGTTCATCTTCTATATTTCCAACTATTTCTTCAAGAATATCCTCTAANGTAACNATNCCAAGGAANTCTCCATATTCATCAATAATAATTGANAAATGCTCCTTTCTTTTTTTAAATTCCATTAATTGNTTGGCTAAAGANGATGATTCAGGAATAAACCATGGTTTTTGACAAAAGTTNTTTATATTAAAATTACTACCTTTATTTGGTTTGAAGCCNATNAGACGTCTNACATGAAATACTCCAATAATATTNTCAGGATTTTTATCCCATATAGGAATTCTTGAATGTGGACTATCTTTTATTTNAGTTAANAGTTCATTATATGTTATTGAAACGGGTAAACTAGAAATATTTTTTCTNGGAATCATAATGGAACTNACTGAAACATCATCAAGATCTAAAATTGATTTTAGCATCTCTTTTTCTTGTCTTTCTTTAGAGTTNTCACCATGNAGTTCAATNGCNCCNCTTAATTCTTCTTCACTTTCAATTTGAGATTCTTCTGAACTATTNTTNTTAATTTCACTCATTCCTANTGATTTTATAATAAAATTTACTAANAAATTNAGTGCAACTGTAATTGGGGTAAAAATAAAAGTAAGAAATTTAAAAATAGGTGAAATTTTTAATGCGATAGAGTCAGACTTAAATAAAGCTATTGTTTTAGGTAATAATTCTCCAAAAAGTAAAATCATAAAAGTCATTATTAACGTTACGTAT
>PALK01000033.1 GCA_002710765.1 Rickettsiales bacterium | reverse complement strand
AGGTAGGAAGCATCAGCTGAGAAAGCATTTATCTTGTATAGGTTGTCCTATAATAGGTGATAAACGATATGGAGGGAAAACCAAGGAATTCACTTTGGGAAACCGTGCTAAAGATTTTAAGTATAATAATGACAAACTTCAACTTCACGCCCGTAGTATAGAATTCCAGCACCCCTTCACAGGAGAAAATATTAAAGTCAAAGCTGATCCACCAGCCCACATGGATAAGAAATTGCAATTCTTTGATACTGGCAATTTTGAGTAGTTTTGGCTTCTATTTAGTAGTTAGATTTTAAATGATTTTAAAAAGAAAAAAAAATTGGGATTCTGTTGAACTTAAAAGCGTAAGATCAGGATATATTCTCAATATGGATGGTAATAGTTTGAAAACTCCAGGTGGAAATATTTGTGCCATTAAAGATCTCTACTTAGCGAATAAAGTATATAAAGAGTGGTCAAAGCTTGAGGATGAAATTGACTATAAAAAAATGCCCTATACTCGAACTTGCTTTCTCACATTAGATCGTTCTCAAAATGAAAGTATAACCTTAAGGAAAAAATTGGTTAGATATGGCATGTCTGACCTTTTTTGCTACAGGGCAGAAAAGGGATCTGATCTTGCAGAAATACAAGGAGAGAATTGGACCCCTCTAATTGATTGGGTACAAACGGAACTTCAGGCTACTCTTCAAATTACCAACAGCATAATGCCTATCACTCAGAGCATTGAAGTTGAGAAAGGGTGGATAAAATTATTACAGCCTGTTCAGTCTTTTACTCTAACTGCTCTTGATGAATTAGTAACTTTGTCAAGTTCCCTCATTATTGGAATATGTTTGCTAAAAGGAAAGGTCTCCCCAGAGAAAGCTTGGAAGCTGATTAGAATTGATGAAGATTGGCAGCGTGCTAAATGGGGAACACTCAAAGAACACAAAAAAGAAGATCAACTAATAAAAACTTTTTTCATGCATGCTTCTACGATTTTAGCACTAGATAAAAAGTAAGAATCCTGGGAGAGGTTCAAAAAAATTTAAGAATCACCTATTTTTGAAAAGATTAAAGAGAAATTTTTGATAAAGATTTTTTTTTCTTTAAATAGGTTAAAAAAAGTATTTCTTTAGTTTCCCTTAGCTCAGGCTGTCCAAATAGAAAAGAATATTGATTTAAAGTATTTAAAACAATGGTTTAAGTGTTTTTCAAATTGAGGTTTTTTTGAGATAATGGATTTCTATTATCTGGTAATGTGTCTCAGCATAAAGGGTTATTTTTGCAATTAAAGGTAGAAAAAATACAAATAATGCATTAAGTTGGATCCTTATTTCGCTCTGATTAATCAGTGAGTATTTTCAGAGTTAAATTTTAAACTTGAAAATATAGAGGATGAACTATGAGAAATTTAACAATTATAATGTTGTCTTCATTTCTGGCAGTTGCGGGTGCGGTAACAGCTGCAACTTTAGATGATGTGAAGGCTCGTGGAAATTTGTTGTGTGGGGTCTCTACTGGTGCTCCTGGNTTTGCAACAATCGATGATTCAGGTAAAGATGTAGGATTTGACGTAGACTATTGTCGAGCATTAGCNGCGGCAATTTTTGGAGATCCGATGGCTGTAAAATTCGTCGGTCTAACNTCTGCAGTAAGGTTTACTGCCTTGGCTGCTGGAGAAGTTGATATTCTGGCAAGAAATACAACNTGGACNTATAGTAGAGACACTGACCTTAAGCAAACCTTTCTAGGTGTGAATTACTATGATGGACAAGGTTTCATGGTTAAGAAAGATTTAGGGGTTAGCTCAACAACTGAATTAGATGGAGCTACTGTNTGTATTCAGGTNGGNACAACGACAGAACTTAACTTAGCAGACTATTTTAAAGAAAATGGTATGAGCTATGAGCCTGTNCCNACAGCTGATAATGCAGAGTCTCAGCAGCAGTATCTTGCTGGCGCTTGTGATACTTACACAACTGACGCATCTGCATTGCACGGCACAAGGGTAAANTTAGAAAACCCNGATAACCATCTTGTTTTACCAGAAATTATTTCAAAAGAACCNCTTGGTCCGCTTGTACGTCACGGTGATGATAACTGGGCAGACATTGGTAGATGGGTTTTNAACGCTCTTGTAATAGCAGAAGAAAAGGGTATCACTCAAGCCAATATTGATAGCTGGAAAGATACTAAAGATGCAGAAATCCACAGATTATTAGGNACTGGGGATGATGATATGATGGCTATGGTTGGTATGCCTAAAGATGCTATGTATAATGCAATCAAAGCTGGTGGTAATTATGGGGAGATATTCGAAAACAACCTAGGAGCCACGAGTGGAATTAACATCGAGAGANGTGTTAATGCTTCATGGACTAAAGGTGGAATACTGTATTCTCCACCATTTAGGTAGATACTTGAAAACNAAGGGGCATCGTCATGGTGTCCCTTTTTCTTTTCCTGCATATGTTTGATGAGTTAGGTAGCATTGATGACCGCTAACAATTTTTCGGGAGAAAGGTTTAGATTCGGGATGTTACTTAGTGACACTCGATACCGNGCAACTTCCCTGCAGGTAATTACTTTTATANTTTTTGTTGCNGTATTTTTTTGGCTTGTTGATAATACTGTAAAGAATTTNGCATTAATGGGNAAAGACGTTAGTTTTTCTTTCTTAGGAATGCGTGCANGGTATGATATTAATCAAAGATTAATTTCGTATACTAATGATAGTACTCACGCCAGAGCTGCATTTGTTGGNATNCTTAATACACTCCTNGTAGCTTTTGTAGGGTGTATAATAGCAACAATAGTTGGTGTATTTGTTGGCATTCTTAGATTGTCAAGGAACTGGATTATTGCCAAATTAATGTCAGTCTACATAGAGGGCTTTAGAAATGTACCAGTGCTCCTATGGATTGTCATGGTATTTGCTCTTTTAACAGAATTAACGCCAGCTCCTAAAGCCTTCAAGGGAGACAATCCTGAGGCTTCTATGTTACTTTTTGAGAGTGTGGCAGTTACTAATAGAGGGACTTATTTGCCGATGCCTATTATGGGAGAAGGAGCCTACTGGTTAGTAATAGGTCTCTGTCTGTCATTAATAATGATTATTTTTTTAATTAGGTATTCCAGATCATTAAAGGACAGGACTGGTAAGGGATTGCAAACATTCTGGATAAGCCTAGTCGTTTTGGTAGTACCATTTTTACTACTATATTTTATCCTNGGAAAACCTATTACGTTTACTTACCCATACCTCAAAGGCTTTAACTTTAAAGANGGGATACATCTCAGNAATTCTTTTTTGGCNCTTACTTTTGCTCTCGCATTTTATACTTCNGCCTTNATTGGGGAGATAGTTCGTTCTGGTATTNTAGCTATATCAAAGGGACAAACAGAGGCTGCCTCTGCTTTAGGTTTAAGNCCAAATAGAATTATGAGTTTGATCATTTTGCCTCAAGCTTTACGGGTAATCGTTCCCCCAATGATTTCACAATATTTGAATTTAACTAAAAATTCCTCACTGGCCATCGCTGTAGGTTATATGGACGTTAGGGGTACACTTGGTGGTATAACCCTCAATCAGACGGGTAGAGAGTTGGAGTCAATGCTTTTGTTAATGGGCTTTTATTTATCAGTTTCATTATTGATTTCTTCAGTGATTAATTATTTCAATCGATCTTTCCAAATCGTAGGTAGGTAAATAAGTGTCTAATATAGCATTTGTAAGAAAAAAAGAGATATTGCCTTCGCCACCTCCAATAACCGAGGTGGGAGCAGTAGGCTGGATTAAACAGAATTTGTTTTCTGGTTGGTGGAATAGTTTTCTTACTTTATTTTGCTTGTATTTCTTATTCACACTTGCTGCTGAATTTTTCCCATGGGCTTGGGGAGGGCATTGGCATACGAAATCGTTAAGGGAGTGCCTAGATTTAGATCCTAATGTAGCCTGCTTTTCTGTTTTAACTGCTAGGTGGAAGCAGTTACTCTTTGGGTTGTATCCAGCTGAAGAGTATTGGCGACCAACTCTTACGTTTTTTCTTTTGATCTTATCAATTATTCCCATTCTTTTCCCAAGATTTATACGTTTTTTTTGGTTTTCTGTAATATATCCAGGATTAGCCCTTTGGCTGCTTTGGGGAGGCTCGTTTTGGTCCGTCGCGATTGTTTATATTGGGATAGGGTTGGGAGTAGTATCATACTTCCTACTAAATCTAAGACTAATTAGGTCAAACTCAGTTGCTTTATTACTGACCGTTTTTCTAACGGTAATATTTTTTCTTTTTATATCTGATGGCATGGCTGGTTTATTAGGTGACTTACTTCCTATAAGTCTGCCCTTTGTAGAATCTTTGAAATTTGGGGGCTTTACTCTTTCATTAATTGTTGGGGTAACTGGTATCGTAGCTTCTTTTCCGATAGGAATTTTGCTTGCTTTAGGCCGGCAATCAAAGAACCTACCTTTGGTAAAAATGATTTGTGTTGGTTTCATTGAATTTATCAGAGGTGTTCCACTTATCACCTTGCTTTTTGTGGCTTCAGTTTTACTCAACTACTTTTTACCCCCAGGTACTAATTTTGATATTGTGCTGAGAGTTATAATCATGGTTACCCTTTTTTCGGCAGCGTATATGGCAGAAGTTATTCGTGGTGGACTGGCAGGAGTGACAATAGGACAGCATGAGGCCTCTGCATCTCTGGGACTTACTTATTGGCAATCACAAAGATTAATAATTATGCCTCAGGCTTTAAAAATTTCTATTCCTGGAATTGTTAATACATTTATTGGCCTCTTTAAGGATACGACTCTTGTATCAATTATCAGTTTGAGGGATCCTGTGGGATTGGCTTCAACGATAAGAGCTGACGCAAAGTGGAATGGAATTTATTGGGAGCTTTATATTGCAATAGGCTTGATGTTTTTTATTTTTTGCTTTGGAATGTCAAAGTATTCTCAATATCTAGAGAAAAAGTTAAAAACGGATAATTAATGGGAAAAAAAATGTCAGAACTGGATGAAAAGAAGAAAATTGACCGTACGAAGGTCAACTTAACCGAAGAAGTAGTTATCCATATTTCAGAAATGAACAAATGGTTTGGAAGTTTCCATGTTCTTAGAGATATTAATCTTGAGGTAAGAAGGGGAGAGAGAATTGTTGTTTGCGGTCCCTCTGGCTCAGGTAAATCTACTTTGATTCGGTGTATTAATAGACTGGAGGAGCATCAAAAGGGTAGAATTCTTGTAGATGGTACTGAATTAACAACAGACTTAAAGAATATTGATAAAATTCGTTCAGAAGTTGGGATGGTTTTCCAACACTTCAATTTGTTTCCACACTTAACTACTTTGGAAAACTGTACTTTGGCGCCAATTTGGGTAAGAGAAACCCCTAAATTGGAAGCAGAGAAAATAGCAATGGAAATGTTGGAAAAAGTCAAAATACCAGAGCAAGCTCATAAGTTTCCTGGGCAGTTATCAGGAGGACAACAACAGAGAGTTGCCATTGCTCGTTCGCTTTGTATGAAGCCTAGGATAATGTTGTTTGATGAAGTAACGTCCGCTCTTGATCCAGAAATGATTAAAGAGGTTNTAGATACTATGATCCAACTGGCTGAAGAAGGAATGACTATGATCTGTGTNACACACGANATGGGCTTTGCNAGGCANGTAGCAGACAGAGTAATATTCATGGATGACGGTCAAATAGTAGAGCAAAATGAGCCAGAGGCTTTTTTTAATTCCCCTCAATCTGAAAGGACAAAATTATTTTTAAGCCAGATATTAGGGCACTGAATTAGGGGTCTCGAATTAATGTCCCTACCCCATGCTCTGTAAATAATTCTAGTAAGCAAGCGTTTTGTACTCTGCCATCAAGAATAACTACTGCTCTAACACCCTTTTTAATTGATTTTAGTGCGGTTGTGACTTTTGGTATCATACCCCCAAAAATTACACCAGATTCTAATAATTTTTTGATTTCTTGGGAGGTGGCTCGTTTGACCAGCTCTGATTCTGAGTTTTTGATGCCAGTAACATCTGTCAATAATAATAGCCTATCTGCATTCATTTCTGCAGAAATTACTCCTGCCATAGTGTCAGCATTGACATTGTAGGTTTGACCAAGGTAATCTGTTCCGATTGGTGCTATAACTGGAATAAAGTCATTTTCAACTAAATGTGTAAGAATTTCTGTATTTGCTGTAACGGGCTTACCAACAAACCCTAGATTTTTATTTTCTTTCTCACATATCAGTAGGGATGCATCTTTCCCGGACAAGCCTATTCCTTTACCTCCCTGGGAATTTAGGGCTGTCACAATAGTTCTATTAACATCGCCAGACAAAACCATTTCAACTACTTTTATAGCCTTGGCGTCTGTTACTCGTTTTCCGTCAATGAAGGTAAAGTCTATTTTTGATTTCTTTAATGCTTCATTTATCATGGGACCTCCCCCATGTACAATAATGGGGTTAACTTTGCATTGTTTCATCAAAACAATGTCACGAGCAAAAGAGGATAGACTTTCAGAATCAGTCATCGCAGCCCCACCTAATTTAATGACTATCGTTGCCGATTCATATCTCTTGAGATATGGGAGGGCTTCAGAGAGCGTTTTGGCCGTCGTAACCCAATCGATATTTTTTTCTTTTTTGGTCATTTTTACTTTACTCTTATACCAATGCTCAAGAAGGTGATAACAATTTACAAATAGTTCCTCTTAGCTTTTCCAGACCGTGTTTTTTTTGTGAAGATGTTACAAGTACTTCCGGATATGCATTGGCATGATGAGCCATTTTATTGAAACTAAGTTCTAAGACATTTTTAAAGTCCTGGCTTTTGACTTTATCAAACTTTGTGAATACAACCTGAAAAACCACACCAGCGTCCCCTAACATTTCCATTAAAGTGATATCACTTGATCTTATCCCATGTCTACTATCTATTAGTAAAAAGACCCGCCTGAGATTTTGACTGAAAAAGAAATAATCTTTGACTAATTCCCCCCATTGATTTTTCTCTGATAGAGGGACCCTAGCAAAGCCGTAACCAGGTAAATCTATTAAAAACTTATTTTGGTCTAGAAGAAAAAAATTGATTTCGCGCGTCCTTCCGGGCGTCTTAGATGTCCTCGCAATAGACTTTCTGCCAGTTAACGCATTTATGAGACTAGATTTGCCTACATTTGAGCGACCAGAAAAACAAACCTCAGGGTAGTTTTCAGAAGGCATAGCACTTGCTGATTTTATTCCTTTAACAAATTCTATGTTTTTAGCAAAAAGCTTATGTCCTGCCTTTGAAGTTTCTTGATCAATTTCACTGGCAACATAAAATGGTACTGATTTTCTACTTGTGGTCACATTACTCTGAACGTTTAAAGGTTTGCATAATATTACCAAATATATCAGGCCGTACTCCCTGAGAATACATTATAATGTACTGTTGTCCAAACTGGATTAAATTATTTGCAACCCAATAAATTACTAGTCCAGCTGAGAACTGTCCCAACATGAACATAAAAACCCAAGGCATCCAAGCAAAGATCATAGCTTGTGTTTTGTCAGTTGGTGCTGGATTTAGTTTTTGCTGAAGCCACATGGTAACACCCATCAAAATGGGATAAACCCCTATTGAAAAAATTGCAAAGAGACTGGATGGATCAGGTGGTGAAAAAGGTAGCAAGCCAAATAAGTTCAGAAAAGAGGTTGGATCTGGTGCTGATAGATCTTGTATCCAGCCTATAAAAGGTGCGTGTCGCATTTCTATTGTTACAAAGAGGACCTTGTATAGAGAGAAAAAAACTGGAATTTGTAAAAGTATAGGTAGGCAGCCAGCTACAGGGTTCACTTTCTCTTTCTTGTAAAGTGCCATTAATTCTTGTTGCAATTTTGCTCTATCATCTCCAGCATTCTGCTTTATTTTTTCCATTTGGGGTTGTAAATGCTTCATTCTAGACATTGAAACAAAAGACTTATACGACAGTGGAAATAGTAGTGTTTTGATAAACAGAGTTAACAGAATTATTGACCAACCCATATTGTTGGTAAATCCATTAAACCAATCCAATAAATAAAATATTGGTTTTGTAAGATAAAAGAACCAACCCCAATCAACAGAGTCAACAAAGTTTTCAATATTTAAAGTTCTTTGATAGGATTTAATAGTGTTGACTTCTTTGGCCCCAATGAAAAGGTTAGAGGTGACAGACCGACTTTCGTTTGATCCAACAGAGACTGGGGGTAATCTCATCCAAACTTCAAAGTTATCAGTGGAAGGAAAATAACGTTGATCCATTTTAAACGTTTGGCCAGATTTGGGTAACAAAGTTGACATCCAGTACTTATCAGTGAATCCTATCCAGCCATTTTCTTGGATTTCTCTAGTTCTTTTTTCTGTGGGGAGTTCTATAATGTCATCATAGTTTGTTTCGATAAGCTCCCCATCTTGCATACCTACCACGCCTTCATGAAGAATGTAAAAACCAATAGTATCGGGTTGCCCGTTTCTGGTTAAGTTACCGTATGGATATAATTTAACTGCCGAGTTACTTCCATTGATAACCGATTGGGTGACTTCAAACATGTAATTCTCATCCACAGAAATTCTTTTCTCAAAAATAACCCCGAGATCATTCTTCCAGGTCAAGACTATAGGACTATTTTCAGTTAAAATTGTTCCTGATTTTAAAACCCAAACGGTACTTGAATTTGGAGTATCACCGTTTTCTAGCCCTTCCATCGCTGCCCAACCATGAAAAGCATAATAAGGTTTATCACTGCCCAGAGGTGACAGCAAAGAAACATTATTCGAACTCTTATCAAGAGTATCTCGGTAATTGACTAAACTTAGTTCATCAATTCGGCCACCTTTTAACCAAATGGAGCCCTTTAGGTTCTTTGTTAAAATTTCTACCCTAGGAGCGAATTGATCTGACGAGTCCTGTTCAGCATTTTCATTATAATTTTGAACTTCTTGATCGGAAAGTTTTTGATTCCCGGTGTTTGAAGCTTGACCACTTTGTTCATTAACCTGTTCATACGTTTCTGGTATTGGCTCAGGTGGGAAAAAAAACATCCAGGTTAGTAAAACAAGAAAACTAAGTCCTGTAGCCAGTATAAGATTTTTGGTCTGTTCATCCATGAAATCAATTTAAACCTTTTTTAATTCTTCAATACGGAATAAAGCTTTAATTGGATTTTTCAACTAGTTTCTGACAAGATCTGAAAAATTAAACAGGGATTTATCTAGAAGGTGACTTGGTTTAGTATTTGACAAAGCTTTATAAATTACTGTTTTCCTCCCTGGAAAATCACTCTCCCATTTTTCGAGCATTGCTTTAATCTTTTTCCTTTCCAGTCCATCCTGACTTCCGCATAGATCACAGGGGATAATTGGGAATTTCAAATAGTCAGAAAATTTTGCACAATCTTTTTCAGAAATTTTTGCTAATGGCCTAAGTAAAAGTAGGTCGCCCTCATCATTTAATAATTTAGGAGGCATTGATGATAGTTTGCCACCATGAAAAAGATTCATAAAAAAAGTTTCTAGAATATCATCCTGGTGATGACCTAAAACGACTGCTGTGCAACCCTCCTCTCTTGCTATTCGATAAAGGTGAGCTCGTCGCAACCGAGAGCAAAGTGAACAGTAAGTTTTATGAGCTGGAATCTTAGATTTTACAATGGAATAAGTATCCTGATACTCTACCCGATAGGGAATTTCCAAATCCTCAAGGAACTGGGGTAATATAGTTTTTGGAAAACCTGGTTGGCCTTGATCTAAATTACATACTAGAAATTCTAAAGGAAAGAGGCCGCGCCACTTTAACTCTATTAACGATGCCAAAAGCGTAAAGCTATCTTTACCTCCAGAAATGCAAACAAGCCACTTGCCCCCAGCCTCTAACATGGAATAGTCTTGAATAGTTTCCCTAGTGAGGCGAATAATTCTTTTTCGAAGTTTTCTAAATTCCAACGTTTGGGGACTTTTTTTGAAAATATTATGAATCTCTGTTTCAGCCTTAGTCATTTTTAAGCTTTTTCTTGGGAACTGGATCATAACCCGAATTTCCTAGTGGGTGACACCGTAAAACTCTTTTTAAACTCAGTAATGAACCATAAATTATACCGTGCAACATAATTGCTTCGTGACAATATTGAGAACATGTGGGATCAAATCTGCAATTCCTTCCCATAAATGGACTTATACAAGCCTGATATAAGTAAATAGGAAGCACAAAAAGTTTTCTAAATATCTTAAAGTTTTTGACCATCTTTTTGGTGAATCTCTCTTAATGCTGTGGTTAGGTTACCTTTTAAAATATCAAAGGACATATTTTCCGTTGAATTAGTCTTTCCTATTAAAACATAATCCCAGCCTTCCAGGCCAGAGTATGGTAATATAGCCATTACTGCCGATCTTAACCTGCGCTTAGCACGGTTTCGCTTCACTGCATTTCCTATTCTTTTAGAACATGTAAGACCATACCTAGAAACAGATGAGTTTACTGAGGTATCAACACTCCTTGATTTTCCCTGGAGAATGAAACCAGGCATTGACACCTTGTAACTATTTCTCATCTTAACATAGTCAGGTCTTTTAGTAATTTTTTCTAGTAAAAGCTTTTTCTTTTTCACTGGCTTACCGCTTGGCAGATTTCAGCACCAGAATATTATAGCTATAATCCTAATTAGTCATAGAGTTCTGTTAGTCAGCAGGCACTCTAAGCAGAAAGGTTCTTACGTCCTTGAGCTCTTCTCCTATTAAGGATTCTTCTACCATTGGAAGTTGCCATCCTTGATCGGAACCCGTGACGCCTTTTACGCACAAGATTACTAGGCTGAAATGTCCTTTTCATAATGTACCTTTTCTAACTCTTTACAATCGCAACTTTGTATTATGCAAATTAGTTTAAGTCAATTGATAAGTGCCACTAATTTTTGTATTACCAACTGAACTTGTGAGCCTTTTTACACCATGAGCCTGAAACTCACGTATGACATTGTAGGAATTGAGAACATGAAGTTTTATTTACTGGCTCTCTTAATTGGATCAATTATCCTCTCTGGTTTTTTCTTTGATTATTTTGGGCTCACTTTGGACTTAGTACATCGTCATCACAATGAACTTACTTTATTCATTGATAGGTCCTTTTTCCTTTCGCTACTGGTTTTTTCAATAATTTATTTTCTTTCGATTGCATTTTCTTTACCGATTGGAACGATATTAACATTAATTGGGGGATACCTTTTTGGTATAATATATGGGTTTAGCGCTGTTATCATTGGTGCAACCTTTGGAGCCCTTACATTGTTTATAGTTGTTAGGAGCTTTTCAAGTAAGATGTCCAAAAATGTAAGGAGTTCATCTGAAATATTTTCAAACATCAAAGTAGGAATAGAGCGTAATCTTTGGAGTTATTTGTTTTTTATTAGGTTCTTCCCAATTTTTCCATTCTGGTTAGTTAATATAGCACCAGCAATCTTAGGAGTCCGCATCGTACCTTATTTCGTAACTACTTTTCTAGGCATAATGCCAGGAACATTATTTATAATAATTATAGGTTCAGGTATAGATGATATACTCTCTGAAGATAGTCTCTCTGGCCAAATTCTTTTCAAAAATGCACAATACCTCTTTAGCTTATGTGCACTTAGTTTTTTTGCTGTTTTCCCAATCCTTTATAAGAGAATAAAGAAAAATAGATCAAATTAGGGGGGACTTTCTGTGAATAATCCAACGGAGACTAGTCTGCCTGCGAAATTTTTCTTGCCTCTAAGTTCCTCAAAATGTACTGGTATCTCATTGCACCGGTAGCTCAGCTGGATAGAGCACCTGACTTCGAATCAGGTGGTCGGGGGTTCGAATCCCTCCCGGTGCACCATATCCGAGGTTCAAGTTTCTAGAACTATGACACAAGTGACTGTTTTTAAGAGATTAACTTTTTGATACAGGAGTTTGATAGAAATGGTGTGGGTAAGGTCTCTGGTATAATATTACAAACAATGCTTGACCACTCTAGTTGGATTGCTCCTTATGGAATAACATTGGTTGTGGATATGCTTGCTGCGGCTATGTTGTTACTTAGTGCGATTCTTGCTTTAGCTGTATCAGTATATTCATGCGGAGATCTAGATGAAGATCGGTTTCGTTTTGGATTTGTCCCACTGACATCAATTATGATGATGGGAGTTAATGGAGCATTTTTAGCAGGTGATATATTTAATCTATATGTCTGGTTTGAGGTTTTATTAATCGCATCTTTCGTACTACTCGCATTAGGTGGCAAACAAAAGCAAATGGAGGGATCGGTTAAATATGTAACTTTGAATTTGATTTCCTCCGC
The DNA here is from genome assembly GCA_002710765.1 of Rickettsiales bacterium. Lineage (GTDB taxonomy): Bacteria > Pseudomonadota > Alphaproteobacteria > Methylaequorales > Methylaequoraceae. Next base: position 145 of record PALK01000033.1, on the reverse strand, counting down.
ACTTTTTTTAGCCGGAATTGGTGTTCTTTACGGTATGGCAGGCACGCTAAATATGGCTCAGTTGGCAGAATTCATTAGTTATGGAGGCTCAAATAGTAGTGTTGCTTTGAGTTCAGCTCTTTTTTTAGCTGGCTTTGGTATTAAA
>PALK01000032.1 GCA_002710765.1 Rickettsiales bacterium | reverse complement strand
AAGGAAAAAAGCTAACTTGAATTAATTGTTTGTTAGAAATTGAAAAAGGAATAATAAACAAAAATAAAATTAAAAAAAAAAAAATCCAAAAATCTTTTTAAGGTTATTTTTCATTAATTATACTCTTCAAGTTTTTACTGGATCTGAAATAAATTAATTTTTTAGCTTCAACTGTTATTTCTTTTCCAGTTTTTGGGTTTCTTGCTTTTCTTTTTTCTCGATGTCGTATAGAAAATGAACCAAAATCTCTTATTTCTATCCTTTCTCCTGAAGCTAAACTATCTGCAAAAGTAAGTATTATTTTTTCAAACAATTTTTCAACTTCCCTGAAGGGTAAATGTTTAAATTTATTTGAAAGTTGTTCAAGAAGTTGAGATTTATTCATACGATGGGTACCATAGTGCAAAAAGACCATTAATAAATACCATATTATTTGTTGAAAAGATATTTTTCAACTTAGAAAAATTTAAAGAGTTTAATAATTTATTATCTCTATTAATCTCAATTATTTTAATTTTTTCTTGGATATTCAATGACTTTTTTAACCAATCTATTGCGTCTTTTTCGCTGCCTATTTCATCAATAAGATTTAATCTCTGTGCTTGTAATCCTGTAAAAATTCTACCATCAGAAATCATATCTATATGCTCGCTTTTAATCTTTCTATTTTGAGTTACTAGTTTTAAGAATTGTTGATGCATATTGTCAATTATTTTTTTTATCGATTCTTTACCTTCAGATTCTAAACTTTCAACTGGGTTAGGTACAGCTTTTAATTTACCACTTTTGAAAATTATTGGTTGTACACCAATTTTTTTTAATAAAGACTCGATATTAGCAGTTTGCATTATCACACCTATAGATCCAGTAAGCGTTCCCTCATAGCAAAAAATTTTATTTGCTGACAGTGCAACCATATACCCACCGGAGGCAGCAACTTCTTTCATTGACACGACAATTGGTTTTTTTTCAGATATTTTCTTTAATTTTTTGTATAATTCTTGACTTGCCACTACTGTTCCTCCAGGGCTATTTATACTAACTACTATCCCTTTCAGTGCACTGTCATTTTCAATTTTCTCAATCTTTTCAATAAGATCCTTATTATCAAATATTATTTCTTCAACGTTAATTTTTGCAATAAAATCATTATTTTTTAATGTAACTTTTTTAATTGCAATGAATGTGATCATTATCAAAATAAAAAAAAACAAACCTCTAATAAATATGATTTTTTTTTTTTTGAAATAATCTTTCAAAAAAAGGTTCTCCATTTTCTTATTTTTTATCTTTTACTTTTTTTTTCTTTTCTTTGTCAACTTCAAGAGCTGCGCCAAGAATATCACCCAAACTTGCTCCTGATGAAGATGAACCATACTGCTTCATTGCGTCTTTCTCTTCTTGTATTTCAAGTTCTTTAACTGAAAGCTCATATGAGTTATTTTTTTTATTGTAGCTAATTACTTTGGCATCTATTTTTTCATCTAGAGCAAATCTAGAAGTCTTTTGTTCAGACTTAAGCTTTGCTAGATTTGTTCTTTTAATTAAACCTTTTGTTTTTTCATCAATGAGCACTTCAATTTCATTATCATTAATGATTTTAATTACTGAAGTAACTACTTTATTTATAAGTTCTTGGCTTTTATTTTTTCCACTTGTTAACTGTTTGATTCCAAGAGCGATTCTTTCTTTCTCAACATTAATTTCCAAGATTTTAACCTTTACATCTTGTTCAACTTTATAATCTTTAATTGCCTCTTCTCCAGATTTTTCCCAGTCTATATCCGAAAGATGAATCATTCCATTTAAAGAATCAGGTAGTTCAACAAAAATGCCAAATTCTGTAATATTTTTAATTTTTCCACTAATAGTGTCATTAGTTTTATGAGAATTTGCAAATTTTTCCCATGGGTTATCAACACATTGTTTTAGTCCGAGACTTATTCTTCTCTTTACTAAATCTACTTCTAAAACTTTAACATTAACTTCATCTCCAACATTAATAAAATTATTAGGGTGTGCGTTCTTACTTGTCCAACTCATTTCAGAAACATGAATGAGACCTTCAACACCTTTTTTTAACTCAACAAAGGCACCGTAGTCTGTTGTATTAGATATTTTAGCTTTAATAATTTTTCCAACCTCATAAGAAGATTCTATATCTTTCCATGGATCAGCTGTTAGTTGCTTCATACCCAAACTAATTCTTTTATTTTCAGGATCATATTTTATGACTAATACATCGATCTCGTCACCTATTTTTAGTACTTCAGATGGATGGTTAACTCTCTCCCAGGAGAGATCAGTTACATGAAGGAGCCCATCCAAACCTCCAAGGTCGACAAAAACCCCATAATCAGTTATATTTTTAACTATACCTTTAAGCTGCACACCTTCATTAATATCAGATAATAGTTTTGATCTATCAGCTTCTCTTGATTCTTCTAGAATTGCTCTTCTAGAAACAACAATATTACCTCTAAATTTGTCCATCTTTAAAATAAGCATAGGTTGAGGCTTGTTTATTAGAGGTGAAATATCAGTGATAGGTCTAAGATCAACTTGACTTCCTGGTAAAAATGCAACGGCCCCACTTATGTCAACCGTGAAACCACCTTTAACTCTTCCAGTGATAACACCAGTGATTTGTTCTTTTTTTTCAAGACATTTCTCTAGGTTTATCCATGATTCTTCTTTACGAGCTTTTTCTCTGCTGAGCATTGCCTCACCGTCTTTGTTTTCTAGTTTTTCTAATAAAACATCAAATTTATCTCCAGGCTCTATGTTATTTTCTTCTCCAGGAGAGAAAAATTCGCGAATAGGTATCCTACCTTCAGATTTTAGACCAACATCTATGACAACACTATCATTTTTAACAAAAAGAACTGTTCCCTTTACAATTTGACCTTCTTTTTTATTAAANCTTGNTAAGCTTTGTTCTAATAACTCGTTAAAATTTTCTTCCATAATCCCTCATTAATTAAAAAGAGATATACAATTACAAAATTTTAANAGNAAACGCAATGTTTAATTGGTTTTATTAATTAAAATTTTTTTTATANTTTTTANAGCTTTATTNAGNGTTGCGTCTGGAGAAATATTAGTNGTATCAATAAAAATTGCATCCTTTACNCTAATTAATGGAGAACTAGCTCTNTTNNTGTCTCTATCATCTCTNTCTTNAAGTTGCNAACATATCACTTCTAGTGAAGGTAAAGTCTTTAAAGTNAATGACTTTAAATCANTNAGTCTTCTANANGCTCTGATGTTGACTTTTGCATCAATGAAAAATTTNACTTCTGCATTTGGTGTTACTATACTTCCTATATCTCTTCCATCTATTACGGANCCTNTTCCATTTGGTGGAAAATTTGAAAAGTTTCTTTGAAAATTTAGTAAAAATTCTCTTACTTCTTTTTTNCTTGCTATNATTGANGCTTTTTTACTAATTTCGTCNGTNCTTAAATTTAANGTTTTTACATNNTTAANATCTATTTTTTGTTNAAATAGTTGGTTAATATTTTCGTATTCAGTCGAATTTTTAATACATAAAAAAGCAAGATATCTNTANAAGATTCCAGTATCTAAGTGATCAAAATNNATANCTTTGGCTATTTTTNTTGCTAAAGTTCCTTTTCCTGAACAAGCTGTTCCGTCTATTGCTACTACTGGTTTTTTATTTTTAAACATATTTTATGTTTGCTCCAATCTTTTTAAAAAGCTCAAAAAAACCAGGGAATGACGTTTTTATCATTTGAATTTCATCAACTTGAATAGGTTCATTGGAAAGCATTCCAAAAATTAACATAGACATTGCAATTCTATGGTCTTTGGATGTTTTTATAACACAGCCACCTTTTTGAATTTTATTACCAAATATTGTTATTGAGTTTTTATTTAATTTCAGGCGAACCCCAGATGCTTTTAGAGCTTCAGCCATAGAGTTTAATCTATCACTTTCTTTAAATTTTAATTCTTCTAAATTTTTAAATATCGTAGTGCCTTTTGCAAAAGATGCAGCAACAAATAAAATTGGATATTCATCTATTAGTCTTACAGAAATTTCACCTCCAACTGTCTGACCTGAAAGTTGAGAGCTTTCTACCTCAATGTCTGCGATCTTTTCACCATTTTCAACTTTTTTATTTTTTAAAGAGATTTTTCCTCCCATTTTTTTTAAGACTTCTAGAAGTCCAACTCTATAAAAGTTTATGCCTACTGACTTTATAATTATCTTGCTATTTTTACAAAGCAAGCAGGCAACAATCAAAAAAGATGCTGAACTAAAATCTCCAGGAACTATTATATTTCTGGGATGCAAAATTATTGGTCCATTGATTTGAATTTTTTTTCCAGTCTTGACACTCATTATTTTTAAATTTGCTCCAAGGTAATTAAGTAATATTTCAGAGTGATTTCTTGAGGGTATCTTTTCATTAACTGTAGTTGTACCTATTATATTTAATGCAGCTAAAATAACTGCAGATTTGACTTGAGCAGAACCTATTGTTTCATTAATAGTTGATGGTAATAAAAATTCACTTTTCCTTACCTCTAAAGGTAAAAACCCGTTTTTATGTTCAATGTAGGCACCTAGTTTTTTTAGTGGTTTTAAAATTCTCAGCATTGGTCTTTTGGTTAAAGACTTATCTCCTTTAAATTTAGCAATTACGTTTCTAGATGCCAGCATTCCAATCATTAATCTTACTCCAGTGCCTGAATTACCCAAGTTGAGTTCTTTTTTTGGGTTTTGAAATACACCACCGTTTCCAAAAACTTCGTAGTTTGAACCCTTTTTTATAATCTTTACACCTAATTTCTGTAATGATTTGCATGTATTAAAAACATCAGTAGATTCAAGCAGGCCTTTAATTTTTGCGGATCCATAAGATAATGAAAGGAAAATTAAGGCTCTATGAGATATTGATTTATCTCCTGGCACATTAATTATTCCATTCAGGGATTTACTTTTAAAGGATTTAAGAGTATTTATTTTTTTCATTGTTAGATTAAAATAAAACAATTAAAAATAAAGTAAATATTTTGTGGTGATAAAGTGAATAAAAATGAATTTGAAAAAGGCACAAAAAGAAAATGCGCTAGTTGCGGAACTCTTTTTTATGACTTCAATAAAAATCCTTTGATTTGTCCAAGTTGTGGAGCTGAGGTAAACATATTAACAAATATCTCAAAAAGAGGACGACCTCCTAAGGTTGCAAAAACTGAGAATGTAGTGGGATTAAAAGAAAAAGATGAATTAGAAATTGAAGACTTAAATGTTGAAGACGAGGTCATTGTTCCAAATGATGATATCAATGATAGTATCGGAGATGATTCAGAGGAAGTTGAAAATATTATTGAGATTGATAAAGAGGAAGAAAGTTAGGGCTCTTTAATAAAATAATATTTTCATTAATTTACTTGAGAAATAAATTTAAAATGAAAATCAGTCAATGATTTTAATTGTTAGCTTGCTCTATTTCCTGTCAGCGCAAAAAATAATCCTACTACATATAAAAAGACATGAAGGTTGTCATAAAGTAGAATATCAATAAAGCTATCTGGTTTAGAAACTAAGATTACACCACTTACAATTCCAACCATTACAATCCCAGAAAATCTAGTAACAATATCAGTAAACCAATGTTTTTCAATCAACCCACCAATTAATAAACCAATCCCGGCAAAAAGTTCTCCCCAAGCTACTAAAAACCAAATAAAATATGGTAAACCGAATGACTCTGCATCATTTACGTTAACAGGAAATTTATTTATACCTTGTTGAATAAAAACAATAGAAAGAGGAATTCTAAGTAACCAGTGAGCTTTGTTGAATTTGGGTAAATTATTACTAAATTTTTCAGCGGTATTAATAAGTGTGTTCATATTCTTATTCCTATTTTTTATAAGCTTAACTTTTGTATATTATTGCATACATGTAAACAAAATAGAGGGTTTATGATATTTATCAAATTTATTTTAATTATTTGTTTTATTTATTTTATGAATTATTGTGCCTAACTTAATATAAATATTTTCACATATTTTGTAGTGAATATTAAAAAATGTTACATTTATTATAATTCTTTTATTTTCATGGTGATAAAGATATTGAGAAATAGGGGCTGTAGCTCAGTTGGGAGAGCGCTACCGTGGCACGGTAGAGGTCGTCGGTTCAATCCCGTCCAGCTCCACCAGAAAAATGATTTTTTTTGTTGTAATTTTTTTTAATAATTATATTTTTAATTAGATGCTTATTATTAAGGTCAAAAATAATATCGCTCTAAAAATTTGAGGGTAAATGACAAGACTATCACTATTTAACAGTCCTTTTTTATTAGGATTTGATCAATTTGAAAGAACTATTGATAGAATTTCAAAGCTTTCATCTGATTCTTATCCGCCATACAATATTGAACAAATATCAGATATGGTTTTAAGAATAACTATCGCTGTAGCAGGTTTTGAGAAAAAAGAACTCGACATCAGTCTAGAAGGTAATCAATTATTAATTAGAGGAAGTCGTTCAGAACCTGATGGTGATAGAATTTTCATTCATAGAGGTATTGCTACAAGACAATTTCAAAGAAATTTTATTTTAGCTGATGGAATCAAAGTTGATGGTGCTTCCATGGAAAACGGTTTATTGTATATAGACTTACTTCAACCCGTGTCTCATGACGAATCAAAGAAGATTGAAATCGCTGATGCTTCGACCAAATCAAAAAAAAAATTAATTAGTTTAAAATTAAACGAAAATTCAGGTTAAGTAACATGATAGATAAAAATAAGATTTCTGAAAAAGATTTTGTTGAGTTTGGTAATACTGGATATGCATTTATTAAAAAAGAGTTACATTCAGAAAATAGTATCAAGACTGATATTTTTTCTGTTTATGGAGCGGATGGAGTTCTTCTTGCGGCATTTGAAAATAAAGATTCTGCACTCGCTGCAATTATTCAATCTGGTTTAGAGCCAATTAGCTTGCACTAGATTTTAAAAAAAGATTAAAAATAGCTTCACTTGTTTTAAGTTTTCTGAGTTTTGTTATATTTTTTTCAACTCTTAAGAATTTAGATATTGTTGAAAGAGCTAATAAATGTTCAGTTTTTGATTCTTCGGGTGCAATGATTACAAATATAAGATCTACTCCTTTCTTATCAGAACTTGAAAAATCAATTAAATTTTCTGTTCTAATGAAAAGTGAAAAAATTTTTGTAATCCCATTTATTTTAGCATGAGGTATGGCAATTCCATCACCAAGATTAGTAGAACCAAGTTTTTCTCTATGGTTAAGTTTATCAAGTATTTCATTTTGATTAGCGTCAGTTTGTTTGTTGACCTTTTCGGCAATATTTTTAAATAAAGCTTTCTTACTTAATGAGGTAAAATCAAGGAAAATATTGTTTCTTGTAATTATATCTGTAATTTTCATTTTTTAATTATTTTTTTTTAGGATCTATCCAGCCAATATTTCCATCTTTACGTTTATATAAAAAGTTTATTCTATTATTTTTTGCATTCATGAAAGGTATTCCACTTTGTTCAGTAAGGTTCATAATCATCAGTGCTTCACTAATAGTCAAAGTTCTAATTATAAATTCAGTCTCTGCTATTATTAATGGGTTTTCTATATCCTCTTTACTTTCATCAGGATCATTAAATATATATTGACTAACTGTACTTTGCTTAATTGATTCTTTTTTTTGCCTATGATCTACCAATTTTCTGTGATAACGACGTATCCTTTTTTTTATTTTTTCATTTGCAATATTAAAGGCACCATATGCATCATTACTTATCGAGTGGCTTTGGACAAAGATTGAGCTTTCTAAATGAATATTTATTTCACATTTAAAATTGTACTTATCCTTGGAAAAAAGAATATTGGCATTTAAAAATTTTTTAAAATATTTAGTTAAAGAATGAATTATATTTTCTTTAACATAAGACTTCAGAGCTTCTCCAAGTTTTGTTTGTTTGCCTGAAACTTCTATATTATTCATAAGAATCTAAAAAGTATTTCCTAAATACACTCTTCTCACCTCACTATCTTGAATAATTTCATCTGGTGTCCCTTCAGAAATTATTTTTCCTTCAAATACTATGTAAGCCCTANCAACCATTTCTAATGCNCTTTTGACATTATGATCGGTTATCAAAAGTCCTATGTTTCTTTTTTTCAGACCTTGAATTAATTCTTTTATTTCACCTACTGCTATTGGATCTATTCCTGCTAAAGGTTCATCTAATAATATAAAACTTGGGTTAGATGCCAAGCATCTNGCTATTTCTAATCTCCTCCTTTCTCCGCCAGATAATGATAGAGATGATGCGTACCTCAAATGTTCAATCCCAAACTCACTGAGGAATTTTTCTAATTGTTGATTTTGTATTTTTTTATCTTCATAAGTTATTTGCAAGATTGATAAAATATTTTCTTCTACATTTAGACCTCTAAATATTGATGATTCTTGAGGTAAATACCCTAACCCAAGTTTTGCTCTTCTGTACATTGGGAGTAAACCTATATTATTACCATTGAGACTAATAGTACCGAGATCAGACTTAATTAAACCCATTAAGATATAAAATAATGTTGTTTTGCCTGCACCATTTGGACCTAAAATAGCAACTGATTCTCCTTTATTGAGATTTAAAGAAATATTATTTAAAACTCTCTTTTTATCAAAATATTTTGATAAATTCTCAGCTTTTAATCCAGCATTCGAAACTGCTAGAAACGGTATTCTATCTTGGTTCATTTTTTTTTATAATTGCTTTTACTCTTTTTTCATCTTTTTTGGGAGTATTTTTTGGATAAGGCAATAATTTACTAATTCCACTATTGATATTCATTTCCGCATATTCACCTGTCAAAAAATTTTCACCTTTATTAAGCTTCACATTACCAAATAGCTTACATATTTCATCTGTTTTATTATACAATGCTTTATTACTATATGCTATTTCATTATTTGTTTTAAGAATAACATTTTCATAGGCTAGAATTTTGATTACTTCGTAATCTCCATTTTTTTTTTCAATCAAATGCCAGATTAACTTATCAGCACTGATTGTATATTTTTTTTCTTTGTATGCCTTTGCATTCCCAGTAGCTACAGCAATATTTTTAATTTTCCAAAATTCTATTTTTGAGTTTGCTGTTAACTCATCATCATTAGAAGTTAATTTTAAATTTTTTCCTTGCACTAGAAAATATTCTTTTTTTAGATCATATAGAGCATTTTTGCCTCCAGTTACCTCAGTTATATCATTTTTAATGAATACATTTCCTTTAGCTATTAGTCGAGTTATTTCATTTTCTGAGTCCTTCTTTTCAACATAAGCTGCTTCTAATTTATCACTTTTAACAGTCAGCAAGCCTTTTTTAGCAACAGCTTTGCCAGAAGCAATATATTTTTTCTTATTTTGATCCCATTCAATCCCTTCTTCAGCAAAAATTTCAACAGGTTCATTGTTACTTTTTGTTTCAATTTTTTGTTGAGACTTGGAATCTTGACTAAATAGAAAAATGAAGAAACAAGATATAAAAATTTTTATTTTTTTTAACATTTATTTAATGAGCTTTAAATTTGATTTACCTTTAAAAAATATTTTTTCTCCTTCATCAGTTATTTCAAAACCTTCAGAAGATATTTTACCTTTTTTATTTTGACCAAATACTTTTTTGTTTCCTGAGATTATATTTGTCTTTAAATCAATGTGCGCAGATTCTGTTTTAAATGAAAGTCCTCTAAGATTTTTTAGTTCCACATTTTTATATAAGTGAACTTTCTGATTAGTTTGATCAAATTCTCCTTCAAGACTTTTAAGATAAATTGACTCCCCTTTTTTATTTTTAATCTCCCCTGATGGTTTAGACAAATTAAAAAGTTCTACTTTAGGGTCTATTTTTTTTGCTTTAGCTGCTCTAATTGTANANGGCCTTTGTTTTTTATCAATTCCTATATATTTTGGATTAATAACTACTTGTTCTCCGTCTGTTAAGTTAAGTTCATTTTCAAGACTTGAATTAACATAGATATTTGAAGATTTATTAAAAAAAATTGATAAAAATAAAATAAATGAAACAAGAAAAAGAAATTTCTTCAATGTTGTAATATAAAAACTGTAACTCAAATTCATTTTTTTTTAATAATCAGTATTTTAGTATGTCATGCATATGTAAAATTCCAATGGGCTTTTTATTTTTAGTTATAAAGTAGTTTGTAATTGATTCTTTATTCATCATATCTAACGCATCAACTATAAATAAATTTGGCTTTAAAGTTTTGGGATTTTTTGTCATTATTTCCTTTACATTTTTTTCAAGAAGTCCAGGGTTCATATGTCTTCTTAAATCACCGTCTGTTATCAATCCAACAAGTTTTCCAGTTTTTTCATTTATAACCCCTACACATCCAAGACCTTTAGAGGTCATTTCAATAAGTGCTTCAGACATTTTTTTATTACTTTTTATCAAAGGCATGGATTGTTTTTTTTTCATTATTTCGTCTACCTTTAACAAAATTCTTCCCAGCTTTCCTCCTGGATGAAGTTCAAAAAAGTCTTGTTTTGTAAAACCTTTTTTTCTGAGCAAAGCAATAGAAATTGCATCTCCTATAACCAGTGACATTGTGGATGAACTTGTTGGGGCTAATTCAAGTGGACAAGCTTCAATATTTCCTGGTATTTCAATTAAAATTGTACATTTTTTTGCAAGAGTACTGTTTTTATTACTTGTAATTGCAATTATTGGAATTTTAAGTTTTTCACAATGAACTATTATATTAAATAACTCAACTGTCTCACCAGAGTTAGAGATAATTATGATAGACTCATCTTTTGAAATCATTCCCAAATCACCATGGTTTGCTTCTGCTGGATGAACAAAAAATGATGAGGTTCCTATAGAAGAAAGTGTTGAAGAAATTTTTTTTGCTATATGACTACTCTTTCCCATTCCGGATACGACTATCTTTCCTTTTGTCTTAAGAAGAGTTGAAATAGTTTTTTCAAATGATTGTGAAAGACTTTTTTTTAATAGTTTTAAAGCCTTAATTTCTGTGTCAATTACTGATTTTCCAATTTCTATTGACATAATAATTTATGTTGAATGTGAAAAAATATCTTCTTTATCCCAACCCATTAGATCAAGATCTGTTCTGATGTCAAGAAACTCAAAAGTTTTTAATGCAATGTTATATCTTTTTTCTCTTTTTAACATTTTAGTCAATATATTTTTAAGTTTAGATAAATACAAAACATCTGATGCAGCATATTTAATTTGGTTAGTAGTTAATTCTTTGTTAGACCAGTCTGAACTTTGTTGAGATTTATTTAAATCAATATCTAGTAATTCTTTACATATTTCTCTTAAACCATGTTTGTCTGTATAAGTTCTTACTAATCTTGAAGCTATTTTGGTACAAAAAATCTTCTTACAATTAATACTTAAAAATTTTTTAAGAATAGCTATATCAAACCGTCCAAAATGGAAAATTTTTTCTAGATTTTCTCTTTCTAATAAAGATATAAGATTTGGCGAATTTTGTTTTTTAAAATTAGTATCAAATTTTACAATATGACATTCCCCATTTCCTGATGAAATTTGAACTAAACATAACCTATCTCTTAAAAGTGAAAGGCCTGTTGTTTCTGTATCAATTGCTATTGAATTTCCAAATTTTAAATTATCTGGTAAATCATTATTATAAATAAAAAATTCATTATTATTAAATTTTAAAGATTTCATTTTTTTAAAAATTGCTTATAGTTTGATAATTATTAGCAAAATACTACTTTATTACATAATTAACCAGAATTTTTTATGACAGATTTTTTAGATGGGAAAAAAATTGTAATTTTTGGAGGTAGTGGCTTTATTGGAAGACACCTGATCAATAATTTATGCAGATATTCTTGTTATGTTGAAATAGTCACAAGAAAAACAAAAAAACTTAATGAAATTAGGTTTTTAGGTGGATTGGGTCAAGTTAAAGTCACTAGTATTAGTGATTATAAAGAAAAATATATTAGTGAAATAATACATGATACNGATNTTGTANTTAATCTCATTGGTATNTTGTTTGAAAAAAAATCGAATGAATTTTTNACTGTACATAAAGANATACCTGGAATAATTGCAAANGTNTGNAAATTNAANAAAGTANAATCTTTAATTCATATNTCNGCACTNGGAATTGATAANAATAAATTTTCAAAATATGCAAGTTCTAAANTAGAAGGTGAAAAAGAAGTAAAAAANGAGTTTNCNAATTCTANAATTATAAGNCCGAGTGTNGTGTTTGGAAAGGAGGATAATTTTATAAATTTATTTTCAAAAATTTCAAAAATTTCTCCTTTTTTNCCAATTATTGGTACTCCTAAAATTGAGTATAGGAAAAATANANTTTTTCCTANAATTGACTTTAAAAGAGGTGTTAACTTTCAACCAATCTATGTTGGAGATTTAGCAAAATTTATTATTAATACAATTAATGAAAAAAATAAAATCTACGATTTGGCTGGTCCTAATGTAGTTTCTTTTCAAGAAATAATTAAACTAATTTTAAAGAATAATAAAAGAAAAAGATTGTGCTTGCCTATACCACTCATATTAGCAAGTTTTATTGCATATTTTTTAGAAAAACTTCCTTATCCTCTGTTAACGATTGATCAGGTAAAACTAATGAATAATGATAATGTTTCAAACAAAGGCTTTAAGAATCTTATCAAAAAGGTTGCTAATCCAAAATCATTAGAAGTGATTTTACCAACTTATATTCAATAAATATTGTAAGCATAAATAAGAATAAAAATTCCTAAAACAATTCTATAAAACATAAATATTCCAAAAGAAGATTTTCTTATCCAGGAAATTAGGAAATGAATAAATATTAAAGAAAATATAAAACTTAAAACTAAAATTAAAAGAGAGTTTAAATTTAAAAGATTTTCAAAAAAATTAATTTCAAAATTTTTATAACTTAAATATATCACAGCTCCAGAAATTGCCGGTATACTTAAAAGGTTTGAATAGTTTACAGAATCAAACCTGTTAAATCCCATAAGCCTCATGATTGTAATTACTAAACCAGATCTACTGAAACCTGGAATAAAAGCCAAAGTTTGCGCAATTCCTATCAAAATTGCTGTTATATAATTTATGTTATCAATAGTTTTTATTCTTAGGCATAGTTTGTCTAGTAAATAAAAAATAACACCAAAAATAATTGTTATCCAACCAATGACTTTTAAAGATGTAAATAAATTCTCATTTAAAAATGAAGTTACAATGTAGCCAAGTATGAAAAGTGGTGTGGAAGAAATTAGGATATTTTTGGTTAAAAGCGAATGTTTATTTATATCACTTCTGAAAAAATCAGAAAATGAAAAAAATATTTTGATACAGTCTTTATAATAATAAATTATGATTGCAAACAAAGAACCCAAGTGTGCAACAATATTCATGTCTCTTATGCTTAAATTTTCAGTTGTAATATCAAAGAAGTTGTTAAAAAATATTAAGTGACCTTGTGAACTTATTGGAAGAAATTCTGAAAAACCCTGAATCAGGCAATAAAAAAAAATTATCCAAGTCATGGCAAACTTAAAAAAAATTATTTAAAAAAAAATTTTACTTTACCTTGATTAGATATTAAACACAATATTAATAATAATATGATACCTTCATTATAACTGTTATGAATATTAATAACTTTGATTTAAACTTGTTACTAGTATTTCGAGCGTTGCTTGAGGAAAGAAATGTCACTAAGGCTAGTAAGAAAGTTGGTATAACTCAACCGGCTATGAGTAACGCACTAAATAGATTAAGATATTTAGTTAAAGATGAACTATTTATAAGAGGACCAAAAGGAATGCGTCCAACACCNAANGCTCTTGAGCTTTCAGTNCCAATTCAGGTAGCATTATCNAATATTGAAATGTCTCTTTCAGCAACGGATTTTGATCCTAAAACATCCAGAAANCTTTTTAAACTATCAATATCAGATGATATNGCNCCTATTATTTTNCCAAATTTAATAGAGTTTTTAGANANAGAATCACCAAATTCATCACTTTGGGTTAGATCTGANCAAGGAAGTGAAGCAATGAGACTACTTGATTTAAATGAAATTGATTTTTCTATAGGGAGATTCGAGTCAGTGCCAGCTAGATTTGGTGCAAAAATTTTGTATAATGAAAATTATGTTTGTTTAATGAAAGAAAATCATCAGCTTTCTAAAGAAAAAAAGNTGTCTATGGATCAATATTTATCAGCAAAACATTTAAGAGTTGCACCAATGAATGCACCCTTATCACCTATTGACAGAGCATTAAGTCAACTTGATCTTGAGAGAGTAATAGCAGTTAGAATAGATTTGATTACACTTTCTCCTTATGTAATTAANAACTCGGATTTAATATTTACTTTACCTTCTAAGACTGCCAAAAGACTTGCAAAAACAAATAATTTTTCAATTCTAGAACTTCCGCTTGAGTTGGAAAAAAGGCAAACTAAATTAGTTTGGCATAAAGAATTAACCAACCACCCAGCTTATGATTGGATAAAGAATACTTCATTATATGAGTAAAAAATGAGATTAGTTTTATTCGGAGCAGGTTATTGTTCAAAATTTATTTTACCATTAATACCAATTAGNTGGAAAATTATTGGAACTCATAAAAAAAAACCTAATAATGAAAATAAGGTTGAAAAGTATAATATTGAGAGGTATTCATTTTCCGATTTTATAAAAAATAAAAAAAGTTTACTTAATGGTGTTACTCATATTTTAAATTCAATACCTCCAAATGAAACTGGGGATATAGTATTAAAAGAAATATGTGAAATTTTAAAAGATAGTAATAAGATTAAATGGATTGGTTACTTTTCAACTACTGGAGTATATGGAGATCACGATGGAAATTGGGTTAATGAGACGTCAGAACTTAAAACAAAAGTAACTAGATCAAAAAATAGAATTAAAGCNGAATCACAATATTTAGAGTCCTACAAAAGCAACAATCTTCCTGTACATATTTTTAGATTACCAGGAATTTATGGACCAGATCGTTCTGTTTTAGACAGAATTAGAAATAAAAATATTAAAATTATAAAAAAAGAAAACCAATTTTTCTCAAGAGNNCACGTCAAAGATATTGCAACTTGTATTAAGATGAGTATNGACAGTCCTACACCAGGNGANATCTATAATGTTTCTGATGATTATCCATGTTCNACTCAAGAATTAATAACTTATGNTTGNAATCTCATAGGNTATAAAGTTCCANAGGAAATTAGTTTTCATGATAAAAGTATAAATGAAATGACAAAAAGTTTTTATTTAGAAAATAAAAAGATATCAAATAAAAAAATNAAAGAAAAAATAGGTTGGAAACCTAAATTTAAAGACTTTAAAGAAGGTCTTGATGATATATTTAATACGTTTTAATATGTTTTTTGGAACTTATAAATAGTATATTATTGCAAAATTAGATGAAAACTTTAATGCAAATTCTGCCTTCCCTTGATATTACCGGGGGTGGTGTTGAAAGAGGAACTTTGGATGTAGCCAAAGAGGCAGCAGTTAGTGAATTTAGATCTATAATTGTCTCTTCAGGTGGCGATATGGCTGAAAAATATAAACATAAAGGTGTAGAACATTATAACCTACCAGTAAAAGATAAAGGTATTTTTAATTTTTTTAGATTAAAAATACTTTTCAAGAGATTATTAGAAAAAGTTAATCCAGATATTGTTCATATAAGAAGTAGATGGCCTGCATTTTGTTTAAATNANNTAGTTAAAAATAAGGGTATTCCTCTAATTACAACTTATCATGGAACTTANAGTGGAAATAATAATCCNATTAAAAAAAAATATAATAAAGTAATGACTGAAAGTGACAAGATTATATCAATATCAGATTTTATTAGTGATCATATAATGAAAAATTTTCCAGAATGTAAAAGTAAGATTATGCTAATTAATAGAGGAATTGATACAAATTATTTTCATTTAAACTCAGTAACGCAGCATAGGAAAGAAAAGGCATTATCAGACCTGGGTATTGATGAAGGAAAACATATAATTTTACTGCCTGGGAGATTAACCTCTTGGAAAGGACATGAGGTTGCAATAAAAGCTGCAGAAATTCTTACTACTAAACATCCACAACTTAATTTTACCATGATTTTTGTCGGTTCTGAGCAGAATAGAAAAAAATATAAAGATTTTCTTGATAAAAGAATTAAAAGACTAAATCTTGTTTCAAAAGTACTTCTTGTNGGAACAAAGCTTGACATGCCTGCAATATATTCTTTGTCAGATATAATTATTTCAACATCAATTCTTCCTGAGGCTTTTGGAAGAGTTTCTGCTGAGGCTTCATCTTTATCTAAACCAATTATTGCTACAAATCTTGGTGGATCAAAAAATATAATTGAAGATAAAAAAACTGGTTGGTTAATTGAACCAAATAATCCATTAGTCTTAGCTAATACAATATTAAATATAATGAATAAGTCTCAAGAAGAAAAAGATAAAATAGGCAAAAGAGCAAGAGATAAAATATTAAAAAAATTTAGTTTAAATCAAATGTTAGATAAAACATTAACTTTGTATAATGAGACTATTGAAGAAAAAAAAAATATTAATTATTAAATTTGGAGGTCTTGGAGACTTTATTCTTTCATTATCTGCAATTGAATCCATAAAAAAACATCACAAAAAAGATGATATCATTTTAGTCACAGAAAAACCGTATAAGGAAATTGCACTTAAAAGTAATTACTTTAAAGAAATAATTCTGATAAAAAGATCTTATTTTTACTTTTTAGACAAAGTTTTAATAAAAAAAGAATTAAAAAATAAAAAAATTGATAAAGTTTATGACCTTCAAACTTCGCGAAGAAGTTCAAGCTACTTTTCAATTTTTAGAGCAAGTGGGGTGGAGTGGTCAGGGATTGCTAAAGGTTCTTCGTTTGAGCATACTAATCCTTTAAGAGATAAAATGCATACGATTGAAAGACAGAAAGAACAACTTTTAATTGCAAATATAAGTATGACAAAAAATAAAAATTATTCTTGGCTTTTTAATGGCAAGTATGATTTTAAAATACCAAAGCCCTATGGAGTTATTGTCCCTGGAGGTGCTGCAAAGAGAAAATATAAACGAATTCCCATAAAGATTTTTGAGAGTATAATTGAAGTTTTAGAGAAAAAAAATATTATTCCCGTATTAATTGGAACTAGTGACGAATTAAAAGTTTGTAGAAATATAAAAAAAAAGTTTCCAAATTTGATTAATCTGTGTTGCAACACCTCAATTCTTGAACTAGCTTTTTTACTTAAAGAATCTAATCTTATTATTGGAAATGATACTGGACCAATGCATCTTGGATCTTTGAGTGGAACAAAAACTTTAGTTTTTTTTACAAGATTTTCCAATTCTAAATTGTGTGGACCAAGAGGTAAAGACGTTCAAACATTGATTTATGAGGGAAATCAAATAGAGTTTCTCAAAAAAGTTAAAATTTTTTTAAATTCTTTTTAGCTAAAATATGATATTTATTTCTTTCTTAATAATATAATAATTAAAAATTAGTTTTATGAAAAATGATATTAAGATTTCTTTTCCAGATGGCGAAACTAGGAATTACAATAAAGGTATCTCTGGATATGAAATTGCTGAAAGTATTTCGAAATCTTTGGCCAAAAAAGCAATTGCAATAAATATTGATGGTTTGCAAAAAGATTTATCTGACAAATTGAATTCAGATTGTTCAATAAAAATTATAACTATTAATTCTGATGACGGACTTGAAATAATGAGGCATACTCTTACTGCTCAGGTTCTTGCAAGGTCGATTAAAAATTTATATCCTGATGCAAAATTAGCAATAGGACCAACAATAGAGAATGGATTTTATTATGATGTTTTATTTGAAAAACCTATATCGATAGATGATTTCCCAAAAATTGAAGAGGAAATGAAAAGAATTATTTCCAAGGGAGAGTCGATACAAAAAACATTATATTCTAAGAGTGAATCAATTGCATTATTTGAAGATAAAAAAGAAAAATACAAAGTTGATATCATAAAAAATTCTAATCAAGATGATAATTTTCAAATTTATAAACAAGGTAATTCCGAATTTATAGATTTATGCCATGGACCTCATTTACCAAATTTGAAATTTATTGGAGCTTTTAAATTGACTAAATTAGCTGGGGCTTATTGGAAGGGAGACTCCAATAATGAAATGCTTCAAAGGATTTATGGAACTGCATGGAATAATAATAATGAATTAGAGACTTACTTAAAAATGTTAGAGGAAGCTGAAAAAAGAGATCACAGAAAACTTGGAAAAGAAATGGATCTTTTTCATTTTCAAGATGATGCTCCAGGTTCTGTTTTTTGGCATCCTAAAGGATGGTTAATTTTTAAAAAGCTTGTGGATTATATGAGAATAAAACAAGAGGAAGCTGGTTATACTGAAATAAGCACACCAACAGTCATGGATAGATCTTTATGGGAAAAGTCTGGTCATTGGGATAAATTTCAAGATAATATGTATCTTGCAAAAACTAATGATGAAAGAATTTTTGCAATGAAACCTATGAATTGTCCAGGTGGAATACAAATATATAATAACTCTCTGAGAAGTTATAAAGACTTACCTTTAAGAGTTGCAGAATTTGGAAAAGTTTTTAGATTTGAACCTTCAGGTGCACTTCATGGTCTTATGCGAGTAAGGGAGTTTACTCAAGATGATGCTCATATATACTGTCTAAAAGATCAGATGGAAAATGAGTGTGAAAAAGTAATTAAGTTAACTCTTGAAATTTATAAAGACTTTGGTTTTGATAATGTAAAGATTAAATTTTCTAATAGACCTATTAAAAGAATAGGTGATGATAAAACATGGGATTTTCTTGAGAAATCCTTATTAAAATCCCTTCAAAATTTAAATTTAGAATATGATATTAATGAGGGAGAAGGAGCATTTTATGGACCAAAAATTGAATTTGTTTTAGTTGATGCAATTGGAAGAGATTGGCAGTGTGGTACCATACAAGTAGATCTTAATTTGCCACCAAGGTTAAGTGCTAACTACGTTGATAAAGATGGAGTTAAAAAACATCCAGTGATGATTCATAGAGCATTTTTTGGTTCTTTAGAGAGATTTATAGGAATATTAATAGAAAATTATGCAGGAAAATTACCATATTGGTTAACTCCTCTGCAGGTAGTCATTATAAATATAAATGATGATTGCTTGCCCTATGCAAGAAAAGTTCAAGAAAAATTGAAAAAAAGTAATATTAGAAGTTTTATGGATGATAGAAATGAGAAAATAAATTATAAAATTAGAGAACACAATCATAAAAAAATTCCTTTTATGGTCGTTGTAGGAAATAATGAAATAAATAGTGGTACCGTTTCTTTGAGAACGCAAGAAACAAATAGTCAAGAAATATTAGAGCTAGATAAATTTGTATTAAANATTAAAAAATTATGTAGTTTGTAGTATTAACTTTATTTTTTGCAAAATTAGATTATATGAAAATACTATGATAGAATATGAAATACATGTTTAAACCACTAAAATATGAATAAATCTAACCGAACTATTGAACGTGGTCCTGCGGTCAATGAATCTATTGCATCTGACGAAGTGAGAGTTATTTCTGAAAAGGGTGATATGNTGGGTGTCTTAAAAACTACAGATGCAATCAGTAAAGCTTTTGAGCTAGGCTTGGATCTAGTAGAAGTTTCACCAAATGCAAAACCACCAGTTTGTAAGATAATTGACTATGGAAAATATAAGTATCAGATCCAAAAAAAACAGGCTGAAGCAAAAAAGAAACAAAAAACATTTGAAGTNAAAGAAGTAAAGTTAAGACCAGGAATTGAAGATCATGATTATGATGTTAAGCTTAAGTCTATTCATAGATTTTTAAGTGATGGAGATAAAGTAAAAATTACCTTAAGGTTCAGAGGAAGAGAAATGGCATATCATCAGAGGGGGATGGATGTTCTGAAAAAACTTGAAATAGCTATTGAACCAGTTGCTAAAGTAGAACAAATGCCAAAGTTAGAGGGAAGACAAATGACAATGGTTATAGCACCTAGATAAATTAATATCAAAAATTCTTGCTTTGGAGGGAAAATACTTTATAAAGAAATTCATAATTTTTTGATTTAAAAATACATATGCATATGCCGAAAATGAAAACAAAAAGTGGTACTAAAAAAAGATTCAGAGTAACATCGACTGGTAAAGTTGTTATGTATGCGAGTGGTAAAAGACATAATTTGTCAAATAAGCCAAAAAAAATGAAAAGATTTTCAAAAGGACCACTTATAATGTCAAAACAAGATAGTAGAATTGTAAAAAAATACCTTAACCCTAAAATTTAATAGAGAGAAAATATGTCAAGAGTAAAAAGTGGCGTTACAACAAGAGCAAGACATAAAAAAATACTTAAACAAGCTAAAGGGTATTATGGTCGAAGAAAAAATACATTTAGAATAGCAAACCAAGCTGTTGAGAAGGCTGGACANTATTCTTATAGAGATAGAAAAGTTAATAAAAGAGTTTTTAGAAGTCTTTGGATCCAAAGAATAAATGCTGGATGTAGACTACATGGACTTAAATATTCAACTTTTGTTAATGGGTTAAAAAAAATAAAACTTAATTTGAATAGAAAAGTTCTTGCTGATTTAGCAGCTCAAGAGCCAAAATCTTTTGAAAAAATTGTCAGTCAAATTCAAAATATTAAATAAAATTTGGATANAAAATCCATGTCTAAACTTGATGAAGTAGCTGAGTTAGCAATCTCTGAGATTGAGGATTCAAAGAATTTAAGTGAACTTGAATCTATAAGAGTTAAGTATTTTGGTAAAAATGGAATTACTAATCATGAAATGAAAAAGATTTCAAGTCTTGATTCTGAGAGCAGACGAGAGCTTGGNAAAAAATTGAATTTGTTTAAAAATAGCTTTAATGAAGTTTTCAAAATAAAAAAAGTTTTTTTTGAAGATGAAAATTTACAAAAAGAAATTGAAAAAGATTTTGTCGATCCCACGATGCCAGGAAGAACTCAAGATTCAAAAGTTTCTAGCATTCATCCCATAACTCAAACTATTGAGGAAATTATTTCTATTTTAGGCTCAATGGGCTTAGAGTTTGTTGAAGGACCAGATATAGAAGATGATTTTCATAATTTTACAGCTTTAAATATTCCATTAAATCATCCTGCTAGACAAATGCATGATACATTTTATATAGAAAACAATGAATCTGAAAAGTTTGTATTAAGAACGCATACATCTCCAGTTCAAATAAGATCTTTGGTTAATAAGAAATTACCAATTAAAATTTTTGCACCTGGAAGAACCTACAGATGTGATTCNGATATAACGCATACACCAATGTTCCANCAGGTAGAGGGTTTAGTNGTTGATAAAGGAATTAACTTTGCAAATTTGAAATGGTTTATATCGGAGTTCTGTAAAACCTTTTTTAATAATGAAAATTTAAAACTACGTTTTAGACCGTCTTTTTTTCCATTTACAGAACCTTCAGCTGAGGTTGATATTAACTGTAAAAGAGAAAAAGGAAAAATAGTTTTAGGTGAAGGAGAGGAATGGATGGAAATTTTAGGTTGTGGAATGGTTCACCCAAATGTATTTAAATTGAGTAAATTTTCAAANAATGGTGCAAAAGGTTTTGCTTTTGGAATAGGTATNGAGAGATTAGCAATGTTAAAATATGGAATGCCAGACCTAAGAGATTTTTTTGANAATGATATTAGATGGCTTAACCATTATGGATTTTCATGTTTTGATATCCCAGACTTAAATTGGGATTAAAATGAAGTTTACACTTAAGTGGTTACGAGAATATTTAGACTTTAATTGCTCTTTAGATAAATTAGAATCTAGTTTAACAAATCTTGGTCTGGAAGTTGAGTCAATAAATAATCCNTACCAAAAATTAAAAGATTTTAAAGTATGNATTGTAAAAAAAATTCAAAAACATCCAAATGCAGATAAATTAAAAGTCTGTGATGTTTTTGATGGCAAAGAAAACTTAAAAATAGTTTGTGGGGCAGCAAATGTTAGAGAAAACCTTTTAACTGTTTTAGCCCCAGTAGGAACTGAATTGCCTTCAATAGATGGTTCAGAAAGTATTAAAATAAAAAAAAGTATTATACGAGATGTTCAGTCTCACGGNATGNTATGTTCTGAAAATGAACTAGGAATNGGAAAAAATTCNCAAGGAATAATTGAGTTAGAAAATGAGAAATTAATTGGTAAAAGTTTTTCTATTTGTTTAGATGAAGAAAGAGTTTCNATAGAAATAGCTATAACNCCNAATAGACCNGATTGTGCTGGTGTTATGGGAGTAGCCAGAGACCTTTATGCANTGGGTCTTGGAAAAATGAAAGCTTCNCCTAAAATTAATTTTGAAAAAAAANNAAATAAGAAAATTTTTTTATCTAACGAACTAAAGTTAAAAGATTGTCCACAATTTTATCTGAGATTAGTTGAAAATGTAAAGAACAGAATGTCTTCAAAAGATCTACAAAAAAGATTTGAGGTTTGTGATATAAAAATTATTTCCTCTTTAGTAGATATTACAAACTTTTTATCATTTGATAGATGTAGACCACTTCATGTTTTTGATTATGATAAAATCCAAGGAAAGATAGTTATTAGACATTCAAAAAGTGGCGAAAAGTTTACAGGTCTTGATGGNATAGATTANGAATTAAGTTCTGAAATGATTGTAATTTGTGATGATATAGGAATTATTAGCTTAGCTGGAGTNATGGGAGGAGAAAGGACTGCATGTGATTTAGATACTAAAAATGTTTTAATAGAGTCAGCATATTTTTCACCNGANANAATNGCATATACAGGAAGAAAACTTTTAATAGACAGTGATGCNAGATATAGATTTGAAAGAGGAATTGACCCTGCTTCAACNCTTGATGGTTTAAATGTGGCCACAGACTTAATAATTAAAAATTGTGGAGGAGAAATTCATTCAACTGTATTTGATGGAGAGTATAAGGAAAGTAAAAAAATTATAAAATTAAATATTTCTGAAATTAATAGTTTGATAGGAATTAAATTTGAATCAGANTTTATTGAAAATAAATTTAAACTTTTAGGTTGTGAAGTGGAAAAAGTAAATGATGAATTTATTATTTCTCCACCATCATGGAGAACTGACCTTCTTTTAAAAGAAGATCTAATAGAAGAGATTGCAAGAATTTATGGTTATGAGAATATTCCAAATCAATCGATAACATTTGAAAATATTTTAAAAAGGAATGTAACTAACCATAGTCAAAAACAAAAGAAAATTATTCGAAGAAGTCTTGTAAGTTATGGACTTACAGAGTTAGTAACTTGGTCATTTGTTGATGAAAAGTATGAAAAACTGTTCAATAAAAGTAAAAAACTAATAAAGGTTAGTAATCCAATAAGCAGTGAAATGTCATGCCTGAGATCATCTCTTGCTATTAATTTACTTTTATCTATAAAAAAAAATTTTAACAGAGGTTTTTCTAATATAGGATTATTTGAGTTAGGACCTATTTTTTATGGTGATAAACCAGGACAGCAAAATGATTGTGTTATGGCAATGCGCACNGGAGAAGAGATTTCAAAAAATTGGCTTCAAGAGCCAAGAAAATCTGATATATTTGATATAAAAGANGATTTATTTAATATATTAAAATTATTTAATTTTTCANCTAATAGTCTTGAAGTATTTGATANGGAGATTCCTGAATATTTTCATCCTAAAAAGTCAGGTACAATAAAAGTTGGAAATAAATTAGTTGCATCTTTTGGTTCAATACACCCATCAATAATTAAAAAATTTGATTTGGATTATGAGGTAGCCTGTTTTGAGTTTTATTTAACTGATGCATTAAAAATTTACAAAAAAAGAAAANTATCCAAACCTGTTTTTTTACCTTCTCCATATCAATCGTCAATCAGAGACTTTTCTTTTATTTTAGAAAAAAAAGCTTTATCATCTGAGATCATAAAAATCATCAGTAAAGTTGACAGAGTTTTAATCAAAAAAGTTAAAGTTTTCGATTCATTTGAAAATTTTGGTAAATCTAATGTATTGGCTGAAAATAAGAAAGCACTAGCTGTTGAAGTTTTAATTCAATCTGATGAAAAAACATTGACAGAAAAAGATATTGATGAACTGTCAGAAANAATAATTAAAAGNGTAGAAGAAAANTCTACTGCAAGGTTAAGAGTATAATGTTAATTGATAAAATTAGAAANTTTTCTATTATTGCTCANATTGACCATGGAAAATCAACTCTTGCTGATAGGATTATTCAAACATGTGGAGGATTAACNNAAAGAGAGATGAAACAGCAGGTACTTGATTCAATGGATATTGAAAGAGAAAGAGGTATTACAATAAAAGCTCAAACTGTTTTTCTGAAATATAAGAGTTTAGACAANAATATTTATAATTTAAATCTTATGGATACTCCAGGTCATGTTGATTTTTCATATGAAGTTAGCAGATCACTTGCAGCTTGTGAAGGTTCTCTTCTAGTCGTTGATGCCAGTCAGGGTGTTGAAGCTCAAACATTAGCTAATGTTTATCAAGCGATTGATAATAATCATGAAATTATTCCAATTTTAAATAAAATTGATTTGCCATCTGCAGAACCTGAAAGAATAAAAAAACAAATAGAGGATGTAATTGGTATTGATGCATCATATGCAATCCCAGTGTCTGCTAAAACTGGCGAAGGAATAAAAGATGTTCTAGAAATAATTGTNAAAAAACTTCCTTGTCCNANTCTTATCTCAAGTAATACCCTAATAGCAATGTTAGTTGATAGTTGGTATGATCCTTTTCTAGGAGTTATTATTCTTATAAGAGTGAAATCGGGAATTNTAAAGAAAGGAATGAAAATAAGAATGATGGGAACTAAAGCATCATATCCCGTTGAACGATGTGGATTTTTTACTCCGAAAATTAAATATGTTGAGGAATTAAGAGAAGGAGAAATAGGATTCTTTACAGCTGGAATCAGACATGTTTCAGATTGTAAAGTTGGTGATACAATTACTGATGATTTAAAACCGACTGAAAAGTCATTGCCAGGTTTTAAACCAAGTATTCCTGTTGTTTTTTGCGGATTATATCCTATTGATGCTGATGACTATGACTTGCTAAAAGATAGTCTGGCAAAGTTACGCTTAAACGATGCAAGTTTTTCTTTTGAAGCTGAAACATCTGCCGCTCTTGGACTAGGTTTTAGATGCGGTTTTCTAGGCCTTTTACATCTAGAGATTATTCAAGAGAGATTAAGTAGGGAATTTGATATAAGCCTTATGACAACTTCACCATCGGTTGTATATAATATTGAAAAAACAAACGGTGATAATATAGAAGTTCATAATCCATCAAATCTTCCAGATATTTCTCAAATAAAAGTAATAAGTGAACCATACATTAAAGCAACAATATTGTTGCCTGATGAGTACTTGGGTCCTGTGATGAAATTATGTAATGAAAGAAGAGGAATTCAAAAGGATCTGACATATGTTGGNTCAAGAGCAATGTTAATTTTNTCACTTCCATTAGCTGAAGTAGTTTTTGACTTTTATGACAGACTAAAATCTATCACNAGTGGTTATGCTAGCTTTGATTATGAATTTGAAAATAATAANGAAAATGATTTAGTTAAAGTTCAAATTCTTGTAAATAATGAACCTGTTGATGCACTTTCATTTATTTGTCATAGATCTTCGTCTGCGTTAAGAGGCAAAGTATTTTGTGAAAAATTAAAAGATTTGATTCCAAGACAACAATTTAAGATTCCTCTTCAAGCAGCAATTGGTGGTAAAATAATTGCTCGAGAGACTATTAACAGCTATAGAAAGGATGTTACAGCAAAGCTTTATGGTGGTGATGTAACAAGAAAAAATAAACTACTAGACAAGCAGAAAAAAGGAAAAAAAAGAATGAGACAGTTTGGAAAAGTAGAAATACCTCAATCTGCATTTATTAACGTTTTAAAAACAAGTGATTAATTAGTAGAGGCGATAAAGTGTCTGAAGGCGGACACTTAAAAATAAAGTAGGTAAAAATTTAATCATCAAGACTTTTGCTTAAAAGGGAACTTTTCAATTTCTTTATAAATTCCATAAATCAATAATTATGTTAAATTTTTTTTCAAATAAGTATTAATTTTAGACCTAATTTTTATACTTTTTTTATT
>PALK01000031.1 GCA_002710765.1 Rickettsiales bacterium | reverse complement strand
GGCTTTTACATAAAACAACTGTCTATGGTGCCTTCGATCATGGCATTTTTGGAGCTCTAGAAGTAAAAGATCACACAGATCAATTTGAGAACAAAAAACCCAGACAAGTACTATGGAGAATCTATGCCAAACAATCTCTCTTGTGTAGTGGAGCAACCGAACGTTCGCTATTGTTTGGAAATAACGATAGACCTGGGATAATGCTATCAAAATCAGTCAGACAATATTGTAATAGGTGGAGTGTGATTCCTGGGAAAAATATTTCAATATATACCAATAATGATGATGGCTGGATAACCGCTAGAGACCTTAAAGATGCTGGATGCAATATAGTCACAGTAATAGATGAACGGTCAGATCTTAATCCACCGATTAGAGATATTAATTATCAACTTGGAAAAAAAGTTATAGATACCAGGGGAGGTCTTCGACTGTCCTCAATTATATTAAGTGATAAAAGTAGAATTAAAACTGACTGCCTTGCTGTTTCAGGGGGATTTAATCCAAATGTTCACCTGACGTGCCACCAGCGAGGTCGTCCCCAATGGGCAAAAGATTACCAGTGTTTTGTTCCTGGTAACTTGCCAAAAGGAATGAATGTGATAGGAGCAGCAAATGGTGTTTTTGAACTAGAAAATATATTCCAGGAAATAAATGATAAAATGGATAAAATATTGTCTTCTTTGGGATACAAGACTAAAACGACAAACCAAATAAAGTTTAATAGTAAACCTTTCAATGTAGCCGCGTTTTCAAAGTCCCTACCAAAGGGTAACGTCTGGGTTGATTTGCAAAATGATGTCACGGTAAAAGATCTTAAATTAAGCGTGCTAGAAGGCTTTCATTCAGTTGAGCTTCTCAAAAGATATTCAACCTTAGGTATGGCAACTGACCAAGGGAAAAACTCAAATGTATTGGGACTTTCTGTTCTCAGTATTTTGAAAAATAAATCAATTGAGGAATCTGGAACTACAATATATCGACCACCCTATACACCTGTGCCAATAGGAGCATTTGCTGGCCGTTCTCGTGGTAAGCATTTTAGGCCATTTAGACTTACACCATCGCATAAATGGGCCCAAAAACAACATGCCGTTTTTGTTGAAGCAGGTAATTGGCTACGAGCGCAATGGTTCCCTTTACCACACGAAAAGTCCTGGAGGGAGAGTGTGGACAGAGAAGTTATAAAAACTAGAGAGTCGGTTGGAATTTGTGATGTAACAACTTTAGGGAAAATAGACATCAAAGGAGAGGACTCTGGAGCATTTTTAAATTTTGTTTATGCTAATAATTTTGGCAAGCTACCAGTAGGTAAGGTCCGTTATGGATTAATGTTAAGAGAGGATGGCATAGCATTTGATGATGGAACCACAGCAAGGTTATCCGAAAACCATTTTGTGATGACAACCACAACTGCTAACGCAGTAACAGTATATAGACACTTAGAGTTTTGTAGGCAGTGTCTAAAACCGAATTGGGATGTACATTTAATATCTACCACTGACCATTGGGCTCAATTCGCTATAGCAGGACCCAAATCAAGGGCTCTACTCTCAGAAATTGTGGATTTGGGAGTGGACATTTCCAATGAAGCCTTCCCATTTATGGCTTGTGGAGAAATCTCAATTTTTGATGGGATTAAAGCAAGACTCTTTCGGATCTCTTTTTCTGGAGAGTTAGCCTATGAATTAGCATTACCAAGACGGTATGCCTCTTCGTTTATGAATGCTATGACTGAATTGGGTAAAAAATTTAACCTTGTACCATATGGGACCGAAGCTTTGGGTGTAATGAGAATCGAAAAAGGGCATGCTGCTGGGAATGAATTAAACGGCCAAACAACAGCTAATAATTTAGGCTTAGGTAAAATGGTTTCAAAAATGAATGATTGTATTGGAAATACTATGTCTGAAAGAGAAGTCTTTAACAAAAAAGATGTCCTCAAGCTTGTTGGATTTGCTCCTACAAATAAGATGCATTCTCTAGTTGCAGGTTCTCATTTCATTTCAAGAGGCAAAAAAGCAACCTTAGAGAATGATGAAGGATGGATGAGTTCCGTCGCTTTCTCACCAATATTAGGTAAATCAATTGGCCTTGGATTCATAAGGGAAGGGGATAAAAGGTTTGGGGAAAGGGTTGATGCTATAAACTTATTGAACAATGAAAAAATAGAAGTTGAGATTACTTCTCCTCATTTTTTTGACCCAAAAGGAGACCGACTTCGTGCTTAAAAAACTTACTACATCTACCCCCTTGAATGGATATGAGGCTATTATAGGTGAAGTGTCTTTAAAGGAATCGGCACCAGAAATTTTTTCATTTTCCATTCCAAAGAAAATGCAACGAAATGTTAATACCATAATAAAAAAACTACTGAAATTTGAACCTCTATCCATTGGTCAATCAGTCGCAAATAAGAGTGAGAACATACGACTTATCAGAAATTCTGTAGATCAGTATTTCATACTTTTTGAGAATGAAAGCGAAGTAAATCCTATAATGGCCTCTCTTGCACAGTCGTTTTATACAACAGAGCAAAGTGATGCTTGGGCTGGGGTTTTAATATCTGGAAAGCAGGCTCCTCTATGTTTAGAAAGAATTTGTCCATTAGACTTGTCTGAAAAGGCATTTCCAGTAGGAACAGCCGTGCGGACCCTAATGGAACACTTGAACGTTTTAATTATAAAAACCGGTAGAGAAGATTTTACCTTGTTTTCTGGTAGCTCATCAGCAATATCCTTTTTGGAAGCAATTGAGATCTCAGCCAGAAATATAGAATAAAAAAGCGGTTTTAAAAAAATCAAGCAAATTTGTCTTAAGTTTTAGTGGAGAAAGATATGAGTTTTAAAAGTGATATAGAAATAGCAAGAGAAGCGAAAAAAATTCCTATCTCAGAAGTAGCAAAAAAATTAAATATTAGCTTTCAAGACATAGTTCCATATGGACATGACAAAGCTAAGATTTCTGAAAGTTTCATAAAGAAAATACCTCAAGGCAAGCTAGGAAAACTCATTCTTGTTACGGCTATTAATCCTACTCCAGCAGGTGAAGGAAAAACTACAACAACGGTAGGATTGGGTGACGGGTTGAATGCTATAGGGAAAAATGCAGCAATTTGTATTCGAGAGGCCTCTCTAGGACCTTGCTTCGGAATGAAAGGTGGAGCAGCTGGCGGAGGAAAAGCCCAAGTAGTCCCTATGGAAGACATGAATTTGCATTTTACTGGGGATTTTCATGCCATAACCAGTGCCCATAATCTTCTATCTGCTATGATTGATAATCACATTTATTGGGGAAATAAAGAAGAGATTGATATCCGAAGAGTGGTTTGGCGAAGGGTATTGGATATGAATGATAGAGCTCTTAGAGATATAGTCACCTCACTGGGTGGTATTCCCAACGGGTTTCCTCGCCAAGCAGGTTTTGATATCACGGTAGCGTCAGAGGTTATGGCAATCCTCTGTCTCTCATCAGATTTAAATGATTTACAAAATCGGTTAGGAAATATCATTGTTGCTTATAGAAGAGACAAGACCCCTGTTTTTTGTAGGGATATCAAAGCTGATGGAGCTATGACAGTTTTGCTACAGCAAGCAATGCAACCAAACATAGTGCAAACTCTAGAAAATAATCCAGCATTGGTCCATGGTGGTCCATTCGCTAATATTGCGCATGGTTGTAATTCTATAATAGCAACAAAGACTGCACTAGGACTGGCAGATTACGTAGTAACTGAGGCAGGCTTTGGTGCTGATTTAGGTGCTGAGAAATTTCTTAATATAAAGTGTAGAAAAGCAGGTCTTGAACCCTCTATAGCTGTTTTAGTAGCTACAGTCAGGGCTTTAAAGATGAATGGCGGAGTGAGTAAGGAAAATCTTGCAGACAAAAACCCAGAATCCGTTGCCAAGGGCTGCGAAAACCTTGGAAGGCATATAGAAAACCTGAAAAGCTTTGGAATACCAGTAGTGGTAGCTATAAACCACTTTGTAACTGATACCGATGAGGAAATCATCGAGATACAAGAGTATGCTAAAGAACAAGGAGCTGAGGCTATTGTATGCAAGCACTGGGAGAAAGGCTCCCAGGGTATAATGGACCTTGCAAAAAGAGTTGTAGAGATTGTTGATGGAGAAAAAAGCCAATTTGCACCACTTTACTCTGATAATATGTCTTTACTTCAAAAGATTGAAACTGTTTGTAAGAGAATTTATAGGGCTGACGAAGTATTGGCAAATCAAACAATACGAGATCAATTAAAGAGTTGGGAAAATGCCGGCTTTGGCAAATTGCCAGTTTGTATGGCAAAAACCCAATATAGCTTCACTACTGATCCAAACCGGAGAGGAGCTCCGACAGGACATTCCATACCAATAAGGGAGGTCCGTTTATCAGCTGGAGCTGGCTTCATAGTGGTAATTTGTGGTGACATTATGACTATGCCAGGCTTACCAAGAATCCCAAGTGCTGAAAATATCTGCTTAAATGATAATGCCGAAATTGAAGGTTTATTCTAATTGTTAGGGATATGAATAATGATACTAATTGATGGTAAAGCTTTTTCCCAAACCATTCGGGAAAAAATTAAAAGCCACGTAAAGTTGTTGAAAGATACCTCAAACATTACTCCTGGTCTTGCTGTAATTCTTGTTGGAGAGGACCAGGCCAGTCAAGTTTATGTTAAGAATAAGGGTATTCAAACAAAGAACGCAGGAATGAATTCCTATGAACATAGGCTTGAAGAGAGTGTTAGCGAGAAGGCTTTATTAAAGTTAATTCAGGAGTTAAACCAAGACTCAAACGTTCACGGAATTCTATGTCAATTACCTCTACCGAAGCATCTAAATGAAAGCCTTGTGATCAATGCAATAAATCCTAAAAAAGATGTTGACGGCTTTCACATCTCTAACGTGGGCCTCCTTAATACAGGTCAAAAAGCAATGGTGCCCTGTACCCCTCTAGGTTGCTTATTACTCTTACGAGAATATGCTGGTGATCTAAGCGGAAAAAGTGCAACCGTTATTGGACGCTCAAACATTGTTGGTAAGCCAATGTTTAACTTGCTTCTTAGGGAGAGCTGCACAGTAACTGTGGTTCATTCAAAGACAAAAAACCTAGAAGATTTATGTAGATCCAGTGATATAATTGTTGCTGCTGTTGGTAGGCCTAATTTTGTCAAAAGCGACTGGGTAAAACCAGGAGCATTCGTTATAGATGTTGGGATTAATAGACTTACAACTGAGGAGAATGGAGTAACAAAATCAAAACTCGTTGGAGACGTCGATTTTGAATCAGTTAAAAATATGGCCAAAGCAATTACTCCTGTCCCTGGGGGAGTAGGCCCAATGACTATCGCTTGTCTTTTGGCCAACACTCTAGTCGCCTGTTGTAGAATACATAACTTAGCTGAACCTAAGGAATTTGTTTTATAAGTTAGCAAACTAATTTTTAAAAATTTGGCCAATAATAAAGTAAAAGTTTGGATTATGGTTTAAATAATAATAGTATCAAACGCTTATCCCTATTATTTCAATAAGTCCTAAAACAGGTTAGCTGAGATTCAGGATAACTAATTAGAGATTGCTTCCATGTAGTCATTAGCAATAATACTTGAACTCAAAAAAATTTTTCTGTTTCAGGTCAGGCCAATGACTGGTAAAAAGCTAAGGGACATCTGCACCAATCGAGGCTGTATAAACCTCAAACCAGGTTTCTCGATCAAGTATGAAATCTGTAGCCTTGCTGGCTTCAGTAATCCTCTGAATATTGTTTGTACCAATTACTGGTATTATCTCTGCAGGATGCGAAATGAGCCAAGATAAAGCTATAGTCGATATATCGCATCCTAAAGGGCCTGCTATATCAGAGAGTGTCTCTAGCAATCGCTTAGATTGCTGATCCTGAGTTTCAAAAAGGCTCCCTCCTCCCATAGGAGACCAAGCCATCACAGGCTTACCTAGCTTTTGAAGAAAAGCTATATCTCCATTTATAAAAGGCTCTGTGTACTTGACACTAATTTCTATCTGGTTGGTTACCAATTTATGCTTCATGGCCGATTGAAGTAAGTCCCAATCCCAAGGCCTAAAGTTAGAAACACCCACACTCCTAATTTTTCCAGAGTCAACGAGCTTGTCTAAGGTCAAGCCAGTCTCATTATGATTCATGAACGGATCGGGTCTATGTAATAAAAGTAGATCAATATAATCCGTTTTCATTTTTGAAAGAGAGGTCTCAACAGTTTTTGTTATATATTGAGAACTCGTATCATAAGATTTAACTTTTCTTTCAGGGAAAGTTTCTCCAAGGATTTTAATATTACACTTGGTAATAATTTCCAATTTCTCTCTGATTTCAGGGGTTTTCCCTAGTGCCACACCAAATAATTCTTCCGACCCACCTTCACCATAAATATCCGCCTGGTCTATGGTTGTTATTCCACTTTCAAGACACGTCTCTAACTTTTTAATAACTCTTTCTGGGGAATTATCCTTATCGTCGCATAGTCTCCACATCCCATATGCAATACGGCTGACAGAAATGTTATCACTTAGAAAAACTCTCTTCATTATAATCTCTCTCCCATACCAAGCGGTGTATTTGGAATGCTACTTGGAACTCGACCATAAACTTCCGGCAAAGAGCAGGTATTGAGTGCAGACAGTATCTTTTTCCCAAAAGAAATGCACTCCTCCAAATGAGGGTAGCCTGAAAAAATGAATGAACGAATACCCATTTTTTTGTAATCCTCTATTTCACTAAGAACTTGGTCCACTGAGCCTACTAAAGCTGCCCCACAGCCCGACCTAGCCCGCCCAACACCTGTCCACAAGTGCTTCTCAACATAACCATCCTCATCAGACTTTTCCCTATTCTCTGCCTGAAAAGAAACACCTAACGAAGTGGCGTCTAAAGCCCTGTTCCTAATAGCTTTACCTATATTATCATCTAAACGNCTGATTAATTCTTTTGCATATTCTTTAGCTTCGGNTTCGGTATCTCTAACGATAACATGGATCCTTAAGCCATAATCTATAGTTCTGCCATAATCCTGAGCAACTGAGTGNACTGCTTTCATTCTTTCCGCTAGCTCATCTTTTTTNTCGGGCCACATAAGATAAACATCACAATGTTCGCCACATAATTGTAATGCCTGAGGAGAATATCCCCCAAAATACAACAAAGGTCCTCCATTTTGTTGATAGGGCTTGACCGGATCAGTATTCAGTCCACTAAAGTTATAGTGTTCACCAGAAAAACTAATATTGTCTTGAGTCCAGGCTTGTTTCAAAATTTGTACAACCTCCCTAGACCGCTGATATCGAATACTGCTTTCAGCCTTTTCGCCTGGAAAATCAGATGAAATAATATTTATGGTCAAACGCCCCTCCATGAGGTGATCCAGCGTAGCTATTGTCCTTGCCAGCATAATAGGATGTAACTCGCCACACCGGACTGCTGCTAGCATATTGATATTTTTGGTTAAAGGCGCATTACTAGCAACAAAAGTGAGAGTATCCTGCCCAACCTGGTATGATGAAGGACAAAGTATATTCCTAAAACCCATTTCATCAGCTTTTTGGATTATTTTACTAGTATTTCGCCAGTTTGACTTAAGTTTTGCATCTGGTATTCCTAAATATCGAAAATCATCCGAACACAATGGAGCAAACCACGACACCTCCGCACTATTTAGATCCATTGATTTTATCGGTATTATTGTCATATTGATTTTCCTTAACCCTGACTTTCAATTTTTTGCAAGCAAGTCGCTTAAGGGCATAACACATAAAGAAACGACATTTTAAAGTTTCAATGCAACGCGCGATTCGTGAATTTCAAATTAATTTCAGTATATCTAAGGATTAATTTAATAAAACATTTAATCCTTGTCTCGTTGATACAACCAGTCAAAATCAGGGTGGTTTTTGAATCTCCACTTTCTTATTGGGCCTGCCATTACATTTAAATAGTATAACTCATAACCATACGGTGCTGCACAAGGATGGTGCCCTTTCGGCACAAGAACTACATCCCCATCAGCAAAACTTATAGTTTCATCAATAGATTTATCTTCAGAAAAAACTCTCTGAAATCCAAACCCCTTGTTTGGGTTTAACCTATGATAATAAGTTTCTTCAAGAAAGGTAATATTTGGATAGTCGTCCTCATCATGTCTATGGGGAGGATATGATGACCAATTTCCCTGTGGAGTGAATACTTCTGTTACTAAAAGACTACTAGCTATTGGATTATCTTCCATCGCAATATTATAGATAAACCTCTTATTCGCCCCTTTACCTCGCTCTAATAATTTGATTCCTTCAGGTTCAATCCTTTTTGGTTTAAAGCCACTGCTACCAGGGGCAGTGCAAACAGCTAAAGTCAATTCCGTTTCCGCTCTTACCTCCCAGCTGGAGTTAAAGGGTACATATAATCCTGACGGTGGTTTTTTTTCAAAAACAGAGTGCCTAGTCCCCAATTTCCCAAATTCTTCATTATTTGTACCAGCTGCACCATACCCCTCAAGAAAGACAATAATTGCTTCATCACTAGCAGTATTTTCAAAGACTTTTTCTCCGGCTTTTAATTTGTAAACTTTAAACCCTACGTAATTCCAACCCACTGTTTCAGGTGAGACATCTAATATCTTTCCTGTTTCTTGAAGTGGTTTGATCAACAAATTTTTCATGACGTTATCCCTTAATATTTAACTATCAAATATATCTTGGGAAGATGAAATCCAGATATCGCATAGTCGTTGAAAATGTTTACTCATAATCTTTATACACTCTTTATCTGTCATTTTACCAGAAAACCAGTCATCAGCTGGTTGTCTAAATATACTCCGCCCTACTGCAAAGCCCTTCACTAATTTTGATTTTGCAGCCAATTTGAAAGACTTTCTTAGCATGTTAATAGGCTGATCAAGGCCTAGTAACAGAATACCTCTACACGAAATATCCCAGCTAGTTATGGTATCATCCAATTTTTGCCAGCCTTGAAAACTATTAAGTGGCTCAAGCTTCCACCAATCTGGTCTAATACCCAGACTATATAGCCTATCAATGACAGTCAAAATATCTTGGTTTTGATATTGGTGCTCGCGAGAAACAATAATTTCAAGAAGAAATTCAAGTTGGTTTCTCCTTGCTGCATTAAAAAGAGAAAGAAGTTTACTCTCTTGGTCTAATTTAATCTGTGCGGGATCCTCAGGGTTATAGTAGCATAGTACTTTAACTACATGGTTTTTTGGCCATTCGAGAAGTCCACTGCAGTCCTCTCCCACATCATCTTCAAATTTCAAGGGCCATGATTTTGGGATCTCAGCGGGTCTCGCTATCCATAAGTTAGAGCTTGAAGCTTGGTGTAAAGCTGCTCTACCTAGGCGATCATCACAAATGATACCGAAACCTTCATCCTTACCTGCTACATTCATTGCCGCACCTAAGCAGAGTTCTTTAAAAGCTTTTATATGTTCACTATCCTTACCTTTTTCTTGTGCAAGTTCCTCTAGTTGAATTCTATGATCAA
The DNA here is from genome assembly GCA_002710765.1 of Rickettsiales bacterium. GTDB lineage: Bacteria > Pseudomonadota > Alphaproteobacteria > Methylaequorales > Methylaequoraceae. Next base: position 29,518 of record PALK01000031.1, on the reverse strand, counting down.
AGGCAAAAACAAGATTTCTTTTAAAGCTGCCTACTCGGGTTGTTGACCAATGCAAGTTCTCTAATTCTTTATCCTTTCGAAGAGCTTTATTTTTAACCCCTTTGTTAAGAAAAAATGAGAGTTCTTTCCAACTTGGATAAGAAGGAGTACAGCCATGCCTACTAACGGTGATAGCACCGCATGCATTCGCATAATCTAAAGAAGTTGACCAATTCTCGTTCCTTAACCAACCTCTAAGTAACCCTGCCATAAAGCCATCCCCAGCACCTAAAACATTAAAGACCTCGATAGAAAAATTTCTACCCTGAATACCTTTATCTAAATTATCGTATATTTCGTCCTCGAAAACACTCGCTCCATACGGACCTCTTTTGCAAACCAAGGTGGCAGAGGTTTTGGACCTAACATTTCTCAATGACTCCATAGTATCTGTACTTCCTCCAGCAATATGAAACTCTTCTTCCGTACCAACCACTAGATCAAACAGAACTAAGTGTTTTTGCAAGTTATCTGTAACTATCTTGGAGCGAATATAACGATTTTCTCCATCTCCATGGCCAGATAAGCCCCAGAGATTAGGCCTATAATCTATATCCAGAACTGTTTTCTTACCAAGTCTCCGAGCTATTTGAATAGCTTTTAAGGTTGCTTTTTCAACCTTAGGATTTGACAGGTGTGTACCTGTGGCACAAATACACTTTGCTTCAGAAATAAACTCTTTGGAAATATCTGACACAGATAGGGCCATATCAGCACAATTTTCACGGTAAAAGATTAAAGGAAAAGTATTCTGGTCACGAATTCCTAAGATCACTAATGCTGTAAGCCTTTCGGGATCAGTGACAACACCTCTAGTATCCACACCCTCTTTTTCCAGCTGTTCTTTAATGAATCGCCCCATATGTTCATCACCGACTCGAGTAATAACGGCAGATTTTAACCCCAACCTTGCGGCCCCTGAAGCAATGTTAGTTGGAGAACCACCGATATATTTTTGAAAACTTCTCATATCTTCGAGTCGCCCCCCCACTTGAGCACCATACAAATCTACTGAACTACGCCCAATCGTAATTAATTCTAATCTTTCTGTGTCATCCATAACTGAATAAAAATCTGATAAAAAACTGGTTTATATAATACTGATGTTTTGTTAAATAATCACCCTATCAAAAGCAACAAATTTTAATGGAGTTAGAATTTTATGGAAAAGGTAAATATTTCTAACGATCTATGCATAACAAACATATGTTTTGGTACTTCTGCGTTGGGTAACATGCCAGAAACTTATGGATATGAAGTTGACCCCTCTGAAGCTGAAGAAACTATTCAAGCAATTTTCCAATCCCCAATCAATTTTATGGACACATCCAGAAATTATGGCATGGGAAGAAGTGAACAACTGATCGGAAATGTTCTTAAAAAGATTGGGGGGAAACCTAAAAACTTTGTATTGGCTACCAAAATAGATCGAGACATGACTACTGACGTACTAGATGCCGATGTAACAAGAAGGTCTTTCGATGAGAGTATACAGGCTTTAGGAACAGATCAAATTGATATTCTCCATTTGCATGATCCTGAACATTGCAGGGACGTTAAAGATATTACAGAACCAGGAGGAGCCCTGGATGCATTATTTAAAATCAAAGATGAAGGCCTCGTAAATTTAGTTGGCTTAGCGATGGGAGATATTGACCTTATGGAAAAAATAATTCCTAACTGGCCGTTCGATGTTTTGATTAATCACAACAGGTATACATTATTAAACCGTCAAGCTGATAAACTATTTGATTTAGCCCATGAAAAAGGTATAAAAATATTTAATGCTGCACCATTTTGTGGTGGAATATTAGCTAAAGGGACAAGTAAGACCAAAAGATTAGTATATCAGAATGTCCCTGAAAAAGCTTTACTACCAATAGTTGAAATAGAAAAAATCTGTAATCAATTTGATATCCCACTAGGAGCAGCAGCTTTACAGTTCTCCATTCGGGATAAAAGGATTTCCTCAACTATTATTGGTATAACCAAGACAGAACGAATAATTCAGACAATGGAGTGGGCAACCATTCCTATACCTCAAGAGGCTTGGAATAAGCTTTTGTCGCTCCCTTATTCAACTGAAAATCCAGAGGCAGGCAGAGCTTATAAGCTAGAGTAATAAAAATTGAATTAAACCTTGATCCAAATCTTTTCTTCCGAGGATTTGCGAATTGCATCCACTAGTAGCTGGATCCTTTGGCCCCTCTCAAAATTAAAGGGTTCTGATTCAGTACCGTCAATTGCCTGGACGAATTTACTAATTTCTATTGCTTTTAGATCATTAAAGCCAAGCTGATGACCAGGTGCTACACAAAACCTTCCATAAGGTTCGTGTTCAGGGCCAGCTTCAATTTTTCTAAAACCCTGGAACCCTTGTTTATCCTTTTTTGAGAAAAAATTGAGCTCATTTAGGCGCTCTTGGGAATATGAAATAGAGCCTTGGGTCCCATTAATCTCAAAATCATGTTTCATTTTACGACCGGTAGCCAACCAGCTAGCTTCAATATTTCCAGTCACTCCAGAGGAAAATTTCAGGTAACTTCGAGAGATATCATCAACTTTAATTTCCTTTCTGACACCCTCACAAGTCTTTCGTGATGGGATCACCGTGACACAATCCCCCAGAACTTCACAGATTGGTCCTAAAAGGAATTCAGCAGTAGCCAAAATATGACTCCCAAGATCAGCTAACACGCCTCCACCAACTGGATTATGCCTCCATGTATAGACACTATCCGGATCAGACATGTAATCTTCAATATGAATTCCTCGAAAACTAATTATCTTTCCTAACTCTCCACTCTCAATAAGGTTTCTTGCAACGCCTAACATTGGGTTGCTTAAATAATTATACCCTACTTGAGTTTTTCCTGCTGATTTACCTGCGACACAAACCATTTCATCACAGTCTTTTAGGGTTGGAGCAAGTGGCTTTTCACAGTAAACATGCTTTCCAGCTTCTAAAGCAGCTATAGCCATTTCTTTATGAAATTCATTTGGTGAAGTTATTGAAATCAAGTCCAAGTCCCTATCATCAATTAAGTCTAACCAATTAGAAGTTGCTCTCTTGAATCCTAAAGAGTGTGCCGCACTTTGCGCAAGGTCTTCACTTACATCGGCCACAGACACTAACTCTAACTTATATGGTAAGTCAAAAACTCGATCTGCTATAGCGTAACCATATACATGGGTCTTCCCCATGAAACCAGTACCAATTAATCCTATTTTGAGTGGTTTATGATGAGCGTTCATAGGGTTATCCCATTGACAACAAGCTTTGAATCTAAATTTCCATTAAAAAAATCTATAATGTTCTGAACAGACTTAAGAGACATCCTTTTCGCAGACTCCGCACTTAGGCCAGCCTGATGAGGGGTTAGGATGACCTGTCTAAATTCATTTAAAATCATATTCTGATCGGGTGGCTCACTATCAAAGACATCCAAGCCAGCACCAGCTATCACTCCACTCTGAAGGCCTTCTTTTAAGGTGTTCAAATCTATTAAACCTCCCCTTGCTGTATTAATTATTACAACTCCTGGTTTTAGATACTTAGCATTCTTTTGGGATATTATTGGTTTTTCAACTTTGGGTAAGTTTAAGGAAATACAATCAGAAATTCCAAATGCCTCTTCCAAGCGACTAAAATATTTATATTCTTTTGGGATCTTTGCCAAGATATAAGGGTCATAAATATAAATATTCATTCCAAAAGCCTCAGCTAGTTGAGCTACTTTCTGACCAACGCGACCATATCCTACTATCAAAAGGTTTTTTCCAAAAAGCTCTACCGGTTCGTACTTATCTCTATAACTCCAGTTAAAGGTTCTCACTGCCTGGTCAGCTACTAAAATCCTTTTAAAAACTGCCATAATTAGCATCATGGTATGCTCACTCACTGAAGAGGAATTAACATCACCAACAATAGTTAATGGAATATTTCTTTCTTTCAGTGCTTGTATATCTACTGAATCAAAACCAACTCCATGTCGAGACACTATCTTAAGGTTTTTTGATTTCTGGATATCTTCTGCGTTAAACTGCTGTGTTCGCAAAACTAGGGCATCTGCATTCTCTAAATAGGGCAAGAAACTTTCATTTGATACTTTCTTAACGTAATCAAAAGTATAATCACTTAACGTCTCAAGAAAATCTATACCTGACGTATGCAATTCACCAGCTATAAGAATATTTGGCATTTAAAATTACCTAAGGTCTGTTAGATCTAATCATTATTAGACATTCTTTATAAGATCTCTAGTACTGCTAACTGTATCAGTTGCTACTTCTGCTAGAAGTCGCATGTCAGAATTAACTGTCACCATATCAAAACCCCAACCCACAGCCTTTGCTGCGTATTCAGCAGTTGCACAATGAATGCCAGCAAAAATATTAGCCTTTTTTGCCTCACTCAAGATTGCTTTTATAGCATTTTCTATTTCGGGTTCGGTCCTATCCATTCCAGGTTTTAGTCGGCCCTCGGATAACCCTATACTGAGGTCAGAAGGACCTATGTAAATACCGGACAACCCTCTTGTAGTAACGATTGACTGAATATTTTCAAAAGACTCTCTCGTTTCTATCATGGCTAAAGCTAGAATTTCAGAATTTGCATGCTCCCAATAGGACCCTCCTAATGAATATATTGCGCGGGTGGGTCCGTAACTTCTCTGACCTAAAGGAGGATATCGCATATACGAAACGAATTCTTCAGCTTGCTCTAAATTATTTATCATTGGGCAAATTATGCCCATAGCTCCAGCATCAAGGATTTTCATGATTATCTGAGGATCCAACCAAGGAACCCTTGCCATTGGGCAAACAGGGTATCTTCCAATAGCCTGAAAAATAGAAAGCGCATCCTTGTAATCATTCAATCCATGCTGTAAATCTACAGTAATTGAGTCAAATCCGCTTTCTGCCAAAACTTCTCCACAGAATGGAGAGTTTGAAGCCATCCAGCTATTAATAATTGGCTTTCCTTCATCCCAAAGAGTTTTCAATTTATTTTCCATCATCTACCCCTAAAGTGTTATACTATAATTTATTAATAAAAGGGACATTACCAGTTATAATTTATTGGAACTTTTGCACCCTTCTTTATCGCTAAGTATGCCGCCTCAGCAATTACTAAGGCTTTATACCCATCTTCAAACCCAACAGCAGGGGGCTGACCTAATTCAACTGCATTAATAAAGGAGCGCAATTGGGCTGAAAAAGCATCTTGATATCGTTCTATAAAAAAATGCAAATAAGGACTCGAGATTTCAGTTCCAGAGTCCATAAAGTATTTCATTTGATTAGTTTTTACATTATCACTTTGGAGCATACCTTTCGATCCTAATAATTCTACTCTTTGGTCATAGCCATAAACCGCAGTCCTAGAGTTATTAATTAGGCATTGCTTTCCATCTGATCCGCATAGGATAAACATCGCTGTATCATAGTCACCAATTTTGTTCATTAGCGCTGGGTCAATCATCCTTTGAGCCGAAGCATAGATCTCTATGGGATCTTCACCCAGGTAAAATCTTGCTAAATCAAAGTCATGGATTGTCATATCTCTGAATAAACCACCTGCGGTTTTATAATATTGCTCACTAGGCATCTCTGGATCTCGTGAGGTGATGATTACTTGATGTAAGTCACCTATTTTTCCCTCATCAAGAGCCTTTTTTACGGCTGAGTGTCCTGGATCAAAGCGACGATTAAAACCAACTTGGATCGGTAACTTTGCTGAACTTATATTTGCATAACAGCTCCTGATCCTATCAAGGCTCAAATCAATAGGCTTCTCACAAAAAACTGCCTTGCCGCTCTTGACTGCCTTTTCTATATAGTCCGCATGCGTAGCTGTAGCAGAAGAAATCAAGACAGCGTCCAAACTACTATTATTGAATATCTCCTCATCACTATTGCAAAACGTGGCACTAGTTTGCATTGAAATTTCTGAAGCAAGTTGTTCATTTACATCATAAACGGCAGCTAAATTTGCTCTATCCTCCCTCATCAATATTTGTGCGTGCATTTGCCCAATTCTACCGCACCCAATAATACCGAAAGTTACCATCCTTGCTCCTTCTCCTTCAGATCTTACTTATCTATTATTGATTTTACTAACACTAAGTTAACATCAATTTCTTCAAAAATCCTTGTCAACATTTACTCGTTGGAATAACTATTAAAGCAAAATTTGATTTAGGAAAATAAGATATGAACAAAAAAACTATTCGAATGACTATGGCGCAAGCTGTCGTAAAATATCTGTGCAATCAATATATCGAAATTGATGGAAAGAAGGAACCCTTATATGCTGGTGTTTTTGGTATATTTGGTCATGGAAATGTTACCTGTTTGGCTGAAGCTCTTGAAAAAGTTACAGATAAACTACCCACGTGGCGGGGACAGAATGAACAATCAATGGCACTAGCAGGAGTTGCCTATGCTAAAGCTAAGCTACGCAAACAAATAATGGTTGCTACGTCCTCAATTGGACCAGGTGCAACCAACATGCTTACTGCTGCGGCTTTAGCACACGCAAATAGATTACCAATATTAATGCTTTCTGGTGATGTGTTTGCAAATAGGAGACCTGACCCAGTCCTTCAACAACTGGAGCATTTTAATAATCCTACAATAACTGCTAATGATGCTTTTAAGGCAGTAACCCGATACTGGGATCGAATTACTCATCCTGAGCAAATCATCCAATCCTTACCTCAAGCTACAGCGCTGTTATTAGATCCTGCAGATTGTGGCCCTGCATTTCTGGGTTTGTGCCAGGACACACAGGAATTAGCCTATGATTACCCAGAGGACTTCTTCAAGCCAACAACNCATATGATCCCTAGAATACGACCTGATGAAAGACAGCTAACCCAGGCAGCGAATCTAATAAAATCTTCCAAGAAACCTTTGATAATTTCGGGAGGAGGAGTACGGTATTCCGAAGCTCAAAATGAACTAAGGGGTTTAGCACAACAGTTGCAAATACCTGTTACAGAGACNATCGCAGGTAAAGGAGCATTTACTCATGACGACCCAATTCATATTGGCCCTATAGGCGTTGTTGGGTCATCTTCAGCTAATTATGCTGCTCAAAGAGCTGACCTTATCATTGCCGTAGGTACACGCCTTCAAGATTTTACCACAGGTTCCTGGACAGCTTTTGATCACGAAACTNCATTTGTAACTATTAATGCAGCACGTTGGGATGCTCAGAAACATCAGTCCCTAGCTGTAGTTGGGGATGCGAAGGTTTGTCTAAGAGAACTCTTGGTGCATTTAAAAGATTTTAAGCCTACCAGTGAATGGTTATCAGAAACAAAAAATGAATTCATTAAATGGAACAAGCTTTTAGATGAACTCCAAGCACCGACTAATGCGCCAATACCTACTTATGCACAGGTAGTAGGTTTGGTTAATAAGGCTGCTAACCCAGATGCGGTTATGGTGACTGCAGCTGGCGGGTTACCTGGAGAAGTTAGTAAAGGTTGGCGGGTTAAAAAACCTAACACCTTTGATTGTGAATTTGGGTTTTCATGTATGGGATATGAAATTGCAGGGGGATGGGGTGTCGCAATGGCAACCAGTGGTAAGAGTACTCCGATTGTTATGGTAGGAGATGGTTCTTACTTAATGATGAACTCCGATGTTTATTCAAGTGTTCTCACTGGCCACAAGATGATCATAATTGTATGCGACAATGGTGGTTTTGCTGTAATAAATAGATTACAAAATTTTAAGGGTGGAAAGTCCTTCAACAACTTAATACAAGATTGTAAAGTCACAAAGCCGTTTGCTGTTGACTTTGCCCAGCATGCAGAAGCAATGGGAGCCTTAGTAAAACAGTGTGAGAATTTGTCAGATTTAGAAAATGCCCTTGAATGGGCGAATGAGACTGACAGAACTACTGTTATTTCTATTATCACAGATGCATATTCATGGACCCCTGGGGATGCTGATTGGGATGTAGGAGTGCCTGAAATATCAGATAAGCCTGAAGTTGCTGAAGCTAGAAAACATCAAGATGAGATTAGATCCAAACAACGCATGGGTGTTTAGTATGGAAGCAAAATTGGGGATTGCGCCTATAGCTTGGTCAAATGATGATTTACCTGAATTAGGTGGGAATACTACACTTGAAACGTGTCTTTCTGAAGCTCGTAAAGCAGGATTCACCGGAATTGAAACAGGTGGAAAATTCCCAAAAGAAAAAAGGTCCTTAGAGTTAGTTTTAAGTAGTCATGGNATTTCTTTATGTGGGGGTTGGTACTCTGGAACNTTATTAGATAATGAGCTTGAGATTGAAAAGNATAAGGTCAGAAACCAATTAGANTTATTTCTACACCTACAAGCCCCCTGCTTGGTCTACGGTGAGACCTCAGGAACAATACAAAATCTAAGAAACGCTCCTCTTAATTCCCGAAGAGTTTTAAGTGAAGAAGAATTNAAGCCTTACGGTGAAAAGCTAACGCTTTTTGCCGACTGGTGTGAGCGTGAAGGAATGCCAATTGCTTTTCATCATCATATGGGGACTGCTGTCGAAACAGAACGGGACTTAAACCTGTTACTTAAAAATTCTGGTAAAACTGTTTCAATTCTTTATGACCCTGGTCATATGGCATTTGCCAATGGGAATGTTTACGAGATAATTGAAAAGTGTGGAGAAAGAATATCACACTTTCATGCTAAAGATGTCAGGAAAAATGTGATTTCAGAATTGANTAGGAACAAAGAAAGCTTCTTAGATGCTGTTTTGAAAGGTGCTTTTACTGTTCCTGGAGATGGNTCATTAGATTTTGATCAACTTGTTAAACAGCTTATGAAAGTCAAATATGAGGGCTGGTTTGTTGTCGAGGCAGAGCAAGATCCTGAATTAGCTCCTCCATTTGAATATGCTTGTAAGGGATATGAATCCCTCTCCAAATCACTATCAAANGCAGGTTACACAATTACAAAATGAACAACTTAAATATAAAAATTAGCTGAAATGATAGACCCTTCTCACCCCTTTTATCGACGCTTATGGGTCAGAATAGCCATACCAACTGTATGCATTAGCTGGGCCTTGTTTGAAACTATGTTTGGGTCGGAAGGCTGGGCAGTCTTTTTCTGGCTTGTTGGGAGTTATAGTGGGTACATACTAGTAATTAAGTATAGAAAAAGTTAATGCTTCTTATAAAAAAGGAGCTATTTTATTAAATAGCCCAATTGAAAAGAACGAACTCCTGAGAGTTTAGAATTAGGCGAGCTCTTTAGCGAGATCACCGACTTCTGCACCTCCCGCCATTAACCTTCTTATATCATCACTCTTTAGATCCTTTGACGTACCGCTCCCAATTACTTCTCCCAAAGATATAAAAGTATATCTATCTGCAATTAGACGGGCATGGATTTCGTTATGAGTAATTAGAATTATAGCAATATTACCAAGCTGTTGTACCTTCTTGATTGTTTTTAATACCTCCATCTGCTGCCGTTGACCCAATGCAGAAGTTGGTTCATCAAGAATAAGTACTTTTGCTCCAAAATAAATGGCTCTAGCTATGGCCAAAGTCTGTCTTTGCCCTCCGGACATCGTTCCCACAGGTTGCTCTGGATCCTCAATCTTAATTCCAATTTTTGCCATTTCATTAATAGCAATATCATGCATCTCTTTCATTTTAAGGATACCAAAAGGTCCCTTCCCAAACTTTATTTCCCTACCAAGGAAAAAATTTCTAGTAACTGAGGTTAGGGCATTAAGTGCTAAGTCTTGATATACAGTACCTATCCCAACTTCAGAGGCATCTCTCGGTGAATTAAACTTTGTCTCTTTTCCTTCAACAAGAATTCTGCCTGAAGTCGGTTGATGTACTCCTGAGAGAGCCTTAATCAAGGTTGATTTCCCAGCTCCATTATCTCCCAGAAGGGCGTGTACTTCCCCTGGGAATACCTTCAAGGAAACACCATTCAACGCGATGAAAGTACCAAACTTTTTCACTAAATTTTGTGTTTCTATTAAAGGTTCGGAGCTCATTCCCGTCATTTTAAATATTACCCATAATTCTTTTTCTAATATTCTCGTTTAAAAGAGCAGAAGCAATGATAACAAAACCCAAAAAGACCCGATAAAATGATCCATCGATTCCTGGAATATAGAAAAATGCCTCCTTCGCTAATCCAAAGATAAAAGCACCCACAATTATACCAAGAACTGTACCAAAGCCACCTGTCATAACGATCCCACCTATTACAGCTGCTGCAATAGCCTCTAACTCCTTCAGGTTTCCTTTTGCCGCATCCGAAGTATTTACTTCAAAAACCTGGCATGTAGCGAACAATGTTGCACAAAAGGCCGAAAAAACAAAAAGTGAGATCTTAACTTTGTTAGTAGGGACTCCATTCGCTTGGGCAGCACTCAGATTACCGCCAGTGGAATAGATCCAGTTACCAACTTGTGTTTTGCTTAAGACAATATAGCATACTAGGGATAAAATCACCCATATCATCACGCAAGAATAAAGACCTGGCGCAAACTGGTTACCAAAATTATTTGTATTCCAGTCAATTGGGAAATAAAGCCAATCAAATAATGACTCAAGAATGTTCCCCCCAAAGAAGTCGGCCACCGGCTGTACCGTACCTATAGTATCAATGTAGGCTCGCGCTATGTCTACATCTGTAACAGATTTTGGGACAACAGGGTCAATTTTAAAGTTGGCTATCTTGTCTTGGATAGTTTTAACCATAAATTCATTGTTGGACTCTAGAGCATTCTCCAAAGCCCGCTCTAATGGCTTGACACCTTTTGCAACCATAAGATCAGTCTTTGCTGAAGCTACTCGTTGAAAAGTATATTCCAAGCGCTCAGTAATCTTGGCAATGGTTTCCACTGGTAATCCCTTAACGATTGACAACAGATCTGCCTCTGGCAAATATTTGGCGGCCTCCCGCTCCATTTCTCCGTGACCTGGTAAATCAATAATATTTTTAAGGTCAGGTATTTCTGTAACTGTTGTGGCACCCTTTGATTGATCTGGCCGATGGTTAAAGGAACGCAATGAAACTTCAGTCAAACCACGTAAAAAGAATAATCCCCCAAGTGTTACAATGAAGGATGGCAATCCTGATTTTACGATAATAAATCCCTGAATCCAACCAAATGTTAATGTAAAACATAAGGTTATAAAAATGGCCAAAGTAGGTGAAACATCTGGAATATGCAGCAATCTATAAAATTCCAAATGTGCCCCACCTTCAAAAGATATGTATGGGATGATAATAGAAAACCCCCAACGGAGCGTCATTGCCATACATGCGCCGGCAAAACCAATCATTGAGCCAATAGATAAATCAAATTCGCCTGCAATAATTAAAAGCCCTGCTCCTAAAGCAATAATTCCAAGCTGGGAAATAACTCGCAGATTATTTCTTATGCCCAATGCATTAAATCCTTCACCTGCAAAAGGATTCCACGTTGTTTCAGCAGCCGGAATAGAAAAGTATCCAAGCATTCCAAATAACAGAATCATGACCCCAATTGGTCCTATTTCTGGTCTTGAAACGATCGTACGCAATCCCCCTTTGGGTTTATGTCGATCGGATTCTTGCCTGCCTAATTCTGCTGTCATAATAAATCTTTTAAAAAAGTGGGCGACATCAGCCACCCACTTTCCATGTCACTATAATTAACGATCTACGCCTGCCAATGAGGCAACTGAAGATGCATTACTTTTGTCAACGAACCCTGGTCCAGATGGTATATTTGCACCTGGTAAAAGTCCTGCACCAGTATTATGAAGATGCAAAACTATTATGGGCATGTAGCCCTGGAGACGCTGCTGCTGGTCAATAGTGTACTGAACTTTACCAGCGTTAATTAGATCCATTACTGGTGGGCTAAGATCAAAGCAAGAATGATGTACACTCATACCTAGCTCATCAATTGCTTGCTGAACACCTACACAAACGTGAGGTCCAACAGATAGAACTGCATCAACGTCAGGATTAGCCTGAAGTCCNGCTGCAGCCCTTGTTGGGATAGTAGCAGGATCATTTGAGCTATCAAAATTCGTAGTTGGGATAGCTTCACCATAACCACCACATCTATCCGTCAAGGCTGTATTGTAAGCCTCTTGGATAAAACAAATCCCCTTAGTAGCGCCCTCTGCTTTTGCTCTCTCACCTGCCTTCTGGCCTGCAAGGAACTCTGGCTGACCAACGTGCATCAAAGCTCCAAGGGAAGCAGAAGATTCTAGGCCTGAATTCATTGTAATCAGAGGTATTCCAGCTGCTACAGCATCTTTAATTGCTTGTCCCANAGCATCTGGATCAGGTAAAGAAACTACCATTCCGTCCGGCTGAGTCGCCGCTGCGGCAGCTATAGATTTTGCCATGTCAGCCATATCGCCAGAAGGTGTGAAGATATATTCAAAATCTGCACCTACAGCTCTAGCAGCATCTTCACCACCTTTTTGGACTACTGGCCAGAAAGGATCTTTACCTTCTCCGTGTGTTACCATTACATAACGCTCTGCAGATGCAAAACCTGCTANCGCAGCAATTGCAGTAACTGCTATTATTAGTTTTTTCATTTTCATCTCCCTCAGTAGAAAATATAAACAGTTAAAAATAACTATTGTTACTTGTTAATAGCACACATAANGCGTGCTAAGCAGAATAAACAAGGTAAAAAAAAAAAATTCAAGCGGTTTTTTTCTTTNTTGGTAGGCCAGAGCTTTCAAGCTATCTTGTGAACAGCCGACTTAGCACTTTATGCTATTTTTATGCATTAGGTNAAAACGNTCGTAATTTTACAATTTNTACTGTCTNATAAACTTCTGCTCTCTTTGAGTTCTTTATTGCAGATCCTTTTATCTATGATTAAATACTCAGGTGTATCTGCACTGATGAGAAGAGACATCATGAAATTTTCAAAACTAACTGATCGTATTGCAGAACTTGGCTCAGATAAATGGGCCCTTCACATGGAAGCAAGGAAATTAAAAGAACGNAATNAGGANATTATTGAGCTCACTATTGGCGAGCCAGATCAACCACCAGCAGATATACTTATCCAAAAGTGCCATGAGTCAATGCTATCAGGCAGGACAAAATACTCAAATGGGCGCGGAGAGCCCAACTTATTAGAGGCTCTTGCCAGTAAATACTCNAAGAGATCCGCTAAGAATATTTCTCCTAAAAATTTTTTATGTCTGCCAGGTACCCAGACTGCTCTTTATGCAACCATGATGACGCTAGTCGAGGAAAAAGACGGTGTCTTAGTTGGAGACCCCTACTACGCTACCTATGAAGGGATTATAAGATCATCTGGTGCAGAAATACAGCCGATCCCNTTACACGAGGAATTTGGTTTTTCAATCCAAGAGCAAGATATTCGTAAACAAATAAAGCCAAGTAGTAAAATCCTATTACTAAACTCTCCTCATAATCCGTCAGGTGCTGTTTTGAGTAAGGAGGACATTTTGAAATTAGTCGATGTTTGTGAGGAACACGATCTTTGGCTAGTTTCAGATGAGGTATACGAAGACCTAATTTTTGAGCAAGCATTTGCCTCACCTTTGGAAATTGAACGATTGGTAAACAGAACTATTGTTGTTTCATCTATATCAAAAAGTCATGCCGCACCAGGTTTTAGGTCTGGGTGGGTCCTGGCGCCTGAAGAAGTAATTGAGAAAATGCTACCGCTCACTGAAACTATGCTTTTTGGAAACCAACCCTTTATAGCCGATATGACAGAATATGCACTTAGAACCCCCAGCGAAGCCGCTTTCAAGATGAAAACAGATTATGAAAGANGGGCTAAACTAATTTGCAAATCGCTTGCTAATATCGAGGGAATAGAACCCTTGATGCCTAAATCTGGAATGTTTATTTTATTAAGAATTAATCAAAAAAATTCCAATGCAGATGAATTTGCGTGGTCACTTTTAAGAGAGCAAAGCGTAGCAACAATGCCAGGCTCATCTTTTGGGAAAAATGGAAAAAATTATTTGCGCCTAAGCTTAACTGTTCCAGACAAAATGCTTCAAGAAGCTTGTGATCGAATAAAGACATTTNTAAAGTAAATAAACTTGAGTGCCTGAATGAAGCGAGGAGATAAAGTAAGTGTTAATCTAACAGTGGGAAGCGCAATACTACCACTTTTGGAACAAATGGGAGTCAAAACTATATTTGGTCTACCGGGTGTTCACACCATAGAGATATANCGCGGGATCTCAAAAACNCGTATTCGTCACATAACCCCTCGCCATGAGCAAGGAGCTGGTTTTATGGCAGACGGCTATGCTAGNTCAAGCGGTAAACCTGGCGTTTGTCTGCTAATAACAGGGCCAGGTATGACTAATGCTATAACAGCTATGGCGCAGGCTCGAGCAGACTCTATTCCAATGTTGCTAATCTCAGCGATCAATCCAGTATCTAGGATTAAAAAGGAATTTGGGCGATTACATCAATTACCAGATCAAAGTGCCTTAATTAAGCAAGTAGCTCTGATTTCTCTAACAATAACAAAATCATCTGAGTTAATTCCTGCACTCAAAACCTGTTTTANAGAGATGCTTTATAANAANANAGGACCNGTNCATATAGAAATTCCAACAGATATTCAAAAACTAGAATGTGATTTTTNTATTGAAGAANCTAATNTGGTCATCGAAAACANCGAAGACCATCTGGACCNCTCAACCNTNGAAAATGTTGCTNANCAACTAAATAAGGCAAAAAAGCCCTTACTTATCCTGGGAGGTGGAGCAAAGGAGAGTGAACCCTACCTCCATGAGTTGATTGAAGGCATAGGGGCGCCAGCTATAACCACCGTAAACGCTCGAGGCTTACTCGGCAATCATCCACTATGTATCCCTGCAAGTCCTAGTCTAACCTGTATAAGAGAGAAAATCCTTGAAGCTGATTTAGTTTTAGCGATAGGAAGTGAGTTTGGTGAAACAGACTTCGATCTTTATAGAGACGGCAAATTTCCCAAAATTCAATATTTGATACGTGTCGATATTGATAGAAACCAATTAAATAAAAATATCAAACCAGAGATAGCAATCAAAAGTTCTGCAATACAATTTTGCAAACACCTGTTATATGAGATTAAAGCGAAACGTTTTGAGCCTAAAGGCCTAACCCAACTCAAAATTGACATACAGGTAATAAGAGAGAAATGCAAAGATGAGATTGAAAGTAAGCTTCAGGACCCACTGGACCTCATATTTAGGTTAGTGAATAATTTTCCCAAAGCAATATTGGTCGGGGATAGCACTCAACCCATTTATGCCGGAAATCTTTACAGTGATGTTAAAAAAGCCGGTCATTGGTTCAATTCAGCAACTGGCTATGGAACACTTGGTTATGCAATCCCCTCAGCGATAGGAGCCAAATTAGCATCTCCAACCTCTCCCGTAATTGCCATTATGGGGGACGGCGGTTTCCAATTCACCTCAAGCGAACTTATGACTGCATCTGAAGAAAATGTCCCTGTCATTTTTATTGTTTGGAATAACAATGGATATAAAGAAATAAAAGATAGCATGTTGATAGAAGGAGTTTCTCCCGTTGGATCATCTCCAAAACCACCCAATTTTAAACTTCAAGCTCTATCTTATGACTTATCATATTATCTTGTTGAGAATAGACACGACTTAATTAAGATTGTGACAATCGCCTTGGAAGAGGATATGCCTTCAATAATAGAAATTCGTGAAAATACATACTAAAATAATCAGGGGTAATAAAACATGCCTTTAACAATGAATTCTGAAGTATTCATCACATGCGCCTTAACTGGGTCAGGAAGTACACAAGATAAAAGTCAATACGTTCCCAGATCTCCAAAGGAAATTGCAGAGGAAGCTATTTTAGCAGCAAAAGCTGGCGCCGCCATAGTTCATTGCCACGTTAGAGATCCTGAGACAGGCTCCCCGTCTAGAAAATTAGCCTACTACAGAGAAACTACTGATAGGATAAGAGATTCTGCAACTGATGTTATCATAAACCTTACTGCCGGCATGGGCGGTGATATGGTTTTTGGTCCTACAACTGCACCTTTAAACTTGGGAGCTGGAACAGATATGATCAGTGCGGAGGAACGAGTAGCCCATGTTGCCGAATGCTTGCCTGAAATATGCACCCTTGATTGTGGGACGATGAACTTTGCAGAAGCAGATTACGTCATGACAAATACCCCTGGAATGCTTTTAGCTATGGGTAAGATGATTTCTGATTTAAATGTTAAACCTGAAATAGAAGCCTTTGATACTGGCCATCTGTGGTATGCAAAGCAATTGGTCAAAGAGGGTATAATTAGTGCACCTGCCCTAGTGCAACTTTGTATGGGAGTCCCTTGGGGAGCTCCAAATGATCTCAATACCTTTTTAGCAATGGTTAATAATACCCCCAAAGAGTGGACTTGGTCGGCTTTTTCTCTAGGTCGTCATCAGATGCCCTATGTAGCTGCTTCAGTTCTAGCGGGGGGAAATGTCCGTGTCGGGCTCGAAGATAATTTAATGCTAGCAAAAGGTCGTTTGGCACGTAATAAAGACTTAGTTGAAAAAGCTGTAATTATAGTCGAAAATTTGGGGGCTACTATTTTAAAGCCCAGTGAAGTTAGATCCCGCCTTAACCTCATAAAAAAGGCGCCAAAATGAAAAATAAAAAGATAAATATCTCTTGCATTGGATGTGGAACTATAGGTGCAGGCTGGGTTGCCCGCTTAATACAAAATGGAATTAGTGTTAAGATTTATGACCCCACGCCACTATCAAAGTCAAGACTCTATAGCATGCTTGAAAATTCAAAAAGAGCCTATAAAAAGCTCTTTCCAAATACACGTGTCACCTTTGGGACTTTTGAGTACTACACTGACATTTCCAAAGCACTAGAAAATATAGATTTTATAATTGAAAGTGTCCCAGAAAGAATAGATATTAAACAACAGATTTATGAAAAAATTGAAAATCAATGTTCACCAACAACTCTTATTGCTTCATCAACTTCTGGAATAAAGCCTAGTGACCTCCAGGAAAAAATGGTCAACCCTGAGAGGCTTATCGTAGCTCATCCTTTCAATCCAGTTTATTTAATACCAATGGTTGAAGTGGTTGGAGGCTCAAAAACTGAGTTAGTTTTTGTAAAAAAAGCTTGCGATTTCTTTAAAAGTATATTCATGAAGCCCGTACATATAAAAAAAGAAATAGAAGCCTTCGTAGCTGATCGCCTTTTGGAAGCAATTTGGCGTGAATCCCTTTGGTTAATCAAAGACGGAATATGCACAACTCAAGAATTGGACGACATAGTAAGATATGGCTTTGGGCTTAGGTATGCACAGATGGGGGTCTTCCAAACCTATAGAACTGCAGCTGGTGAGGGTGGCATGAGGCAGTTTTTACATCATTTTGGTCCTTGTTTATCTTGGCCATGGACCAAACTCATGAATGTACCTGAATTTAATGATGAATTGATTGATCTTATTTCTAGTCAATCTGATGAGCAAGCTGAAGGGAAGTCAATAACTGATTTGGAAAGAATACGTGACGACAACTTAGTTGAAATACAAAAGGCATTAGAAAAAAATGATTATGGTGCTGGAACTTTAATTAAAAAAGCGAAAGAAACTTTTGAAACTTTATAATTGGTTAATGCCATTCTTGGGGAGAAATCATGAATTTTGATCTTAATGAAGAGCAAAAATTAATAATCAAGACAACTAAAGATTTTGTAAAAAATGAACTATACCCACATGAATCACTAGTTGAAAGAAATGGGTTTTTGCCAAAAGACTTGATTAAGGAAATACAGGGAAAGGCTATCAAAGCTGGTATCTACGCAGCAAATATTCCACTTGAGTATGGAGGTGGCGGTTTAGATACTCTAACATGGTTATTATTTGAAAAGGAATTAGGAAGAGCAAATTATGCACTCCATTGGACTTGCGTAGCAAGACCTTCAAATATTTTGTGTGCTGGGACCACGGAGCAAAAAGAGCAGTATCTTAAACCCTGTATTTCAGGTGAAACTTGGGACTGCTTAGCAATGACCGAACCCAACGCTGGGTCTGATTTGAGAGGTATGAAATCATCAGCAAAACAGAACGAAAATGGAGATTGGATCCTAAATGGGACAAAACACTTTATTAGTCATGCAGACATAGCTGATTTTACCATAGCATTTATGGCCTCTGGAACTGAGAGCACCTCAAAGGGTGAAAAAAAACTCATCACTGCCTTTTTCGTTGATAAAGGCACGCCAGGTTTTGAGATTAGGCCGGGTTATGAAAATGTTTCACATAGGGGATATACAAATTCAATTTTGGAGTTTTCTGATGTAAGGGTACCTAAGGAAGCTATTTTAGGCGAAGTTCACAAAGGCTTTGACGTAGCCAATGACTGGTTGGGTGCCACAAGACTCCAAGTTGGCGCCACTTGCCTAGGGCGAGCTGAAAGAGCATTCGAGCACGCAACTGAATGGGCTGCTACGCGCCAACAGTTCGGACAACCAATTGGAAAATTTCAAGGCATCTCCTTCAAGCTTTCAGATATGGCTATGGAAATGAAAGCTTCTGAACTAATGATTTTGGAGGCTGGCTGGAAATATGACCAAGGAACAGTAACTAGTGCCGACATGGCCATGGCTAAACTAAAAGCAACTGAGATGCTGGCTATGGTTTCCGATGAAGCTATTCAGATACATGGTGGAATGGGGCTCATGAATGAACTCCCACTTGAACGGATCTGGCGGGACGCAAGGTTAGAAAGAATTTGGGAAGGCACTTCAGAAATTCAACGTCACATAATTTCTAGATCACTTTTAAGGCCCTATGAAAATTAATGAAGAAAAATCTCCGTAGACTATTACAACCGAACACTGTGGCCCTCTTTGGTGGCAGATGGGCCGAAAATGTTGCCTATCAAATTAAAGACTCTAATTTCTCTGGTGAAGTTTGGCCTGTTAACCCTAATAGAAAAAGTATTGCAGGATATAGATGCTATAAGACTACCGATGAACTTCCTGGGCCGATCGATGCAGCATTCATTGGAGTAAATAAGCACAAGACAATTGAAATTTTGAGAGAGCTAAAAAANNTTGGTTGTGGCGGAGCAACNTGTTTTGCATCTGGNTTCTCAGAAACTGGNNCNCTTGGAGCAGAGCTCCAGAAAAAAATGACTGAGGTCGCGGAGGATATGCCATTCCTTGGACCAAATTGCTATGGATACCTAAATTATCTTGACCAAGCCTATATTTGGCCNGACCAACATGGTGGNATACCATTAGAATCTGGGGTTGCTATTATTGCGCAATCATCGAATATAGCAATCAATCTCACCATGCAGTCCCGAAGTACTCCTATTGCCTATGTACTAACCTCTGGCAATCAAGCCCAATTAGATATTTCAGATCTTGGATTAGCAATGATTGAGGATTCTAGGGTTACAGCTATNGGATTTTATATTGAGGGNATAAANGATCTNAGAAAATTCGAAGAAATGTCACTTTCAGCATTGAAAGCGAACAAGCCCATAATAGCCCTGAANNCAGGAAAAACTACCTCCAGTAAGTCNCAAAGNTTTTCTCATACAGCNTCNATTACTGGGAATTCAGATATTTCTAAAGCCTTTCTTGAAAGACTAGGGATAGTCGAAGTNCATGATCTAGATATTTTTTTAGAGAGCTTAAAGATCNTCCACTTAGTTGGTAGAATCAAAAGCCCTTCAGTAATTTCNGTTAGCTGCTCNGGTGGTGAAGCNAGCNTAGTTTCAGATTTTTCAATGCAAACATCCCTGAAATTTCCCAAATTCCCAGCAGAAAAGTCCCGTCAAATAAGTAATATATTAGGTGATGTTGTTAGAATTTCTAATCCTTTAGATTATCATACATTTATCTGGGGGGACACAGAGCGAATGAAAAAACTNTTCACCACAATATGTGANGGAACTAGGAGCCTCATCATCTTTGTNTTAGANATACCGAGANCGGATCGTTGTAATCAAGAAGGATTTCAATGTGGATTNGAGGCAATTATTGAAGCAAAAANNGCTACTNNAGCAAATATTNTAGTGATTTCTTCCCTNAGCGAAAGTATGACAGAGAGCTTAGCTANNAANTTTATTAATCATGGGATAACNCCTTTATGTGGNCTTAAAATAGGCTTAGAGTCTATAGAGATAAGCTTAAAGAGTTCCTTTCTGATGAAAAAGGTACGGATCAGACCAGTCCTAATTTCAGAAGAGTCTTCTCCAAAAAGGTCCCGACTGCAGTTGATGGAATTTGAAGCTAAAAGTCTTCTGAAGAATAACGGGGTACCTGTTCCCAGATCATTATTAATCGACGTCACCGCAGTCAAAGAAAGTAAAAGCCTAATTAAGAGATTTAATTTCCCTTTAGTCTTAAAAGGCGTTGGTGTTGGGCATAAAACCGAATCTGGTTTAGTCATTCTAAATATTAGATCATTAGATGATTTGCTGGTTAGGGTTCATGAAGTAAAGAATCAAACCAGCCAAATTCTTATTGAAGAAATGCTTGAGCCTAATATAATGGAATTACTCGTTGGGATAACCAAGGACGAAACTGGTCTCTTTGCCATGACCCTTTCACCGGGTGGAATCTTAAGTGAACTTCATGCACAAATTTCAAACAACAAAAAAATCCTAATACTGCCTATTGACGAAAGAATGGTTGAAGATTCCTTGAAATCACTCCCGCTNTCACCACTTTTTGAGGGTTATAGAGGCTTATTAAAAGCCAACTTACAAAAAACNATNGAAGTTATAATGAAAATATCTNCCTTAATCGAAAANCCTCTTCATGATATTTCTGAATTNGAGATAAATCCTCTTATTATTACAAANANGAACGCCTATGCCGCAGATGCCTTAATTGAAATTAACAGATAAATTTGGGGGNAAAATGGGAAAGAATTATCAAACTTATCTTAATCTAGAGGATGGCCCTATAAGAACAAAGATTATGGGAAAAGCACTACTAGTTACAATAGATCGACCTAAGGCTAATGCTATAGATTTNAAGACAAGTAGGTTAATGGGTGAAGTTTTCAGAGNATTTAGGGATAGTNCNATATTNAGAGTAGGNATATTAACNGCAGCAGGTANTAAGTTCTTTTGTCCTGGTTGGGACCTGAAAGCTGCCGCTGNNGGGGATGCCGNTGATGGAGATTANGGNGTTGGAGGTTTTGGNGGNATTCAAGAATTACCNCATATGAATAANCCCATNATTGCTGCTATTAATGGAATTTGCTGCGGTGGTGGCTTAGAAATCGCCTTATCTTGTGATATCATATTAGCAGCAGAGGAGGCCACTTTTGCATTACCAGAAATTAAGTCCGGGACCGTTGCAGACGCCGCCTCTATAAAGCTACCAAAACGTATTCCATATCATATAGCTATGGAAATGTTGATAACAGGACGCTGGATAGATGCTTCAGAGGCACACAGGTGGGGGTTAGTAAATCATATATTAAAGAAAGAATCTTTACTGAAAAAGGCTCTAAATATGGCCCAAGATATCGCTAACGGTCCACCTTTAGTTATGTCAGCTATAAAAGAGGTTGTGAGAGAGTCAGAAGATAGCAAATTTCAAGATATTCTTAACAAAGTTACTAAACGTCAATTACATACAGTTGATAAACTTTATGGATCAGAAGACCTTTTAGAAGGACAGAATGCATTTGTGGAAAAAAGAGACCCAATTTGGAAAGGAAAGTAGGATAAAGAATAAAAAAATATTAATGGTCTGTCTTGGAAATATTTGTAGATCACCACTAGCCCAAGGAGCCATGGAATTTCTAGCAAAAAAGAATTCCTTGAAAATTTTTGTCGATAGTGCGGGCACTGAGGCTTGGCACACAGGTAAATCACCTGACCATCGAGCCCAAAAAGTTGCCATCGCTAAATCTTGGGATATTGCATCACAAAAAGCTAGAAAAATTACACCCAAGGACTTCAGATACTTCGATCTAATTTTAGCTATGGATAGGAAAAATCTTCAGGATCTCCAGGCTGCTTGTTCAAAAGACTTAAAGGTAACCATTAAGCTATTATTGGACTTCTCACCAGATAAAGGAAAAGAGATTCCCGATCCGTACTTTTCTGGAAACTTTGAATATGTCTCCAACCTAATAGAAAAAGCATGCTTGGGATTCATCGAAAGTTATAAATCTGTACTTTAAAACTTTCCACACCAAAGTTTTTTTTTTAAACTAATAACGTGCCGTTAATGAAGGGATAAAAATGATACGTTGGGGAGTACTTTCAACAGCAAATATAGCAAGAAATCAAGTAATTCCTGCCATCCTAGAGTCCAAAAACGCAATTTTGCATTCCATTGCTAGTAGAGACCTCGAGAAGGCTAAGATTTATTGCCAACAATTTGATTCATCTAGACCTTTTGGATCCTATGAGGAGCTCCTGGCATGTCCTGATGTTGATGCTATTTATATCCCAGTCCCCACTTCGCAGCATGTGGAATGGTCACTTAAGTGCCTGGAAGCAGGAAAACACGTTTTATGTGAAAAACCCATTGCCCTAAGAGCTGCCGAGATTGAGTCTCTTATTAAGGCCGAGACAAAGTCAGCTTGTTTCCTTTCTGAGGCATTTATGGTGTACTATCACCCTCAATGGCATAAAGTTAAAAATCTTATAGCAGAGGGGTGCATTGGGACCCTCAAACACGTACAGGGTTCGTTTACTTACTATAATAAGGACCCAGAAAATATGCGTAATAATCCTGAATTGGGTGGTGGTGTGCTACCTGACATAGGAGTTTACCCCATCGTAACAACCCGCATTGTTACTGGGGAAGAGCCCCAAACCATTAGAGCAAGGGTAGAAATAGATAAAACTTTCGGTGTCGATACTTATGCTTCCGTAGAACTAGGATTTAAGCATTTTGATTTAAGTTTTTATGTAAGTACCCAGATGTCTTTAAGGCAAAAAATGGTGTTCCATGGGGACAATGGAAGAATCGAAGTCCATGCCCCTTTTAATGCTAGGAACTATGGGGATTCTAAGGTGTCTATACACTCTCTTGACAATAATGAAACTCAATATCTTCGTTTTGGTGAGGTAAACCAGTACAGATTACAAATTGAAGCATTCAGCCGTGCTATTCTGGAAAATAATAAGGACCAACTATTTTCTCTAGAAGATTCATTTAAAAACCAATTAGTTATTGATGAAATTTTCAAGGCTAGTAATGGCATATGACCAAAATCAAGTTCAGCTATGACCCTAAATACGAAAAATATTTCAAGAATTCTATTAACTAATAAGATTATTTTGAGAAAATAAAGCCTAAAAAATTTAATAAGACTTGGGCTGCCAATACTGCCGTACTCCCAGATTGATCATAATCTGGTGCTACTTCCACAAGATCGATACCAATCACTTGGTTTCTATGCGCTACCTCCTTTAAGATTTCCAATACTTCATAGTATAAAAAGCCCCCATGGCTGGGGGTTCCTGTTCCTGGTGCAATAGATGGGCAAAAAGCATCTATATCTATGCTTATGTAGAGCCTTTCATTTTTTGGTATTCTATTAACTACATTAACCATTCCCATATGCCGAGCTTGACGGACTGAAATTATATCACTGCCCATAAGCCTTGCTTGTTCATACCCTTCTTTCGCTGTTGAAGAAACATTTCTAATCCCTAGCTGAGTAAGACCAAATACGTAATCCTTTTCCGCGGCCCGTCGCATGGGGTTTCCATGACCAAACTTGACACCATGCCTCTCATCAACAAAGTCTAAATGGGCATCTATTTGAAGAACATGGAAGGGCTGTTGTCCTTCATAAGCATTTATGCAAGGAATATTAATTGAATGATCACCACCTATGATGACTGGCAATGATCCTGCATTTAAAGCACATTTTACAGCAAACTCTATATTTTTGTGGCTTTTAACAGTATCGGTATGGACGATGTCAGCATCCCCCATATCAACAATCTTAACATCACTGTTTAAATAAACTTTATCATCTTCATGATCATATGCTCCTGCATGACCAAAAGAAAATAAAGTAGAAGCCTCTCTTATTGAACGAGGGCCAAATCTAGCTCCTGACCGAAATTGAGTTCCACAATCAAAAGGAGCCCCAAGTATTGCAATGTCTGCAGAAAGTTTCCTCCAA
Source organism: Rickettsiales bacterium (assembly GCA_002710765.1). GTDB lineage: Bacteria > Pseudomonadota > Alphaproteobacteria > Methylaequorales > Methylaequoraceae. The sequence goes on along the minus strand of PALK01000031.1, from coordinate 5,322 downwards.
TTATGAACGTATTCTCTCTTGCCAAAGGTTGGAATTCCTACAAACGGTAAATTTAAACGACCCATATCATATTTATTCTTAGTGATTTTGGTACCTCTGTTTTTATTGAAACGCTATAATTGATTTAAGTTAGTTTTATCTCTACGTTCAAATTAAGTTGCTTTTCATACTGCATTCGAATCAAAACTAGCATGATGCACAATTTTAAAGAAGACTATATTAAGACAGAGGTTGGGCCAATCCACTTCTATAAATTAGGAAAAGGTCCGCCAGTCCTTCTATTACATGGCTACCCTCAATGTAGTCTAATGTGGGAGGAAACAGCCACACTTTTGTCTGAGAATTATACGACTATTATTCCAGATTTGAGGGGATACGGTGACTCAGCTGCTCCAAAGGGGCTTCCCGATCATTCTAACTACTCAAAAAGAGTGATGGCCTTAGATATGGTCCAGGTTCTTGATTACCTAAACGTCGATAAAACCTCAGTTGTAGGCCACGACAGAGGAGGTAGAGTGGCACACAGGTTGGCTAGAGATCATCGGGATCGAGTAAGCTCACTTTCAGTAATTGATATCTGCCCTACCTTAGATATGTACGAACAAACTAGTAAGGATTTTGCCACTAGTTATTTCCACTGGTTCTTTCTTATCCAAAATGCTCCACTGCCGGAGGATTTTATTGGTAGAAACCCAAGACTCTGGCTGAATAACTGTTTGGGGAACTGGTCTGGCGGGTTTAGATTTAGAGAAAAGTTTGAAGTGTATCTTGAGAAGTTTTCCCCATGGGAAAATATCCATGCTACATGTGAAGACTACAGGGCTAGTGCGACTATTGACTTGNAGCATGATAAAGAAGACCTGACAAAAAAAATTGATATACCTATCCAAGTACTCTGGGGTGAAAAAGGTGTAATTCATAAATGCTTTCAGCCNTTACAAANTTGGAGCAAATATACGACTAAAGATGTAGTAGGAGAGGCTCTTCCTAGTTACCATTTCATACCAGAAGAAATTCCAGAAATTTTGTCTAAAAAGGTGTCTGACTTTTTATCTTCAGNATAAGTTTGANAATANCACTATTTTATCCAAGGTGGCTTTTCTTTATTTAAAAAAGCATCAATCCCCAACTGAGCTTCTCTGGAATCCCATCGATCTGCAAGAGCCTCTGCGGAAAACTGTAAGGTATTATGAGGGTGATCATAACCTAATTGATGATGTAGCTCTTTNGCCTGTTCCACAGCTTCNGGAGCACTTTGTAAGATATAGTTCAACTCTATCTTGACCTCTTTCTGCAAAGTTTCTATTTCTGGAAAAATTTTTGTTATTAAGCCTATTTGTTTTGCTGTTTCTGCTCCTATNGGCCTTGTGCTTAGGAAAAGCATTTTTGAAGGACCTTTACCCAATTTATTAACTAGAAAAGGCGCTATTGTAGCTGGAATCAGACCTAGTCTAGTTTCCGATAGAGAGTATTTGACCNTGTCTAAAGAAAATACAAAGTCGCACGCAGATAAAAGCCCTACCCCTCCGCCGTAGGCATCACCAGTCACTTCGGTAAAAGTGGGTACTCGCAAATTATAAAGGTCCAAAAACATTTGGGCTAAGGATTTTGCTTCTGCTATCCTTTTTTTTCTATCTTTATTGCGGGTTTCTTTCATCCATTTCAAATCACCTCCTGCACAGAAAATATCCCCCTTAGCTCTAATAATGAGTGCTCTGAGCTCCTTTGAACTTTTAATATTATTTAGAACTTCTTTGAATTCCTCTATCATCTTTTGGTTAAAAGCGTTTTTAAACTTTGGTCTATTTAGTGTAAGAATTACANAGCCATCTTTATCTATAAAAACTTGAATTGTTTCAAAATTATCCAATTAGTTATCCCAAATCCTTTAAATCACTTTTTATCAGGTCGAATTGAGNCCATATCCCTTAATTTTCTTCTTAATATCTTTCCAGTATTTGTCACTGGTAGGTGTTTCACAATTTCAATCTCCCTAGGATATTCATGGGCAGATAATCTCATTTTCACATGGTTTTGGAGTTCCCTCATTAGTTCAGAATTCTCTGTCCACCCAGGCTTTAATACGATAAATGCTTTTATAATTTCCGTCCTTACTTTGTCAGGTTTTCCCACTACGGCAGCCATGGTTACAGATGGATGGCTCATTAAGCAATCTTCGATTGGCACCGGACCAATTCTATATCCTGATGAGGTAATAACATCATCATCCCTAGCAATAAACCTTATCCAAGAATCAGTCTCCATAACACCTCTGTCACCAGTAAGCATCCAATCACCAATAAACTTTTCCTTTGTAGCCTCAGTATTTTTCCAATACCTAAGAAACATTTGAGGTGGGCCTTTTTTTATGGCTATCAATCCTTCTTCACCTAATGCACACTCTTCTCCAGTTGGCGCTATAACTCTAACTAAGTGGCCTGGGACTGGTGGGCCAGCTATTCCTGGTCTTGGTTCCATTATTGCTTCACAAGAAGATAATACTAAGTTGCATTCTGTTTGACCATAAAACTCATTAATAGTNATCCCTAANACACGCCGTCCCCATTCTACCAATTCACTTCCTAGGGGCTCTCCACCACTTCCTACAGATTTTAAATAAAGTTTATTAGGAGACCTATCAGAAGCATACGACCTTAACAATTTTAATGCAGTTGGGGGTAAAAAGGCTCCGGTGACTTTATAATCAGACATTAATTGAAAAGCTTTNTCAGCAGAAAACTTTTCAAATCTATGCGCTAGGATTGGGAGACCATGATAAAGGCCNGGCAGCAAGATATTATAAAGTCCTCCCATCCAAGCCCAATCAGCAGGGGTCCATAATAAATTGGACGTTTCATTTTTATATCTAGAGAATAAATTCAAAAACATTTCAAAACCTGGCAAATGACCAAGCAAAATTCTATGCGCATGAAGCGCGCCCTTGGGTGAGCCGGTTGTCCCCGAAGTATATGTTATAGTTGCAGGATCATCTGCATTAGTCTCAGTATNCTTAAAAGACTGAGACTCGTTTAATTCAGAGAAGCATAACCCAGAAGTTTTTAGCTTAGGATCCTCACCATCTACAGTATAAATATGTAATTTTNTTTGAGCAGCACGCGGCATATCTCTNAGCTTTTTAGCGCCAGCATTATCGGTTATAAGAACCTCTATACCTGCATTTAAAATTCTATAACTTAGGGCATCAGGCCCAAATAATAGAAATAGAGGGACCGATATTGCTCCAAGCTTGAATGCCATTATATGCGAGATTGCACACTCCAAAGACTGTGGAAGCAGTATACCTACCCTATCACCACGCCTTAGTCCCATTTTNACTAGATAATTAGCTCCCTTATTAACTAGCGAGTCTAACTGAGAATAACTGGTAGTTTTCAATTTACCGTCAGGGAAAACCTCAATCATGGCAATATTATTNGGAGACTTCCTAGCCCATCTCTCCGAAGTATCATACCCCATATTATAAAATTGGGGGACATCCCATTTAAAATCAGAACATAATTTTTGATAAGTTGAAGTAGTTTTTTCCATTAAAGCAACCCCTGGGANAANCATGAACAGCATTGTTTTTGAAAAACTATTATCCTGTCTCTTTGAAAATTTCTCGCCCGATCAACATTCGTCTTATTTCNGAGGTACCTGCACCAATTTCGTATAACTTAGCGTCNCGTAATAGACGACCTGTTGGATACTCATTAATGTAGCCATTCCCTCCTAAACACTGAATTGCCTCTAACGCTACTTGAGTTGCTTTTTCAGCAGAATAAAGAATACACCCAGCAGAGTCTTTCCTTGTGATTTTTCCTCTATCGCAAGCACCTGCCACTGCATAAACATAAGATCTACATGCATTGAATGTGGTATACATATCTGCAAGTTTAGCCTGCATAAGTTGAAAAGCTCCTATGGCTTTACCAAATTGTTTTCTTTCATGAACATATGGAACAACNACATCCAAGGCAGCAGCCATGATCCCTAAAGGCCCAGCTGCCAATACTACTCTTTCATAATCAAGACCAGACATNAGGACTTCAACACCTTTACCAACCTCTCCTAAAACATTTTCAAACGGTATTTCACAGTTATCAAAAACNAATTCGCATGTATTGGAACCTCTCATACCAAGTTTATCGAGTTTGACGGATGATGAAAATCCCTCAGTATCTTTCTCAATGATAAAAGCAGTAATACCTCTAGATCCTTCTTCCTGATTAGTTTTAGCATAAACAATCAGGGTACTTGCGTCTGGTCCATTGGTTATCCACATCTTAGTGCCATTAAGGATGAAGCGATCATTTCTTTTGTCTGCTTTAAGTTTCATTGAGACAACATCAGAGCCAGAGCCAGCCTCTGACATAGCCAAAGATCCAACTTTTTTTCCTGAAATAAGATCTGGTAAATATTTTGCCTTTTGATCGTCACTCCCCCAACGATTAAGTTGGTTAACGCATAAATTTGAATGAGCTCCATAAGANAACNCAACAGCTGCAGATGCACGACTAATTTCCTCAACAATGATACAATGTGCCAAGTAGCCTAATCCAGAGCCCCCATAAGCTTCAGGAGCTGTCACTCCCAGCAATCCAGCATTTCCCATCTTTTGCCANAGATCCTTCGGNAATTCATTCTNACTATCTATACTGGCGGCCCGTGGTAATATTTCCCTAGTTGAAAATTGACAAACTAAGTCACGTAAAGCATCCAGTTCGTGACCTAGCCCAAAATCTAGAGACCCTACAAACATGATAATTTAACCTTCAATTATTTTTCAAAATTAATCATCAGCTTGAACCAGTTAGCTCGGGATTTCAACCGCCAATGCCAAACCCTCTCCTCCACCAATACAAATAGCAGCAATACCCTTTTTCAATTGCCTTTGAGTTAGTGCATTAATGAGTGTTGTAATTATCCTGGCTCCTGATGCTCCAATTGGATGACCCAAAGCACAAGCTCCACCATTAACATTTATTTTTTCCCTTGGAACTTTTAATTCCCGCATAAAAGCCATAGGCACTACCGCAAAAGCTTCATTGACCTCCCAAAGATCTACTTCTTCTACCGACCAATTTAATTTATCAATTAACTTTTTTGTTGCAGGTATTGGAGCAGTGGTAAACCAACCTGGTTCTTGAGCATGACCCGCATAACCCTTAATTCTGGCTCTTACAGGAAGATCAAAATTACTTGAATAAATCTCAGAGCAAAGAACCATTGCAGCTGCACCATCAGAGATGGAGGATGCATTAGCAGCAGTAACTGTCCCATCTGGCGTGAAAGCAGGTTTTAAAGCTGATATTTTCTGTG